>NZ_JAHRYQ010000001.1:1500000-1800000 GCF_020622065.1 Geothrix sp. | reverse complement strand
CACGAGCTTGCCGCCGAAACCGCCCCCCACGAACTGGGCGATGATGCGGACTTTGTCCGGGCCCAGCTTGAGAGCCTCGGCCACGGTGTCGCGGAAGACGAAGGGCGACTGGGTGGAGGCCCAGACCGTCATGCGGCCGTCTTCCCACTTGGCGACGGAGGTGTGGGGTTCGAGCGTGGCGTGGCTTTCGTAGGCGTTGCGGTATTCCCCCTCCACCACGGTGGCGGCCCGCTTCTCACCCGCCGCGATGTCGCCGCGGGAGATCACCACGCGCTGCCCGGGCGCTGCCTTGTCCACGAGGTGCTGATAGATCCGCACATCGTCCACATCGGGTTCGGTCCCCTCGAAGGTGCCCTTCACGAGGGCGAGCGCCTTGCGGGCGGTGTCGGGTTGAGGGTGGAGCACGGCCAGGAGGGTGCTGTCCCGCACGACGCGGACGCCAGGAATCCGTTCGGCGGCCGCCGTGTCAGCGGTGGTCAGGGCCAGGCCGTGGGCCGGGGGCCGCAGGATGCAGGCGTGGAGCGTTCCGGGAAAGCGCAGATCGCCCGCATACTTGGCGGCGCCGGTGACCTTGGCGAGGGCGTCCTTGCGGGGGACGCGGCGCCCGATCAGCGTGCAGTCCGAGAGGGGCTTGGGCTTGACCTTGCCCAGGTGCCGCTCCATCTTCCGACCCTTGACCAGCTCGCCAAAGGTGGTGCGGCGCGCGGGGACCGCCTTCACCCAGATGGCGCCATCCTTCAGAGCCAGGTCTGAGACCGGGGCGCCCAGGGCTTTGGAGGCCATGCGCAGGAGCACGGCCCGCGCCTCTGCCGCGGCGCCCCGCAGGACCGGGGCCGTATGCCACATGGTGAGGGAGCCGCCGGTGGGCATGTCCCAGGGGCAAAGGTCCGTGTCACCCAGGATCATGTCCACCTGGGCGGGATCCAGCTCCAGTTCCTCGGCGACGAGCATCGCCAGAACGGTCATGGCACCTTGCCCCAGCTCCACCTTCCCCACCAGGCAGCTCACGCGGCCGTCGGCCGAGATCTTCAGGTAGGCATTGAAGTCCTCGGGGTAGGTGCCGGGTCGGGTCGGCACGATGGGCGCCGCCCCGGCGGGGGTGGCGAAGAAGAAGGTGAGCGTGCCAGTAGCGACGCCCTGGAGGAAGTCCCGGCGCCTCATCGCACACCTCCCATGGCCTTGCCTGCCGATTCGACCGCGTCCAGGATCCTCACATGGGCCCCGCAGCGGCAGATGTTCCCCTCCATGGCCTCGACGATCTCGGTTCTCGTGGCCTTGGGTTTCTTCTTCAGGAAGGCCCAGGCGGCCATGATCATCCCGGAGGTGCAGTAGCCGCACTGGAAGGCGTGGTGCTCCTGGAAGGCTTCCTGAACCGGATTCAGCTTCCCGTCATGGGCCAGGCCCTCGATGGTGAGCACCGACTTCCCAGCCACATCTCCCAGTGGCGTGGAGCAGGAGAGCACCGCCTCGAAGTCGACGAGCACGGTGCAGGCTCCGCAGAGTCCGGCCTCGCAGCCCACCTTGGTGCCCGTGAGCCCCAATTCGTCGCGCAGAACCCATACCAGCATGCGATCACGGGGACTCGCGACGGTGACTGGCTTGCCGTTCAGCGTGAATGAGACGGTGGCGTTCATCGGGAACCTCCCGGGAAGAGTGCATGGCGCGGGGATGTCCCATTCTATTCTTGAAACCGAAGATCAAGGCTGAGGATAGAAGATGATGTCCTCCCGAAAATCGAGGCCAGGGAATTGGCGAGGGCCGTCTCATGACCGAGGCCCCAGAGGCCTTCAGGCATGGTGATTGATTCAAGGACATGAGCCAGCCTGCGAGGCTGAGGATCTGGCTGGTACCGCATTCAAGCACCACCGAGGCGGCATGAAGCGGATCCCATGGAACATCCATGAAGGTGGGAATAAGCAAGGGCTGACCGACGCATGTCGGCTACGCAAGGAACCTCCCGCTCATTCAACGCCTATTCCACATGCCACCAAGCCATCGGGCGGAGAGCTTAGGATGGGTTTGCAGGGCGTATGGACTTGGGGGTGCGGATGAGCGGGGACCTTTCCGGGTGGGCGGCCGCCTATGTGAACCTGGTGCTGGCGGTGGGGCGCCACGACCCCCATTTCGTGGATGCCTACTACGGTCCGCCGTCGTGGAAGGACGCCGCTGAGGCCGGGAGTCCACGGGCCCTCCCCGAACTGAGGGCCGAGGCGTGCCGGATCCAGGATGGGGTGGCCGCGGCTGCACCCGCCGATGAACACCTGCGCCGTGATTACCTCCTCGGTCAACTCCAGGCCGTGGCGGCCCACCTGGACCGCCTCGGGGGGCATCGCTTCCGTTTCGACGACGAAGCCGAGGCGCTCTACCAGGTCCGTCCTCCCGGCATTCCGGAGGCGGCCTTCGAGTCGGCCCTGGCCCGGCTGGATCATCTCCTGGCGGGTCCTGGCACGGTCCAGGAGCGTTACCAGGAGGCGCGAGAGCGGGTTCTCATCCCCGGTGCTCGGGTCGATGCCGTCTTCCAGGCGGCCATTGCGGAGGCCCGGGAGCGCACGCGAGCCCATGCGGTCCTGCCGGCCTCCGATCACTTCCGCGTGGAGTATGTCACCGGCAAGTCCTGGTCAGCCTACAACTGGTACCAGGGGAGGGGCACCTCGGTGATCCAGGTGAACCTGGATCTGCCCATCGCCATCGACCGGGCCCTGGATCTGGCGGCCCACGAGGGCTATCCGGGCCACCATGTCTACAACGCCCTGCTGGAGCAGCGCTTCGCCCAGGGACCGCCGGGGGGCCGGGGCTGGGTGGAGTTCACGGTCTATCCGCTGTTCTCACCCCAGTCCCTCATCGCCGAAGGCACCGCCAACTTCGGCATCGAGGTGGCCTTCCCAGGCCCGGAAAAACAGGCCTTCGAGCGCGAGGTGCTCTTCCCCCTGGCGGGTCTTGATCCTGCCGAGGCCGAGCGGTGGGCGCAGGTGCAGGCGGAGCTGAAGGTGCTGGCCTTCGCCGACAATGAGGCCGCCCGGGGCTATCTGGATGGCCACCTCGCCCGGGCGGAAGCCGAGGCCTTCCTGGTCCGCTACTCCTTGCGAAGCCCGGCCCAGGCGGCCCAGCGCCTGCGTTTCATCGACACCTATCGCAGCTATGTCATCAACTACAACCTCGGTGAGCAGCTCGTGCGCGAGTGGGTCGAGAAGCGGGGAGGCACCGCCGAACACCCGGACCGGCGCTGGGCGGTCTTCATCGATCTGATCTCCAGCCCCCGGCTGCCCAGGGCTCTGGGGCTCTAGGAACCGGGTCCTCCCCTACAATGGGAGCTGAGCCTTGGAGTCACCCTGCGCCTGATCATCGCCGAGAAACCGAGCATGGGCCGCGCCTTGGCGGAGGCCCTGGGCCTGTCGGGACGGGGCCGCAGCCTCATCGAAGGAAACGGCCTGGTGGTGACCTGGTGCGTCGGGCACCTGGTCGAGGCCCTGAATCCCGAAGGCTATGATCCGGCCTGGAAGGCTTGGCGCTGGGACCGACTTCCCATTTTCCCCGAGCCCTTCCGCTACACGCCCATCGAGCAGACGAAGGAACAATTCGAGATCGTGGCGCGCCTGATGAACCGGGCGGACATCACCGAGGTGGTGAACGCCACGGACGCCGGGCGCGAGGGGGAACTGATCTTTGATCTCGTCTACCGTCTGGCGGGGTGCACCCGGCCGGTCCAGCGTTTCTGGACCTCCAGCCTCACACCGGAGGCGATCCAGGCCGCCTACGCCGCCATGAAACCCGGCGAAGCCTACACCGGCCTCCGGGATGCCGCGCGCAGCCGCCAGGAGGCGGATTGGCTGGTGGGCATCAATGCCACGCGGGCGCAGACCCTCCGCATGCGCCGCGCGGGGGCCGAGGAGGGCGTGTGGAGCGTGGGCCGGGTACAGACGCCGACCCTGGCTCTGCTGGTGCGCCGGGAGCTGGACATCCGCGACTTCAAGCCCCAGCCCTTCTGGACCCTGCGGGCCCGGTTCGCCCATGCCAACGGGGAGTACGAGGGGCGGTGGTTCAAGGAGCAGGACGGGCAGACGCAGGAGCGCTTCGGCACTGAGGCGGAGGCCCGGGCCCTGGCGGCGAATCTCGAGGGCCGGCCCGGAAGGATCAAAAGTGCCACGGGCAGGACGGAGAAGAAGAAACCGGACCTGCTGTACGACCTCACCAACCTGCAGAAGGAAGCCAACAAGCGCTTCGGCTTCACCGCCGAAGGCACGCTGGGCTTGGCGCAGAACCTGTACGAAAAGCAGCTCATCTCCTACCCCCGTACCAACAGCCGCCACCTGACGGAAGCCGATGCCCTCAAGGCCCCGCAGTGGATCAAGGCGCTGGCTCAGGGGCAGCTCACGGATCTCCAGCCCTTCCTCGAGCAGCTCCGTCAGCGGTGGCCCGTGAAGCTGGACAAGCGCTTCGTCAACGACCAGGAAGTGGAGGACCACGCGGCCTTGGTGCCCACAGAGAAGCCTGCGAAGGGTCTCGCGGGTGACGAGCTGCGGATCTACGACCTCATCGCCCGGCGCTTCCTGGCGGCCTATTTCCCGGATCGGGTGGAGGCCAAGACCACGATCATCACGGAAGTCGAGGGCGAGACCTTCAAGACCAATGGCACTGTGGTGAAAGAGGAGGGATGGTCTGCCATCGATCCTCCCTATCGCCGGAAGAAGGTGGAGAAGGCCACCGAACCTGCCGAGGCAGACGAGGACGGCGACGAGGAACTCGAGGGAGGGCTGCCCGTCGTGAAGAAGGGCGAAACGGTGGAAGTCGCTTCGCTGCAGCCCAAGGAAGGGAAGACGACGCCTCCCAAGCGCATGAGCGAGGGCGACCTCCTGTCCGCCATGCAGGGGGCGGGCAGGGAACTGGACGATGAAGCCCTGCGCGGGGCCATGCGGGATTGCGGTCTGGGCACCCCGGCGACGCGCGCCAACATGATCGAGACGCTCATCAAGCGGGCCTACATTGAGCGTAAGCGCAACATCCTGCTGCCCACGGACAAGGGCATCCGGCTCATCCAGGGGCTTCCGGCCGAAGCTCTGCGCAGCGCGGAGTTGACGGGCAGCTGGGAGGCCCGCCTGGAGCGGATGCGGCGCGGGGAGGAAACCCGAACCGCCTTCATGACCGATATCCGGGGGTTCGTGTCCAGCGTGGTGGCCGAACTCGAAGAGGCGCCGGCCCCTCAGGTCCACGGGGCTCCGTGTCCCACTTGCGGGCAGCCCATGCGGATCATCCCCAGCACCCGGCGTGGGGACTTCTTCCATCGCTGCGCCTCCTGCAACCTCACGGAACCGGTGAAGAAGCCGGTTCTCGGGAAAGCGGCCCCCTGACGCCCGATCTTCGCCTGGCGTTCAGACACCTCGCCGAGGGGAGGAGCAAGAGGCGACCCGCCGGCAGGCCGGCGGGTCGCAGGGGCTGGCTCAGGAGGCAGATGGTTTGCTTGCCGCCGAAGCAGGTTGGGGGGGCTTGGACGCAGCGGGGCGCTCGGAGGGATTCCAGCCGCCGCCGAGAACCTTGTAGAGGCTGACGAGGTTGCCGTATTTGGCCTGGCGGAGGGCGATAAGCCCCTGCTGGGCGGCATAGAGGGAGCGCTGGGCGTCCAGGACGCTCAGATACCCATCGATGCCCGCCGCGTAGCGGGCCGTGGCCAGGCGGTGGGTTCCTTCCAGGGCCCGCGTGAGCGTTTCCTGGGCGGCCAGCTGGTCATCAAGGGTGCCGCGCTGGGCCAGCGCATCAGCGACTTCCTTGAAGGCCACCTGGATGGCCTTCTCGTACTGGGCCAGGGTGATATCCCGGTCGGCGTTGGCTGCCTTGAGGTTGGCCCACCGGGCGCCGGCATTGAAGATCGGCAGGACGATCTGGGGCGAAAAGGCCCAGGAATCCGAGCCGGTCTTGAAGAGCCCGGAAAGCTCGCTGCCCATGGTGCCGATGTTCGTGGTGAGGGAGATGCGGGGGAAGAAGGCCGCCCTCGCCGCGCCGATGTTGGCGTTGGCCGCCTTGAGCTGGTTTTCGGCCATGAGGATGTCGGGCCGGCGCGTCAGCACCTCGGAGGGTAGCCCGGGGGTGATGTCCTTGAGGGCAGTCACGCTGCCCAGGGCCTCGGGAAGCCATTCCGCAGGTACGGCGGAGCCCACCAGCAGCCTCAGCGCGTTTTCATCCAGGGCCACGGTGCGGGTGTACCGGGCCACATCTCCCCGTGCCGTCTCGACGCTGACCTGGGCGCGGTAGGCATCGATCTCGGAGGAGGCACCGACTTCAAAACGGCGGTGGATCAGCTTGTAGGAAGCCTCCTGGTTCACGAGGGTTTCCTGGGCGAGCTTCAGACCTTCGCGGTCGGCGCCGAGGGCGAGGTAGACATTGGCGACTTCCGCCAGCAGCGAGATCTGCGCGCTGTTGCGGGCCTGCTCCGTGGCGAGGTACTGCTCCAGAGCCCGGTTCTTCAGGCTCCGGACGCGCCCGAAGAAGTCCAACTCCCAGGCGCTGATGCCGACATTGACCGTGTCCTGTTCGACGACGACCGATCGCCCGACCCCCGAGACGCTGGCAGGGAGCCGTTGGCGGGTTCCCGCCCCGACGGCGTTGATCGAGGGCAGCAGCTCGGCCCGCTGGATCCGGTAGTAGGCCCGCGCCTTCTCGGTGTTCAACGCCGCGATCCGGAGATCCCGGTTGTTGCGGAGGGCGAGGTCCAGGACCTTCCGCAGCTGCGGGTCGACGAAGAAGTCCTGCCAGGCGAGGTCAGCGGCCGGTTGCCCGGCGGTACCAGTGGTATTGGGGGCCGCCTTGTAGGAAGGCCCTTCGGGCCAGGCCTTCGGCACCGGCGGTTCAGGCACCCGGTACTTCGGGGCCATGGAGACGCAGCCCACCATGGTGAAGGCGAGGGGAAGGACGGACCAGGTTCTGAGCGACCTCATGGCTGCCCCTCCTCGGAATTCCCGGCACTTGCGGGGACAGGCTCCTGGCGCTTCTTCCTGAACAGTTGGCTGACCAGGACGAAGGACAGGGGGATGTAGAAGATGGCGATGAAGGTGGCCGTCAGCATGCCGCCAACCACGCCGGTGCCGATGGCGTTCTGGGCCGCCGCGCCGGCCCCCCGGGTCAGGGCCATCGGCAGCACGCCGAAGGTGAAGGCCAGCGAGGTCATCAGGATGGGGCGGAGACGGAGGCGGGAGGCTTCCATGGCGGCTTCGAGAAGGCCCACGCCTTGGGCCATCTGCTCCTCGGCGAACTGCACGATGAGAATGGCGTTCTTGGCGGTGAGGCCGAGGGTCGTCAGCAGGCCGATCTGGAAATAGACATCGCTGGAGAGGCCCCGTCCCCAGGTGGCCAGCACGGCACCGAAGACGCCCACGGGAAGCACCAGGAGGATCGAGAAGGGGATCGTCCAGCTTTCATAGAGGGCGGCGAGGCACAGGAAGATCACCAGGATGGACACGGCGTAGAGCGCCGGGGCCTGGGAACCTGCCTGCCGTTCCTGGTAGGAGAGGCCCGTCCACTCGAAGCCGATGCCGGCAGGGAGCTTCTTGACGATGTCCTCCATGGCCAGCATGGCGTCGCCGGTGCTCTTGCCGGCGGCGGGTTCACCCTGGATGTTTACTGAGGGGAAGCTGTTGTAGCGCTGGAGGTTGGGGGACCCATAGCTCCATTCGCCGGCAGAGAAGGCGGAGAAGGGCACCATCGCCCCGGCGGTGCTCCTGACATAGAGCTTGTTCAGGTCCTCCAGCTGCATGCGGAAGGGGGCATCGGCCTGCATGTAGACCCGCTTGACCCGGCCCCGGTTGATGAAGTCGTTCACATAGGAACCGCCCCAGGCGCTGGCCAGGGTGTCGCTGATGGCCGGCAGGGGGACCCCCAGCGTGCCGGCCCGGTCCTGGTTGAGCCGGACATTGTATTCCGGCTGATCATCCAGGCCGTTGGGGCGCACGGCCTTGAGGTTGGCGTTCTGGGCCGCCAGGCCCAGCAGCTGATTCCGGGCCTCCATGAGCTTGGCATGGCCGACGCCGCCGCGATCTTGCAGTTGGAAGTCGAAGCCCGTCGCGTTGCCGAGCTCCAGGATGGCGGGGGGCGCCACGGCGAAGACCATGGAATCCCGGCGCGCGGAGAAGGTGCGCATGGCCCGCCGGATGACGGCTTCCGCCTTCAGGTCGGAGCGGTCCCGGAGGTGCCAGTCCTTGAGCTTGACGAAGGCCATGCCGTTGTTCTGACCACGACCGGCCACGCTGAATCCGCCCACGGTCAGGCAGGAGGCGACAGCCTCCTTCTCGTCGTTCTGGTAGTACTGCTGGACCTCCGACATGACCTTCTGGGTCTGCTCCAGGGTGGATCCGGCGGGGAGCTGAACGAGGGTCATGATGATGCCCTGGTCCTCCTCGGGGAGGAAGGCGGTGGGCAGGCGCATGAACAGGACGCCCATGCCGACCACGATCACGCCGTAGATAACGGCATAGCGACCCCACTTGGAGAGGACGCGCTCGAGCTGGCCCACGAAGATGTGGTTGATCTTGTTGTAGAAGTGGTCGAACCACAGGAAGAAGGGACGCGTGACCTTCCAGCCCTTCTCGGCGGCCTCATGGCCCTTCTCGATGGGCTTCAGGAAGGTGACGCAGAGGGAGGGCGTGAGGACGAGGGCCACCACCACCGACAGCATCATGGCGGTGATGAGGGTGAAGGAGAACTGCCGGAAGATGATGCCCGTGGACCCGCCGAAGAAGGCCATGGGGCCGAACACGGCGGACAGCACCAGGCCGATGCCGACCAGGGCGCTGGTGATCTGGCCCATGGATTTCCGGGTGGCCTCCAGGGGTGACAGGCCCTCTTCGTGCATGATGCGTTCGACATTCTCGACCACGACGATGGCGTCATCCACCAGGAGGCCGATGGCCAGCACCATGGCGAACATGGTGAGCATGTTGATGGACATGCCCACATATTGGAGGATCGCGAAGGTGCCCAGGAGCACCACCGGGACCGCGATGGTCGGGATCAGGGTGGCGCGGAAATTCCCGAGGAAGAGCAGCATGACCAGGAAGACGAGGACCACGGCCTCAATGAGGGTCTTCACCACCTCGTTGATGGCCACGGTCACGAAGGGGGTCGTCTCGTAGGGGTAGTCGACCTTGACCCCCGGGGGGAAATAGGGGGAGAGCTCGTTGAGCTTGGCCTTGACGAGCTTGGAGGTGTCCAACGCGTTGGCGCCCGAGGCCAGGCGGATGAGCATGCCGGCGGCCGGCTGCCCGTTGAGCTTCGTGTCGCTTTCGTAGGACTCGGTTCCGAGCTCGGTGCGGGCCACATCCCGGAGGCGGATCGTGGAGCCATCCGCGTTGATGCGGAGGGGGATGGCCCCGAACTGCTCGGGCGTCTGGAGGAGTTCCTGCACATTCACGGTCACATTCAGCCGCTGGCCCTGGACGGCAGGGAGGCCGCCCGCCTGGCCGGCGGAGATCTGCGCGTTGTAGGCCTTCACGGCCTGGCGGATGTCATCGGGCGTGATGCGGTAGCCCACCATCTTGTCGGGGTTGAGCCAGATGCGCATGGCGTACTGGGTGCCGAAGGACAGCACCTCACCGACGCCTTCCACGCGGCTGATGACATTCTCCACATTCGAGGCCAGGTAGTCGCGCAGGTCCTCGGCATTCATGCTGCCGTCCGCCGAGGAGATGGACAGGATCATGAAGATGTTCTTCGTGGACTTGGTGACCGCGATGCCCATCTGCTGCACGACCTGGGGCATCAGGGGCTTGGCCAGCTCCAGCTTGTTCTGGACCTTGGCCCAGGCGGCATCGGGATCGGTGCCCGGCTGGAAGGTGAGTGTGACGCTGCCGTGGCCGGCAGAGTCGCTGCTGGCGGACATGTAGAGCAGCCGGTCCAGGCCCGTCATCTTCTGCTCGATGATCTGGGTGACGGTGTTCTCCACGGTCTTGGCGGAGGCCCCGGGATAGAAGGCGTCCACGGAGATGGAGGGCGGGGCGACGGGCGGGTACTGGGAGATGGGCAGGGTGTTGATGGCCAGGAGGCCGGCCAGCATCATGACGATGGCCACCACCCAGGCGAAGATGGGTCGATCGATGAAGAAATTGACCATGGAGTGGCTCCTCTACTTCGCAGCCGCAGGAGCGGGCTTGGCGCCGAGAGGCACGACCTTCACGGCCACGCCCGGGCGGACCTTCTGCAGGCCTTCCACGATCACCTGGTCCCCGGCATGGAGGCCTTCGACCACCAGCCACTTGGAGCCGATGGCGCGGTCCAGCTTGAGGGTGCGCTGCTCGACCTTGCCGGAGCCATCCACGACCATGGCGATGGCGTTGCCCTTCGGATCGCGGGTGACGCCCTGCTGCGGCGCCAGGATGGCCTGCTCGGCCACGCCTTCCTCGACGATGGCCCTGACATACATGCCCGGCAGCAGGACATGGTTGGGGTTCGGGAAGACCATGCGGAGGATCTGGGAGCCCGTGCTCGGGTCCACGGTGACATCGGAGAACTTCAGGATCCCCGCCGCCGGATACGGCGTACCGTCCTCCAGGAGGAGCTTCACCTTGGTCTGATTCGTGCTGCCCTTGATGCGGTTCGAGGCCAGATTGCGCTGGATGCCCAGCAGGGTGGTGCTGGACTGCGGAGAATCCACATAGACCTGGTCCAGCTGCTGGATGGTGGTGAAGGCGGGGCCCTGATAGGCGGTCGCCAGGGCTCCGGGAGTGACATTGGACTTGCCGATGCGGCCCGAGATCGGCGCGGTGATGCGGGTGTAGCCGAGGTTGATCCGGGCGGATTCCGCGCTGGCCTTCAAGGCCTGGACTTCGGCTTCGGCCTGCTTGGCGCCGGCGGCGGCGTCTTCGTAGTCCTGTTGCCCCACGGCATTGACGGTGAGCAGTTCCTTGAACCGCTCGGCGCGCTTCCGGATGGCGGGCAGGTTGGCCTCCGCCCGGGCCAGGGCCGCCGCGGCCGTATCGTAGGCGGCCTGGTAGGGTCTGGGATCGATCTGGTAGAGGAGTTCACCCTCCTTCACATCGCTGCCCTCCGTGAAGAGGCGCTTCTGGACGATCCCGTTCACCTGGGGATGCACCTCGGCCATGAGGAAGGCCGAGGTCCGTCCGGGCAGCTCGAAGGTGAGGGCCACGCGCTCGGGCTGCAGGGCCACCACCGACACCTCGGGAGTCGCCTTAACCTGCTCCTTCTTGCCGCAACCGATCAATAATCCGCCGGCCACGAGGGCTCCGGCGATGGAGATCATTCCGCCTCGATGGTGGGTCTGCATGGAAGTGCTCCTTAAATGGAATGTCCTGATGGGCGGTGACGGGATTCGATTGTCAAAGCGGGATGCCTGCTGAGAAGTTTTTATGACAGGGAGCCTGGCCGCGTGCCACTCGTTTCAGGCGTTCTGGAGGCCGTGGTAGACGAAGTTCGTCAGGTGGGTGGCCATGTCCTCGAGGGGCAGGGAGGGGTCGGTGGCGGTCCACACCAGGCGGTTGAACTCGGACCTCAGGGCGTGGCTGACGCAGCTGCCTTGGATGGTGATCCCCCAGAAATCGATCTCCGCCGGAGACAGGTCCGGCCGGATGCTCCGGATGCAGGCCCGGAGCTCCTGCACGGAGGGCTCCATGCGCTCCCGGATCAGGTCCTTCACCTCTTCCTTGGGGAACTGGATCTCACTGAGGAACAGCCGGATGGCCGCATCCTGCACGGGATCAGCGGATTGGAAATGAGCCTCCACCTCGACCAGGATCCGACGGATCAAGGCGTGAAGCCTCGGCCGGCCCTCCAGGGGCTCCGCCGCGACCTGGCCGGAGATCGGGGTCTCGACGGGGCTCGCCCCAAACAGGGTCAGCAGATGCCGGAAGACCTCCCGGTACAGGCCCTCTTTACCCTTGAAATAATAAGAAATAAGAGACGAGTTCTTGCCTGCCATGGACGCTATGAGGCGGATGGAGGTCGCGTCGTAACCGTACTTCGCAAAACAGCGCAGGGCCGCCTGGATCAAGCAGTCGCGGGATTCGAAATGAGCTGTCGTGGGGAGGGGAGCCGCGTTCGTCATGAAATCTCTCGGGCGTGATCGTACGACCGATCACAATAATCAATTGATCAACCAATTGATGCAAGATATTTTTTATAATAAATATTAAACTTAAAAATTAATAAAATGATAAATAAAATCATATCATAATCTCTTGACAAGGTTATTTTATGTAATTAATTTTAAACCAAGCATTGGTCAAACGACCGATGGAATTCAATCTTGAGGCGTCGAAACACTTGACTGCCTCCCTTCTTGCCCGTCTGGGCACCAGGAGTCCCCCATGAAATCCCCCCATCGTCTGGTGTTCTGCCTCACCGGCCTCGCGCTGGCCAGCAGCCCTCTCCTCGCTCAGGACCTCAAGTTCGGCCTCCAGGGCACGATCGCCTATCCCACGAGCGATCTGGGCGACAAGGGGTTGCTGGACAACTCCCTCGGCTATGGGCTCGGCGCTCACATGGTGATCGGTTTCTCCGGTGGCCACGCCATCGTCCCGCGGCTCGACTACATCTATTTCGAGAAGACCAGCCCCACCCGCAAGGTCCAGACGCTCCAACTCGGAGCCGACTACAACTACTACTTCTCGAAGCAGGTCAACAAGGGTTGCTTCGTGGGCGCGGGCGCCGGCTTCGGCCTGGCCAAGTTCGACATGAACCTGCCCGGGATGAGCGATGACGACACGCCGAACACTTTCTACGGCTCGGTTTCCGCGGGCTACATGTTCACGCCGAACATGGGCGCCGAACTCCGGTACACCTACGCGAAGTACGAGCCCGAGCTCTTCGGGGCCAAGCCGGACATCACGGCGCCGACCCTCAACGCCACTTTCATCTATCGGTTCTGAACCGGGAGTGCGTCGCTCTCCATTCACGACTCGTCCACGCCAGGGGGCCGGGATCGCCCGGCTCCCTGGCTTTCGACACGGGCATCCAGGGGCCTTCCACCACGCCTTGGCCTCGATCTGGTCCCGATTCGTCAGGCCCGCTGCCTTCGCCATCCTGCTGGCTGGCCTGGGCGCACCTTCCGGTCGATCCCAGGAAGCGTCCATCGGTCTGGGGCGCCTGCATGGCCTTGGCCACGAATCGATGACCTATTCCTGGCAGCTCCAGTACCTTCGGCCTGTCCGCGAAGGTTGGGCCGGAAGCATCGGCTGGTTGAACGAGGGGCACATCCCCGATCATCATCGCGATGGTCTCTACATCCAGGGCTGGCGTCTGCATCGGATGAAGGGGAATGACCTTCGCTTGGGGCTTGGCGTGGGCGCGTATCGATTCTTTGATACGACGGAAGGGGGAGCCGGTTCGGTCTTCCAGAATCACCACGGAATCAAGTCCCTGTTCAGCCTTTCGGCCCAGTACCCTCTTCCAGGTGGAGCCGTGGAAGCCTTCGTCCGGATCAATCGAACCTTCGGCTCCGGCTTGCCTCAGACTCAGGCAGTCCTGGTCGGGATCAGCATTCCCTTCACGCCCCGCGATCCGGCGGCAAGGCGGGACGCACCGCCCCCTAGGGACCGCCGGGAGGTTCCATCCGACCCGGATAACGAACTGACCATCTTTCTCGGCCAGACCATCCTCAACAGCTTTGAAAGCGAGGCGACTGAGCTGTTGGGTGCCGCGGCCATCGAATACCGGCGAAGGTTGCAAGGCCATTTTGATCTGTCGATTGGTTATTTCGATGAGGGTGGGCTCGATTCCGTGCGGCGCGATGGGATTGCCGCCCAGGTCTGGTTCTCGCAGCGGTCAGCGGATGGTCGCTGGCTGATCGGGTTCGGGGCGGGTCCCTATGTCAGCCGCGACTTTCCGGAAGAGGAGCGCCGGAACGCCGGATCTTCGGTCACCATCCGCACCAGCACCCGGTATTCGATGGTCATCGGTCGTCACATCTGGGGTCACTGGGCTGCGCGCCTGCAGTGGAATCGGACCCTGACGCGGTATCACCGCGACACCGATGTGCTGATGATGGGCCTCACCTACCAATGGTGAAGCGGATGGGAGCCATTCTCCCCAACGGGCGCCGCCCTTCGCCTTGCCGTCGGCGGGAAGGTCCCAGCGGCCTAGTCGCCCGGGGCGGTCGCCTCCAGGCCATGCAGGCAGAAGTCCACGAGCAGTTCCGCCTCCTGGAAGTGGCTGCCGAAGGGGGGGTATTGCCCCCAGAGCACCTGGTGAAGGCCCCGCATCGTTCCATGACCGGCCACCTGACTCGTGATCGAAGCGCCGAGGAAGGCCACCTGCGCTGCATTCAACTCGGGCCGGAGGACCTGGATGCAGGTCCGGATCAGCTCGGCCGCGGGGCTGAGGTACTGCCGGATGATCGGGTGGAGGCTGGGCCGGGGAGAGCGGAATTCCTGCACCCAGAGGCGGGCCCGGTGCTCTTGGAAGGGCCTGGCCGCCGCCGCATCCGGCGCCGCCTGCTGGTACATGAAGTGGATCTGTTCCCGCAAGAGCCGGACGGCCCCCTGCGCATTCCGCGGGTTCAGGTTGGCCACGAGCGAGGGATCGACTGTCTCGGGGGCCGAGGTCTGGAGGATGTACTTGAACACTTCCAGGTAGAGCCCCTCCTTGTTCCCGAAGTAGTGGGAAAGCAGCGAAAGGGGGCGCCCGGCCCGCTCTGCGATCATCCGCATGCTCGTGCCATCGAACCCGTGGTCGGCAAAGCAGACCAGGGCCGCCTGGAGCAAGGAGGTGCGCGTATCGAGGGGGGTGGGTTCCATGGTGGGTTCCAGGATATCAACACTTGGATTCAATCCGGGGGTAATGGCCGGGTAGCATGGGCCGAAGCGCACCCCGCGCCTCCACGCCCCTTCCTTGAGGGCACGGCATGATCCGAAGCTGCATCGCCTCCCTCGGACTTCTTCTGGCCCTCCCCCTCCTGGCCGGACCGGAGGAACCCTGGCCCGACCCGGGGCCTCCCTCGAGCCGCGACCTCTTTCCCCTGAACCTGGTCCCGCTGACCTACCGCCCACTCGGGGCGGACACCGTCGGGAAAGGGCGCTGGCGCGTCTCGTTCCAGGTGACGCGCTCCAATACCTTCGAGTTCTCCGATCTGATCAAGGACCGCCTCGGCCGCGACACCTCGGGGCGCATCACCGTGGGGCCGGCGGGGACGGCCCAGTTCGCGGCCTCCCTTCCGGACGAGCCCCTGTTGTTCTTCTTCGACGCGGAAGTCCAGCGCACGGATCTCGGTTTCCGCTATGGCCTGACGCCGGATACCGATGTGGCGGTGAACCTGGGCTGGCAGAGCATCGACGGCGGCTTCATGGATGGGCTCATCGAGGGCTTCCACCAATTCGGATTCGAGCAGACGGGCCGGACCGCCATCGCCCGGGACCAGCTCACCGCCGTCATCATCCAGAAGGGCCGGGTGGTCCACTTCACCCAGACCGCGGTCCGCGCCCGCCCCGTGGATCCCGCGGTGGCGGTCATCCACCGCTTCTACGCCGATCCGAAACTCTCCATCAGCTTTCTCGGTGCCTTGCAGATTCCCGCCACCACCTTTGCCGGGGAATTCCGGTCCGATTGGGATTCCAGTGCCGGCTTGAGCTTCCAGTGGCGGCCCACGCCCCACCAGGCCATCCACGGGGGTGGAGCCTACCTGCGCCGCGGCATGACCGGAGGCACCGGCCCGAACCCCTTCCTCATCAAGGACCAGATCGCCGGGCACCTGGGCTGGGAGTGGCACGGCTGGCCCCGGGTCCGGCCCTTCCTCGTCCTCGTCTACCATGACGCGCTCACATCCCAGGGACCGGGAGCCACCTTGGACAAACCCTCCGTGATCCACGACCTCGGCGTGCATGTCCGCCTGGGCCCGCGCTCCGCCCTGACCTTCAGCTACCTCAACAACATCACCCACAACGAGAACACCGCCGACATGGGATTGGCCTTGCGGATCACGGTCACGCCCTGAGTGGGGGACCGCCTTCTCCGCGGGCATCTGGATTCCAGCAGGCGTCGAGGGCGTCCAGCAGCCGCGCGACGACATCCCGGTTGCGGCGGGTCCGCGCCGCTTGGCCGGCAAGCTCCGCAAAAGCGGGTTCGGGATCCTGCAGGTCGGAGCCGATTCCCAGCCCCAGCAGCGCATGCCAGCGGTTCAGCCAGGCTTCCGGCAGGCGCTGCGGAACGGGAAGCTCCATGATCGTGAGGTAGAGGATGGCCCAGACGCGGGCCACGACCTGTGCCTCGTAGCCGCCCCCGAGGGTGAAGAGCGACCGGCCCTGGGTATGGATCTCTGCAAGATCGAGAATCCTGTGGTAGAGCTTCTGGAAGCTCTGGGTGGTGAGGGCGAGATCCCCCAGCGGATCGGCGAAGTGCGCGTCGGCTCCGGCCTGGACCACCAGGACATCCGGCGAGAACCAGGCGAGCGCCCGGGGGATCACGGCCTCGAAGGCTTCCAGGTAGTCCCCGGATTCGGTGAAGGGCTCCAGGGGGATGTTCACACTCAGGCCCCGTGCCGGGCCATGGCCCAGCTCCTGGATGTGGCCGGACCCGGGATAGAGGTAGTGCCCGGATTCGTGCAGGCTCAGGGTCAGCACCCGCTCGCTGTCGTAGAACAGGCTCTGCACCCCATCTCCGTGGTGGAGGTCGAGATCCAGATAGGCCACGCGCCAGCCATGGTCCGCCATGGCCTGGATGGCCACCGCCAGGTCGTTGTACAGGCAGAAGCCCGCCGCCCGATCCTTCTGGGCATGGTGGAGGCCGCCTCCCAGCTGGAGCACGCGATGCTCGACGCCGCTCATCAGCAACCGCGCCCCGTGCAAGGTGCCCCCCACCAGCCAGCGGGCCGCGAGGTCCATGCCCGGGAAGACGGGATTGTCAGGCGTGCCCAACCCGAAGCGTTCGGCCTCGGGTCTCGGCTCGCCCCGGTCCAGGGCCTCGACCATCGCCACATAGGCCTCATCGTGGATGGACAGGATCTCGTCCCGGGTGGCGGCCGGCGCCTGGATGGGGTCCACCGCATGCCCCAGGCTCCGGATCAGGTCCAGGAGCATCCCCAGCCGCGCAGGCGTGAAGGGGTGCTCGGGCCCGAAGTCGTACCCGGCATATTCCGGGCGGTGGATCAGTGTGGCCATGGTTTCGGGAGGGGCCACAGGATCTGGAACCCGACCGCCCGCAGGGCCTCCGCCAGGGGGCGGGCCTGGCTGGAATCCAGCCTCAGCACGGTGCGCACGATGCCGTTCGGAGCGGGGCAGGTGAGGATGGAGTGGATGTTGACATGACGCTCCGCCAGGAAGGCCGTGAGGCGGGCCAGTTCACCGGGCCGGTCCGCGAGGGCCACCTCCAGCCGCGAGGAGGGCCGGGTGACGCCAGTGAGCTTCATCAACGCATCCAGCAGATCCATGCCCGTGAGGATTCCCACCAGCTCTGTCCCATCCACCACCGGCAGGCAGCCGATCTTGCGCTCCCGCATGATGCGGGCCGCGTCCTCCACGGGGTCCAGAGGGTCGGCGGTCAGGACCGGGCTGCTCATGGCGAGGGACACGGGATCCCCAGCGGTCCTCGGCGTCGGGCAGAGGGTGCTCATGGCGAAGCGCAGGTCCCGATCCGTGAGCACTCCCACCAATCGACCCTGGTCCACCACCGGCAGGTGGCGGAAGCCCCGGGCCTGGAAGATCGCATGGGCTTCCCCGAGGGGGGCGCTGGCCGGGATCACCGTCACCGGACTCCGCATCATGTCGCTCACGAACAAGGCTGCCTCCTGGTTTCAAGGCGTGCGGAAACCGACCTGCGAGAACGCCATCGTCAGGCCGGGCTGCAGGGGAAGGGCGCCGGGGGGTGCGGCCTCGGCCAGGGGAACCGCAACCTGGGCTTCCAGCGTGGAGATCCAGGGCAGCTCCTCCACCAGCTGGGTGAGGCGGCCCAGGGTCTCGGCCAGCCCGCAGGCCGGAGGCAGGTGGAGCCTGGCGATCACATCCGCGATGTCGAGATCCGTAAGGGGCGTGATGCGGAGGATGGAACCCACGCTGGGGCGCCGGAACCGCCAGATGGGGCCGAAATCCGGATCCGCCGAGAGGCTCAGGACCACCTGGGTGCTCCGGGCGGCGGGATCGGCGGGAAGGGGCTCGGCGACGGTGATGCCGAAGCATGTCAGGAGGTCCCTGGATTGTGCCTCTGTGAAGGCGGGAGGTGCCTGCGGCAGGGACTCCTCAAGGTGGCGCTCAACGGTCTGACGAGCCTCTCCGGCTTCCAGGCCGTCGTAGGCCAGGATCCGGCCGGGGGGCTGCAGGCGGACATGGGCGTATTCCACCACCTTGGAAAGCGCCAGCGCGGCCGATTCCGGGAACCGGTACGAGGGGAAGGTCCGGTGTACGCCGCCATGCCCGTTCTGGGACGCGGTGCCCACGGGTACGGCCCCGCTGACGCCCATCAGGGAGAGCAGGGTCGGCTTGGCGATGCCGGTGCTGCGTTCCGCGCGCACGGCGGCCCGGCGGATGGCCCGAGCCACGGTGGCGGGATCGCAGGCCCCCACGCAGGCGAAGGTGGCGATGAGGGCATCCACCTCCGGGTGCTCGAGCGCCTCCAGGCAAGCCCGCTCGTAGTGTTCCGCCGTGGCCAGGGCGTGCAGGTCCACCACGCCGGGGCCCGAGATGCGCATGCCACGGGATTCGCAGGCGTCCGCGCAGATGGTCGCCACTCCCCCGGAATTGCTGACCACGGCCACGCGGTTTCCCCGGGGCAGCGGTTGATGCGAGAGCAGCAGGGCGATGTCGAACAGCTCTTCCAGGGTGTCGGCGCGGATCACGCCCGCCTGGTGGAACAGGGCTTCCACCTCGGCATCGTTCCGGGGGCTGGCGGCGATGTGCGCCTGGGCCACGCGCCGCCCGGCGTGGCTGCGGGCGCTCTTGACGCACAGCACGGGTTTCCGGCGCGAAATCCGGCGGGCCAGCCGGGCGAAGCGGCGGGGGTTCCCGAAGGTCTCGAGGTAGAGCAGGGCCACATCGGTGTCCGGATCCTCCTCCCAGTACTGGAGCAGGTCGTTTCCCGAGACATCCGCACGGTTTCCGGCCGACACGAAGCTGGAGAATCCCAGTCCCCGCTCGGCGGCGTACTGCAGGATCACCACCCCCAAAGCCGCCGAATGGCTGAAGAACCCCACGCGGCCGCGGGGCGGCATCGCCGTGGCCAGGCTGGCATTCAGCTGGACCGTCGCATTCGTGTTCAGCAGCCCGAGGCAGTTGGGCCCCACCAGCCGGGCCCCGCGGCTGCGCACCAGCCGCACCAGCCGCTCCTGGCGCCGGGCCCCCTCTGGGCCGGTCTCGGCGAAACCTGCGGCCAGGACCAGCAGGCCCCGAGCCCCTTTGTCGAGGGCCTCCTTGGCCAGCGGGATCACCTTGGTGGCGGGGACCGCCAGGACCACCAGGTCCGGCGAGTCCGGCAGGGACTCGAGGGAGGCATGGGCCTGCACCCCTTCGATGGCCTGGGCCTTCGGGTTCACGGGATAGACCGTGCCCTTGAAGCGGCTCTGGAGGATGTGGCGGAAGATGGCATTGCCCATGGAGGCGGGGTCGCGGGAGGCGCCCACCACGGCCACCGTCCTTGGCCGCAGGAGGGGCACCAGGGAATTGGCCGCAGCCACCCGCTCGCGCATCTCCGCCCGCTCCCGCTGGGCCTGGGGGGCGCTCAGGGGGAACTCCACATGGATGATGCCGCCCTCCATGGCCCGGCGGGTCTCGAAGCCCGAGTCGCGGAACACATTCGTCATCTTCTCATTCCCATAGAGCACATCCGCCTCGAAGCCCACATAGCCCGCGCCGGCGGCGAGCCCGGCCAGGCGCTCGAGCAGCAGGGTGCTGATGCCCCGGCCCTGGTGCGGCTCGGCGACCATGAAGCCGACTTCGGCGATGGCGCCACCCTTGCCGATGTAGTTGCCCAGCCCGAGCACCCGCTGATCGGCCTCGTCGCCCTCCACGGCCAGCAGACACGCCCGCTGGTGGGGGCTTTCGTCGCACAGTTCCTCGATGTAGGTCCGGGACACGCCCGCGACGCCGCCCATGAAGCGCATGGCGAGGGTCTCTCGGGAGAGTCCGCGGATGAAGGCCTCCACCCGTTCCACATCCTCGGGAAGGGCGGTCCTGAGGAGGATCCCCTGGCCATCCTTCAAGAGGACGAACTCCCGGTAACCTGCGCCGTCAGAGATGATGCTGAACACAGGAACCTCGTGGATCCGCTAGGACGCGACCACCCTACCATGGGCCGGCCCCGGACTCCCGCGCCGGGGCCATCTTTCTTGTCCCGCGCGTCATGTTTGGTCCTGGACGGTCGGCCGGCGCCACTCTAAATTGACCTATCACCCCAGCCACCAGGAGAGTCCCATGAATGAACGCGAAGCGTTCCTCCAGGCCCGGAATGTATTGTTCCAGCACCGGGACGACCGGGCTGCGGCCCTCCGCGCATTCCGCTGGCCGACCCTGGAGACCTTCAACTGGGCACTGGACCACTTCGATGCCTATGCCCAGGGCAACCACCAGCCGGCCCTGTGGATCGTGGAGGAGAACGGCAGCGAGGTGAAGGTCAGCTTCCAGGACCTCTCCCGGCGCAGCAACCAGGTGGCCAACGCGCTGCGGGCCATGGGCGTCCGACGCGGCGACGGCGTGCTCATCATGCTGGACAATGTCCTGCCGCTCTGGGAGATCATGCTGGCCTGCATCAAGCTGGGGGCCGTCCTCGTCCCGTCCACCCTCCTGCTCTCCCAGGCGGACCTGCAGGACCGCATCGAACGGGGCGGGATCAGGCACCTGGTGGTCGATGCCGCGCAGACGGCCAAGTTCGAGGGCATGGATCCGGGCCTGACCCGCATCAGCGTGGGAGGCGAGGTGCCCGGCTGGCATGGCGTCGCGGAGCTGTATGAGGGGGCCGAGACCTACGCGCCCGACGCGCCCACCCGGGCCACGGATCCCATGCTGCTCTACTTCACCTCGGGGACGACGGCCAAGCCCAAGCTGGTGCTCCACACGCACCAGTCCTACCCCGTGGGCCACCTCACCACGATGTACTGGGTCGGGCTCAAGGAAGGCGACATCCACTACAACATCAGCTCCCCCGGCTGGGCGAAGCATGCCTGGAGCAGCCTCTTCGCGCCCTGGAACGCCGGGGCCTGCATCTTCGTCTACCGGTCCGCCCGGTTCAGCGCGGCGGCCACCCTCAAGGTCATCGTGGACAAGGGCGTCACGACCCTGTGCGCGCCCCCCACCGTGTGGCGCCTGTTCATCCAGGAGGATCTCGCCTCGTACAAAGTCCGCCTGAGGGCCCTGGTGGGCGCGGGCGAGCCCCTGAACCCCGAGGTCATCAGCCAGGTGGAGAAGGCCTGGGGCCTCACCATCCGCGATGGCTACGGCCAGACGGAGACTTCGGCCCTGGTGGGGAATTCGCCGGGCCTGCCCGTGAAGTCGGGATCCATGGGGCTTCCTCTGCCGGGCTATGCGGTAGTGCTGCTGGACCTTGACGGCAAGGAGGCCGAGGAGGGCGAGATCGCCCTGAAACTCGATCCCCGGCCCCTGGGCCTCATGGCCGGGTACAAGGATGATCCCTCCAAGATGCAGAAGGCCGAGGCGGAGGGGTTCTACCGCACCGGCGATGTGGCCACCCGGGATCCGGACGGTTACCTGTTCTTCGTGGGGCGGGCGGACGATGTCTTCAAGAGCTCCGACTATCGGATCAGCCCGTTTGAGCTCGAATCTTTCCTCATCGAGCATGAATTCGTGGCCGAGGCCGCCGTGGTGCCCAGCCCGGATCCCCTGAAGCTGGCCGTTCCCAAGGCCTACATCATCCTCCGGTCCGGCTGTGAACCTGATCGGGCCACGGCCCTGGCCCTGTTCCGGTTCATCCGGGAGCGGCTCTCGCCCTACAAGCGCATCCGTATCCTCGAGTTCGGCGATCTGCCCAAGACCATCTCGGGCAAGATCCGGCGCGTGGAACTGCGGAAGCGGGCGGCGGAACAGACCCATTCACCCACGGAATTCCGTGAGGAGCAGTTCCCGGAACTGAAGTGACCTGGGCCGAACCGATGTGACCCGGGGTAGGTGCGCCTGATGAGGGCGGCTTGTCGCATGATGTCCCTACTCATCCATTGCCTTCGGGAGGCCCCATGAAATACCTCGACGATGACCGTGATGTCCGGTTCAACCTCTTCGAGTGGCTCGACCTCGATGCCCTGTTGAAGGCCGGCCCCTACGAAGAGGTGGATCGGGATCAGCTGGGCATGGTGTTGGACGAGGCCCTGAAGGTGGCCCGGGGCAGCGTCGCCGCCTGCAATGAAGTGGGGGACCGGGTCGGCGCCCAGTTCGAGAACGGGAAGGTGAAACTGCCCGAGGGCTTTGCTGGGGCCTTCCAGGATCTGGCTTCGGGCGGCTGGATCAGCGCCACCATGAGCCCGGAATTCGGCGGCATGGGACTCCCTGAATCCGTGGGGACCGGCATCAGCGAGTTCCTGATGGGGGCGAACACGGCCCTGGGCCTCAAGGCGCTGCTCACCCGCGGCGCCGCCCACCTGATCGAGGTCTTCGGGAGCGACGATCTCAAGGCCACCTACTGCGAGCGGATGTACACCGGGGAGTGGACCGGCACCATGTGCCTCACCGAGGCCGGGGCCGGCAGCGACCTGGGCGCACTCACCACCAAGGCGGTGAAGCAGGGCGACGGCTCCTACCTCATCACCGGGGAGAAGATCTTCATCACCAGCGGCGATCACGAACTGACGCCGAACATCATCCACGCCGTGCTGGCCCGGACGCCGGGCGCCCCGGCCGGGCCCAAGGGGCTCAGCCTGTTCGTGGTGCCGAAGGTCCGCGTGAACCCGGACGGTTCCCTGGGCGCGGCCAACGATGTCGCCTGCGCCGGGATCGAGCACAAGCTGGGCATCCACGGCTCGCCCACCTGCAGCCTGGTATTTGGGACCAATGGCGGCTGCCAGGGGTTCCTCCTGGGCCAGGAGGAACAGGGGCTCGCCCACATGTTCCAGATGATGAACGCCGCGCGGTACGAAGTCGGCGTCCAGGGTCTGGGCAATGCCTCCGCCGCGCATCAGGCCGCCCTGGCCTATGCGAAGGAGCGCTTGCAGGGTCGCGGTCCCAGCGCGGGCAAGGGGGCGAGCCAATCTCTCATCATCGAGCACCCGGATGTGCGGCGGATGCTCCTCATGCAGGCCGCCTATGTGCAGGCCATGCGGGCCATGGTGTCCTACACGGGCTGGTGCATGGACATGGCGCACATCACAGTGGGGGAGGACCACGACCGCTGGCAGGGGCTCGTCGAGCTGTTCACGCCGGTCTGCAAGGCCTGGTGCTCGGACTGGGGCTTCCGCGTCACCGAATGGGCGCTGCAGACCTTTGGGGGCTACGGCTACACCATGGACTACCCGGCGGAGCAGTACCTCCGGGACTGCAAGATCGCGTCGATCTATGAAGGCACGAACGGGATCCAGGCCCTGGATCTCGTCGGCCGCAAGTTCCGGATGCAGGATGGACGGCCCGTGAAGCACCTGCTCGGCCTCGCGGGGACCACGGCCCAGACCATGGCGGCGGACCCGGTCCTCGGCGCGTCCGCCCGGCAGCTGGCGGATGCGGTGAAGGCCCTGGGCAGGGTGCTCCAGGGCGTTCCGGCCCGCGAGAACGCCCAGCTGCTGACGGTCCTGAATGCCGTTCCCATCCTGGACATGCTCGGCCATGTGGTGGCGGGCCACCTTCTGCTCCAGCAGGCCGCCCTGGCGAAGCAGAAGGGCCTTGAGCTCCTTCAGGCCCGGGGAGTGGATCCCGCGGATCGGTCCGCGGTCCAGGCCCTGCTGGCGAGCAGCCGCGACGCGGCCTTCTACCAGAACAAGGTCCAGGCGGCGATCCACTTCGCCCACCGGGGCCTGCCCCTGGTGGCGGCCCATGCGGTGGCGCTCCAGGCGGGGGAAACGGCGCCCATGGAGGCGGTCTTCTAGGCTGGTTTCCCGGTACGAAAAGGCCCCTGATTGATCAGGGGCCTTTTGCTTTTCAGGAGGGGCGTCGAGGTCAGAACGCGACCAGGAAGGCCGCCACGAGGGTGTTGCCGCCCTGCTCGCCGGTCTGGGTGCCGAAGGGCTTCAGGAAGTTCTTGCTGCGGGCGATGTAGTTGAGCTTGAAGTTGGCGACCTTGGCCTTTGCGGGGATCCAGGCGTAGGTGTAGCCCAGGGTGGCCTCGGTGAACTTGGGGGAGTAGTCCACGGGAGCCCCGTTCACCAGGAGGGGCGTCCCGGGGGCGCTCTGGGTGTAGGGGTTGTAGGCCGTGTACCACTGATCGCCGCTGTTCATGTTCATCAGGTCGTACCGCGCCAGGAAGGTGTGGTTCCCGGTGGTGTAGCCACCGGTGAGGTAGTAGCCGGTGAACTTCTGGTCGAGGTGCTCGCGCTTCACGGTGGGTGCACTGGCGGCCAGGGTGGCGAAGCGGCGGCCGAGCAGGCCCGTCATGTACTCGGCGGTGACCGTCCAGGTGCCGTCCTGGTAGGCGTAGAACGCGCCCAGGTTGGTGGTCTTGTCCTTGCTGTCGTAGATGGCGGCCTGGGAGGGCCAGGCCCCGCCGGGGTTGGCGGCAATGGAGGCGGGAGGATTGCCCTTGTCGGGCACATCGGTGGAGCCCTGCAGGGTGTACACCCCGAATTTCTGGGCCTTGCCGAGGGCAAAGTCGAGGCGGACGACGAAGTCCTTCGCGGCATTGGCATCGTTGGCCTTGCCGGCAATGGCGTCGTTCATTCCGTTGAACACGGCCACCGTGGCCTTGCCGGAAAAGTCCTTGGGGTCGCCGAAGCTGGCGCCGAAGGCCACGCCGCGGTCCCGTTTGTCGCCGAAGGTGCGGCCCAGCTGGCTGCGCTCGGCGAAGAGGATCTCGGTGGAGCTGGTCAGGCCCTCATAGGTCTGGAGGTTCTTGAACTGTCCGGCTTTCACATCGATCCCGGCCGCGGGCTTCCAGATGAGGAAGGCGTCCTGGAGGATCATGGGGTTGGTCGTCCCGGTCGAGATGGAAGGATCGAACATGACCTCGTAGTCGATGCCCTCGAGCAGGTTTCCGGAGACCTTGATCTCCGCGCGGCGGACCGTCAGGGTGTTCTCCTTGAACTCGCTGCGGAGGTTGTAGTACCCGCCGGGAGCTGAGCTGTTGTACCGGAGGTTGCTGTCCATCATCTGGGTGTACCAGAGCTGGAGGTCGCCGCCGATTTTCGCCGTCTGGGCCGAGAGGGGCAGGGCGGCGAGGGCGGCCAGACCGAGGGTGGGGATGCGCTTCATGGGGTCTCCTAGAGGCCTGAGGCCTGGTGGAGCAAGGTTCCCGACCTGGTGTGACTTTCCGAGGAAGGCTCTGCGGAAGAGCTGTGTCCGGCGGGTGAATTCCTCCTGGAGCCGGTATTTGACTGGCCGTGCGGCGGAGCCTGAGGGGTTCCGAGACGGGCCAGGGGGGGAAGCGGCGGCGCTCCCGGTGAGCTGCAACCCGTTCATTACAAGGAAGTCCCGACAGCTTTGTGTCCTTCATCACAAGGGGGGGAACTTTTCGGTCGTTTTTGATAGACGAGGGGATTTCCCGCGTTTAGCTTGAATCCGTTTGATCCACTCTCAGAGATTGGTCGACTGGTGTCTGGGACATCAGGTGGTCTGACCAGTCCCTCCCGCCGTCATCACCCTCCACTTCCACTTCCACCATCCCTCCCAACCCTCCCCAATAGGAGCCTACCCATGAAGATTTCCCGCCTCGCCGGTGTCGCCGCGCTGCTTGCAGCCGGATTCGCCCAGGCCCAGACCCCCACCGTCAAGATCGACGGCCTCCTGATGGAGTTCTGGGCCACCCAGATGATGGACAGCAACCTGCGCCTCAACACCACGGCCGCGGCCGGTGCCTCCAAGTACTACGGTCTCGATTCCCGCTTCCAGGAGAACGGTTTCGCCGTCAAGCGCGCTGAAATCTACATGAGCGGCACCGTGACGGACACGATCAGCTGGAATGTGATGTTCGATCCGAACAACAGCAACACCACCGCCGTGCCCAACGCCGTCCTCCAGGACTTCGTCATGACCTGGGCCCCCATCAAGGGCTTCGCCCTGAAGGCCGGCCAGTTCAAGATGCCGACCACCTACGAAGCCACCATGGTCGCCGCCCGCGAGATCCTCTTCTTCGAGCGCAACCAGATCAACCGCAAGTTCGGGGATGCCCGCGATCGCGGCATCTGGGCCAGCTACGCCTACGGCGATCCCAAGGGCTTCCAGGGCAAGCTGAATGTCGCCATCTCCAACGGCACCACCGATGACGGCAGCGGCGGCAAGAACAACGAGAACACCCTGGCCGGCTCCGGCAACGCCCAGAAGGACTACACCTTCCGCTTCGAGGGTGGCTACGGCTCCGCCCACAAGTTCGGCTTCTACTACCGCGAAGGCGTGACCGGCCTGAAGGATTCCACCCTGGTGACGGCCACGGTTCCCGCCACCTGGACCGTGGGTGCTCCCACCCCCGCCCAGATCAAGGACAACAAGGACAAGACCACCCTCCAGGGCATCTACTACGCCTTCAAGAACGACACCTGGCAGGCCAGCGCCGAGTACGCCACGGGCCTTCTGGGCCGCCGCTACCCGACCCTCTTCACCGCGGCCGCCGCTCCGCTCCGCGAGCACCTCGACCAGAAGTTCGCCGGCTATGTGGTGGATGGCGCCTACAAGATGGGCAGCCACTGGATCACGGCCCGCTACGATGTGCTGAACTACAACTCCGGTGACGACTGGTACACCGCGACCAGCCCCTACAAGACGGCCACGGCCGATTACAGCCCGAAGTACACGGAAATCACCGTGGGCTACAACTATGTGTTCATCCCCACCAAGCAGGCCGCCGGCAAGCTGAAGCTGGACTTCGTCAAGCGCAGCGACAACTTCCTGACCCCCCGCGCGGGCCAGACCGGCGAGCAGGGCGGCAACAGCATCGTCGCCTCGATCATGCTGTCCTACTGAGCCAGCATTCCTAGCTGATCCTTCTCAGTACCAAGCCACGGAACTTTTGGGTACCCCCCACGAGTTCCGTGGTTTTTTTTGGCCGGATGAGTGTAGTATTCCCATACATTCCACCAACATCTCTTTTGAACCGGAGCTGCCATGCGAAAGCACCTCTTGGCCCTGGGCGCAACTCTCGCCCTCTCTCCTTGTCTCCTGGCGCAGAAGATCGGCGTCATCAATTCGATGAGCGGCCCCGAGGCGCCCATCGGAGAGAACATCACCAACGGCATCAAGCTCGCCGAGGAGGATCTCAAGAAGAAGGGCATCAACCTCCAGTTGGTGTGGGAGGACGATACGGGCAAGCCGCAGATCTCCATGAGTGCCATGGAGAAGTTGGCCACCCGGGACAATGTGGTGGGCGTGGTGGGCCCCTACACCTCGGCCTGCTCCAACGCCGTCGCCAAACTGGCGGAGAAATACCGGGTACCGCTGCTCATCCCCGCCGCGGCCAAGGAGGAGATCACCCGCCAGGGCCTGAAGCATGTCTTCCGCATGAACGCCCCCGCGGATCAGTACGCATCCAGCCTCATCGATGCCGCCGTGAGCCTCGGCAAGCCGAAGACCATCGCCTTCGTCTACGAGAACACGGACTTCGGGACCTCCACCACCAAGACCGCCAAGGACTATGTGGGCAAGAAGGGCATCCAGGTGGTGGCCGATGAGCCCTATCCCAAGGGCGCCGCGGACTACCGCTCGACCCTGGCCAAGGTGAAGTCCAAGAACCCCGACCTGGTGTTCATGGTGTCCTATGTGGCCGACGCCATTCTCCTCATGCGGCAGTCGAAGGAAGTGGGCCTTCAGCCCCAGGCCTTCCTGGGCGCCGGTGCCGGGTTCACCACCGTGGAGTTCGCCAAGGAGCGCGCGATCTCCGAGAGCGTCATCTCCTGCACCCAGTGGACGAATGATGTGAACTGGCCGGGTGCGAAGGAATTCGGGGCCCGCTACAAGGCCAAGTTCGGCAAGGAACCCACCTATCATGCGGCCTGCGCCTACGCCTCGATGGTGATCATGGCCGAGACCGCCAAGAACGCCGGCGGTGACCGCGCGAAGACCCGCGAGGGGCTGAAGAACGGCAAGTGGAATGGCGTGATGGGCGAGGTCAAGTTCGCCGATTACGACGGGTTCACGAACCAGAACAATCACCAGATGCTCGTGCAGCAGATCCTCTCCGGGAACTACGAGACGGTGCTGCCTTCCCAGTTCGCCACGAAGAAGGCGGTCTATCCCTTCCCCAAGTGGAAGTGAGTTGACCCCGTCCGGGGTGTTCGCGCCGCGCGCGCACCCCCAGGGCCACCGCGCCCCAGTCTGGCGAAGCCGGGCTGGGGCTTACTCCCAGGAGATCTGAGCACCCATGGCTGTCTTTCTTCAGTCCCTCATCAGCGGCATCCTGATCGGTGGGGTGTACGCGCTCATCGGCATCGGTCTCACGCTCATTTTCGGCGTGATGCGGGTCGTCAACTTCGCCCACGGCGACATCATGATGGTGGGGATGTACCTCACCTACCTGCTGTTCACGATCCTGGGCATCGACCCCTTCGTGTCCGTGCTCATCAGCTTCCCGCTGATGTTCCTCTTCGGGGGCTTCCTCCAAAAGACCTTCATCAACCGGGTGCTCAGCGCCGTCGCCCAGAACCAGATCCTCCTGACCATCGGCCTCGGGCTCATCATGAGCAACACGGTGATGCTGATCTTCACCTCGGACTACAAGATCCTCACGACTTCCTATTCCTCCTCCACCATCCAGGTGGGCGGTGGGGTCTCGATCTCCACGCCGCTGCTGATCTCCTTCCTGATCACGGCGGCCATCACGGCGGCCCTGGGCTGGTTCCTGCTGAAGACGGACACGGGCCAGGCCATCCGGGCCACTTCCCAGGACCGGGATGCGGCCCAGCTGATGGGCATCAATGTGAAACGGATGTCCATCATCGCCTTCGGCCTCGGCTCGGCCCTGGCGGGCACGGCCGGCGCGCTCATCTCCCCGACCTACTACATCTTCCCCCAGGTGGGTGGGGTGTTCACGCTGAAGGCCTTCGTCATCACGGTGCTCGGCGGCATGGGCAGCGTGGTCGGTGCGACGCTGGGTGGCGTGCTGATCGGCATCACCGAATCCATGAGCGCGGTCTACATCTCCTCCGGCTGGAAGGATGTGGTGGTCTTCGTGCTCTTCCTGCTGGTGCTCCTCTTCAAGCCCTCGGGCCTGATGGGCAAGTCGCGGACCTGAGGGGGACGACCATGACCAAGACCATCCTCAAGTCCGCCGCCGGCCTGCTCGTGCTGGTCCTCCTGCTGGCCCTTCCCAGGTACATGCAGAGTCCCTACGCCCTGCACATGATGATCCTGCTCTTCCTGAGCGTGTCGCAGGGCCAGAGCTGGAACATCCTCGGCGGGTACGCCGGCCAGCATTCCGTGGGCCACGCCGCCTACTTCGGCGTGGGGGCCTACACCACCATGATGCTCATGCATACCTGGCAGATCGTGCCCTGGATCGGGGTCTGGGCCGGCGTGGGTCTGGTGGTCGTGGTGGCGCTGGCCATCGGCAGCATCTGCTTCCGCCTGCGCGGCCCCTACTTCGTGCTGGCCTCCATCGCGGTGGCAGAGATCCTCCGCCTGTCGGCCATCAACCTGACCACCCTCACCAATGGGGCCGAGGGCATCCTGGCCACCGAGATCCCCGCCTTCAAGATCGGCGAGCGGGTGGTGACGGACTTCCTCACCAAGGTGCCCTTCTACTACATCGGCCTGTTCCTGGCCCTGCTCACCATCGCCATCACCTGGCTGGTGCAGCACTCCAAGCTGGGCTACTACTTCCAGGCCATCCGGGAGGACCAGGATGCCGCCCATTCCCTGGGCATCCACATCGCCCTCTACAAGAACATCGGCCTGGTCATCTCAGCCATCCTGACCTCGCTGGCCGGGAGCTTCTATGGCATCTATGTCGGCTTCGTGGATCCCCCCACGGTGCTGGGCCTGGATGTGTCCGTCCAGATCATGCTCATCTGCATCATCGGGGGCATGGGCACTCTGTGGGGACCGGTGCTCGGCTCCCTGGTGCTCGTTCCGCTCTCCGAGGCCCTGCGCAGCAACCTGATCACCGAGGGCCTGGTGAAGATCGGCCTCGTGAGCGCGGATTCGAGGATCGGGATCTTCCTCAAGGAGAACCTCTCCCATGCCCATGTCCTGCTCTACGGCATCCTCGTGGTGCTGGTGATCCTCTTCATGCCGGACGGGCTCATGGGCTTCGTCAAGAAGCTGGCTGTGCGCCGGAAGCGGGAGGCGGTCTGATGGCCATCTTAGAAATCAAGAGCGTCAGCAAGTTCTTCGGCGGCCTGGCGGCCAATTCCAATGTCTCCTTCGCGGTGGAGGAGGGGATGATCATGGGCCTCATCGGGCCCAACGGCGCGGGCAAGACCACCCTCTTCAACTGCATCACCGGCTACTATCCCCCGTCCAAGGGCGAGGTGGTGTTCGATGGCCGGCGCATGAACGGGCTCCAGCCCGACAAGGTCTGCAAGCTGGGCATGGTGCGGACCTGGCAGAAGGTCCGGCCCCTGGCCAAGCTCTCCGTGGTGGACAATGTGATGGTGGGTGCCCTGGCGCGGACCTCCTCCCTGAGGACCGCTCGGGAGGTGGCCATGGAGCAGCTGAAGGTGGTCCGCATGGAGCACCGGGCGGATTTCCTCGCCGGCGGCCTGCCCATCGGGGAGCGGAAGAAGCTTGAGGTGGCCCGCGCCCTCGCCACCCAGCCGAAGCTCCTGCTGCTGGACGAAGTCATGGGCGGCTTGAACCCCGCCGAAAGCGAGGAGATCATCCAGCTCATCCTCGACATCAAACAGCATGGCCTCACGCAGATGGTCATCGAGCACGACATGAAGGCCATCATGCGGATTTCCGACCGGATCGTCGTCCTGACTTCGGGCGAGAAGCTGACCGAAGGCACCCCCCAGGAGGTGGTGAGCAACCAGGACGTGATCGATGCCTACCTGGGTGAGAGCCATGCTTAAGATCGAGAAACTGAACTTCGCCTATGGCGATCTGAAAGTCCTGTGGGATGTGGATCTGGAAGTCCACGAGGGCGAGATCGTCACTGTGGTCGGCGCCAATGGGGCCGGGAAATCCACCACGCTCAAGAACATTTCCCGCCTGGTCACGCCCACCTCAGGGAGCATCACCTTCCAGGGCAGAGACCTCGGCAAGATGCAGCCGCACCATGTGGTCGAAGCGGGACTGGTCCAGGTCCCCGAGGGGCGCCGCATCTTTCCCGAGATGACGGTGATGGAGAACCTCCGCATGGGCTCCTATGTCAAGGCCACCCGGCCGGACCGCCAGAAGAACATCGACTGGGTGTTCGAGCTGTTTCCCCGCCTCAAGGAGCGGGAAAAGCAGCTGGGCGGCACCATGTCCGGCGGCGAGCAGCAGATGCTGGCCATCGCCCGGGGCCTCATGGCCAACCCGAAGGTGCTGCTGCTGGACGAGCCTTCCCTGGGCCTGTCGCCCCTGCTGGTGAAGAACATCTTCGACATCATCACCGGCATCAACAAGCAGGGCGTTACCATTCTTCTGGTGGAGCAGAATGTCTACCAATCCCTCCGCATCGCCCACCGGGCCTATGTCATGGAGACGGGGCGGGTGGTGCTGACGGGCACGGGAGAGGAACTGCTCAACAACGACCACATCAAGAAAGCCTTCCTGGGCATGTGAGGAGATCCCAATGACCACCGTCGAAAAGTGGATGACGAAGAATCCCATCACCATCGAGCAGGACGCCTCGATCATCGAGGCCATCCACCTCATGAAGGAGAAGGGCATTCGCCGCCTGCCCGTCATGGCCCAGGGCCAATTCACCGGGCTCATCACCGAGCGGATGATCAAGGACTACACCCCGGGCAAGGCAACCTCCCTGGATACCTGGGAAGTGCACTACCTTCTGTCCAAGACCCCTGTGAAGGATGTGATGAATCCGAACCCCCGGACCGTCACGCCGGATGTGGATCTGGCCACGGCGGCCCAGGCCATCCTCGACCACAAGCTCTATGGGCTCTGCGTGGTGGATGGCGCGGGCAAGCTGGTGGGCATCATGTCGGTGGGCGACATGCTCAAGGCCGTGGTGGAGTTCGCCAAAGCCCGGTGATCCCCCTCCATGCGAAAAGGCGGGCCGGAGTCGGCCCGCCCTTTCGTGTCCAGGCCAGGCCCGCCTACTTGATGTGCTTGGCCTTCAGGAAATCGATGTAGGCCAGATCCACTTCGCTGATGTGGTGTTTCAGCCAATCCGCCAGGAGGGCCGTCACTTCCATGGCCACGGGACGGCCGGCATCGCTGTCCGCCTTCAGGCTGGCCACCCGCGCCACCAGCTGGGCGTGGGCGGCGGCATGGGCGGCGTAGCCCTGGTAGGCGTGGCGCCGCATGTGATCCTCCTCGGTGCGGAAGTGATCCACCGTGTAGTCGAGGAGGAAGTCGATGGCCTTCCGGACCTGCTCCTGGCCGTGGCCCTGGCGGAAGGCCTCATGGAGCTGGTTGACCGCCGTGAAGAGCTGCTGGTGCTGGCGATCGATGCTGTCGATCCCGGTGGCGAACCGGTCGCTCCAGATGGCAAGTGGCATGGCGGGCTCCTCGATTCGGATGGTTCAGGCACGGCTTCTGGAAACTACCGGACGCCTCCCATGAGCCGCTTGATCCTGGGGGTGAAGAGCGCCAGGATCACCGCCGCGGAAGCCGTGGCCAGGAAGAGACTGCCATAGATGCGGGCGAGGGGCATGGTCTCGAAGAGGCCTGCCACCTTGCCGGCGAGCTTGCTGCCCAGGCCGAGGGACACATACCAGACCCCCATCATCAGGCCCTGGTACCGGGCTGGAGCCAGCTTGGTGGTGGTGCTCAGGCCGACGGGGGACAACAGCAGCTCCCCGACCGTGTGGAGTCCGTAGGTGCCCACCAGCCACCACGGCGCCACGCGGGCCGCCCCGGTCGCCACCCTGGCCGCCGGGACCAGGAGGAGCATGCCCAGGCCCACGAAGAGCAGACCCAGGGCGAACTTGGCGGGGCTGGAGGGATCCCGGTCGCCGAGCTTCACCCAGAGCCAGGAGAGGAGAGGGGCCAGGAGCAGCAGCCAGGCGGAGTTGACGCTCTGAAACCAGGTGGAGGGGAAATGCCACCCGAAGACCTCGGAGCGGGTGAGGCGGTCGGCGAAGAGGTTGAGGCTCGAGCCGGCCTGCTGATAGGTCATCCAGAAGATCACCGAGAAGATGAAGAGGATGGCCACCACCAGCAGCCGCTTGCGCTCCTCGGGGCGGAGAGGTTCCCGTGTGCTGGTGTGTCCATGCTCCATCTGCTGGGAGCCCGGCTTCAGGCCGGCCTCGCCGAACTTCCGCTGCTGCAGCCCGAACTGGATGAGGCCCAGCACCATGGCCACTCCGGCTGCGCCGAAGCCCCAGCGCCAGCCGCTCGTGGTGGCCAGGCCGATGCGGGACAGGAAGCCGAGGAAGCGTGGGTCCTGCGCCAGGAAGCCGCAGATGATGGGGGCGATCAGGGCGCCGAGGTTGACCCCCATGTAGTAGATGGTGAAGCCAGGGTCGCGCCGGGCGTCGTTGTCCGCATAGAGCGAGCCCACGAGGGTCGCGCAGTTGGTCTTGAGCAGGCCGGTGCCGGCCACGATCACCGCGAGTCCTCCGTAGAAGACGGCGACCGTTCCGGAGGCGGCGAGGATGAATTCCCCGAGGGCGATGAGCACGGCGCCGAGGGCCACCGCCTTCCGCTGGCCCAGCCACCGGTCGGCCACCCAGCCGCCCGGCAGGCTGGCGAGGTAGACGGACATCTCGTAGGTGCCGTAGATGCTGGCGGCCTTCACCCCGCTCATCCCGAGCCCCCCCTTGTCCGGGGGGGCCACGAGGAAGAGGATCAACAACGCGCGCATGCCGTAGTAGCTGAATCGCTCCCACATCTCGGTGAAGAAGAGGACCATCAGGCCGCGCGGATGGCCCGCGATGCCCTGGTCATCGAGCAGACGGGGATCCTGGGTGGCTTCGCTCATGAACATCCTTCGGACTTAATGCTGAAGACTGAAGATTGAATACAGAATATTGAAGACTATAAAGAGCCTACAGGTTCTTCGAGATGAAGTCCCACATGGCCTGGAAGCGCGCCCAGGCATGCTGGGGGGCGCGGGGCACATGGTCAGAGCCCGGCAGCAGCACGAGTTGGACCGGATGGCCCGCCTTCTGGAGGGCATCGATCAGCATCACGCTGTTCTGGGGGTGCACATTGTCATCCAGCGTTCCATGCAGCAGCAGCAGCCTGCCCGACAGGTTCCCGGCGGCCTTCACCACGGAGCTGGCTTCGTAGCCGGCCTTGTTGTCAGAGGGCAGGCCCATGTAGCGCTCGGTGTAGATGCTGTCGTAGAGGCGCCAATCCGTCACGGGCGCCCCGGCGATGCCCAGCTTCCAGGCTTTGCTGTGGGTGAGGGCATAGGTGACCATGAAGCCGCCGTAGCTCCAGCCATCCAGGCAGAGCCGGTCCAAGTCGGCCCAGCCATGCTGCTTCAGCCAGGCGTGGCCGTCGAGCTGGTCCTGGAGTTCCTGGGCCCCGAGGTTGCGGTGGATGCCGTAGGCGCTGGCCAGCCCCTTGGCCGAGGCGCTGCGGTTGTCGCAGGCCCAGACGACGATGCCCTGCTGGGCGAGGAACTGGTACCAGAGCATGTCCCGGCCCCAGGCATTGCGCACCGTGGGTGTTGCCGGCCCCCCGTAGACCTCCTGGAAGACGGGGTAGCGTCGGGAAGGATCGAACCCGGGGGGCAGCACCAGCATGGTTTCCATGGGGAAGCCATCCCGGGTCTTCACCTGCTGGAAGCTGACCTTGCCGCGCTTCAGGGCTTTCCAGCCCTCGCTGGGGTTGGCGTCGATGAGGCGCAGCTGCTTCCCGGCCCCATCGTGCAGGGCCTGCTGGGGCGGTGTCTGGACATCGCTCCAGACATCGAGGAAGGCCGTGAAGGTCGCGTTGAACCTGGCGCGGTGGGTGCCCGGCCGATCCGTGAGGCGCGTGAGGCCTTTGCCGTCGAGGCCGATGCGATAGGCGTCCAGGCCGATGGGGCTGCGCTCCGTGGCGTCGAAGTAGAGGCAGCCGGCCTTGGCATCCACACCGTGCACGCGCTTGACATCCCAGTCACCGGCGGTGATGGCGCCGGTCAGGCTTCCGTCCTTCCCGTAGCGATAGACATGGTGATGGCCGGTGCGGCCCGATTCCCAGAGGAAGCCGCCATCGGGCAGGAAATGGGGCAGGGGCAGCCGCTCCTGCCAGGCGCGGCCGTTCTCGTGGAGGAGCCGTTTCGAGCCAGTCGCTTCGTAACGGCGCAGATCCAGCCAGCTCTGGATGCGGTCCTGATGAATGGCGAGCAGGTGCCCCTGAGGATCCCAGCCCACCTGCACGATGAGGGTCTCCTGGCCGGGGTAGGGGTCGTCCATCCAGGCGGTGCGCCCATCCAATTCCACCACGCCCAGGCGGGCGATGGGATTGGGATCCCCGGCCTTGGGATAGCGGGCGGCCTGGGCCTTCTGGGGCTGGTGGCGGTCATCCATGAGGGTGAAGACCGGCACCTTGGTCTCATCCAGCTGCAGGTAGGCGATGCGCCTGGAATCCGGCGCCCACCAGAAGGCCCGGAAGCTGCCGCGGCCATAGACCTCCTCCTGGTACACCCAGTCCAGGCGGCCGTTGAACACCGTCTCGCTGCCGCCGGTGGTGAGCCGGGTCTCCCGGCCCGTGGCCACCTCGGCCCGGTAGAGGTCGTTGCCGCGGAGATAGGCCACCTGCCGGCCATCGGGGCTGAAGGTGGGTTCGTCGACCTTCCCGCTCGCGATGCGCTTGGCCCTGGCTGCCTTCACCTCCACCTGGAAGAGGTCGCCGTCGGCCTCGAGCAGGAAGGTGCTGCGGTCCTCATTCCAGATGAACCCCCCGCGTCCGAGGGCGGTCCTTGCGGCGATGTCGGCAGCTCCGGCGGCGACCAGGGCGGCCTGGAGGCGGCCCGCTTCGAGCAGGGGTGTCGAGGCCCAGGTGGCGGGATCCACCCGCAGGAGGGACACCTGGTCCCCTTCTCGCCGCGTCTGCACGAGGGCCCCATCCGGCAACCAATCCAGGCGCGTGGTGGGCATGCCGGCGTAGGTCACCTTCTTTGTGGGGTGGGCGATGGCTTCCAATGTGAGCTGGCCGGAGGCCCCTTCCGGGAATTGGCCCGGGACGCGGCTCGGAGTCTGGCCCAACAGGGACGCGGTGAGGATCAGGCTGGCCAGAAGGGCGCGGACGGGCATGGTGGCTCCGGAGATCCCTAGGTATATCGCAAAGCGAGGCTCTTTGGAGGGCCAGGTGGGTTATCCCTGAAGGGATCAGGATTTGAGAGGAGGTGGCCGCCTTTCGATAAGGGATGGAAATGGGACTGAGTCGATTAAGGGAGGTGAATCCATGGCACTCCTGGATCGGATGAAACCGCAATCGCTGGCCGGAAAGATCCTGCTGGTGGGTCTGGGCCCGCTCGTGATCGTGTTCTTCGCCTCATGGCTGTTGCTGGTGCCAGCGGTGGAGAGGGGTATCCTGGACGCCCGGAAGGCCGAGCTCCGGAGCCTCACGGAAACGGCCCTGGGACTCCTGGCGGCGCAGGAGGGAGAGGCGGTCGCCGGCATCATTTCCCGGGAAGAGGCTCAGCGTAGGGCCATCGCCCAGATCAAAACCATTCGCTTCGCCGGCGGCAACTACTTCTATGTCTTCACCCATGAACCCCGCATCGTCACCGTGCCCATCCGTCCCGAGATGGAGGGCAAGCTGGTGGATGACTACACCGACAAACAGGGAACACGGATCTACATGGAACTGCGTCAGCTGGGACGCCAACCCCAGGGGGGATTCCTGCAGATCTGGTTCGGCAAACCCGGCGCGGAAGGGGTCTATCCGAAACTGAATTATGTGAAGTCCTTTGAACCATGGGGTTGGAACATCGGCACCGGCGTCTACATCGACGACCTCCAGGCCCAGGTGCGGGGCTTCACCTGGTCCATCCTGGGCGGACTACTGGCCCTCTCAGGAGTGCTTTTCTTCGTGGTCCGAAATTTGGCCCGTCGCATGTCCCGGCCTTTGGGCGAACTCGTCGAAGGCCTGAGGCACAGCGATCTCACCCGGGAGATCCGCATCGATACCAGCGATGAGATCGGGGAGGCTGCCAAGGCATTCAACGCCTACAACGCGGAACTCCGCGGCCGGGTGCTGGAGATCTCGGGTTTTTCGAGCCGCGTGGCCTCGGGTAGCACGGAATTGGCTGCCAGTTCCGAAGAGATGACCCGCGCCGTGGACGAGATCGCCAAGGTCAGCGAAGAGTTGAAGTTGGCCGGCGAGCGCGTGGCCCGGGCCATGGCCGGGCTGGCCGAGGAATCGGGCTTGGTCGCGAAGCACAGCGAAGAGGGCGGCAGAGAGGGTGCCGCGGCTGTGGCGGAAACGGTGCGCAGCGCAGAGACCGGCGAAGCCGCCGTTCAGGGCATGGGGGAGATCCAGGGGGCTACGGCGCAGATCGTCCAGGCGGTGCGGGTCATCCAGGAGATTGCCCGGCAGACCAATCTGCTTTCGCTGAACGCCGCCATTGAGGCGGCCAAGGCCGGGTCCATGGGCAAGGGTTTTGCCGTGGTGGCCGAAGAAGTGCGGAAACTGGCCGAGCGGAGCCGCACCTCCGCCAAGGAGATCGAAGAACTCATCCAGCGCGCCCAGGAAGCCGTGTCAGGAGGTGTTGCCAGCGTGCAGGGCACCATGCAGAGCCTAGAGGCCATTCGGCAACGCATCCAGGAGGTGGCCAGTCGCGTCTCCCAGATCGGCACCTTTGCGCGCGGCCAGGCTGGCACCAGCGCGGAGGTCACGCGGATGATGGACCAGACCAGTCTCGGCCTCGCCCAGAATGCCACCGCCACGCATGAACTGGCGGCCACCGTGAAGGAGATCGCCAAGACCTCCGAGGACCTCGCCCAGGTGGCCGAAGGTCTAAGGGCCCTGGCAGACAGCTTCCGGCTCTAGGCTTCTTCCTTCAGCGGAATGTCCACCCAGGCCAGGGTGCCGGCGGTGAGGGGCTGGAATCCGATGCGTCCGCCCAGGCGCTCGATGAGGCCCGCGGCCAGAGGCAGCCCGATGCCCAGTCCGCCGCGGCGGCGGCGGAGGCTCTGCTCTTCCTGCTCGAAGGGCCTCATCAACCGCTCCCAGTCGAGGGGCAGGCCGGGGCCCTGATCCTCAATCTCGAAGCGCAGGTGCCAGGTGCGTCCTTGAGATCGGGCTGCCATCCGGAAGCTGATGGTTCCGCGATCCGAGAAGCCGATGGCGTTGTCCAGCAGAGCCTCCAGGGATTGGATGAGCCGCGCCGCATCGCAGACCAGGGGGTGGGGCAGGGGATCCATCGCCACCTGCATCACCAGCCCCTTGGCGTGGGCATCCGCTTCGGCGCGCCGGGCCAAGCTGGCCAGGTAGGTTCCGAGGTCCGTGAGGGCCGGACGAATGGCAAGGGTTCCCTGGCCCAGGCTGGAGAGATCCAGGAGGCTCTGCACGAGATGGCTCAGGTGGGCGGCGGTCTGCTGGGCCTGATGGAGAAGGGTCGTCTGTTCGGGCGTGGGGTCCAGGTCGCTGAGCATCTGGAGATGACCAGACAGGATCTGCACCGGTGTGCGCAGCTCGTGATGCGCGTTGTCGGTGAAGGCTTCCTGGGCTCGCCGGAGGCGCCGCTCTCCTTCGAGGGCCTTCCTCTGTTCCTGGAGAACGCGGTTCTTCCCCTGGACCACGCTGAAGAGCGCGAGCCAGCTGAGCAGCATCACGACGATCGTCGCGAGGCCGAAGATCAGGAGGAGGTGGACTTCCTGCATAGGAACACCTTGGCCAGGGCGAGCTCGTAGCAGACGATCACGATCCCGTTCACGATCCAGGGAACATGGACCATCTGGGCCGAGAGGGTGCGGAGAAGGTAGTTGGAAGTGGCGCTGAAGATCAGGGCCGAGGATCCGTAGATCAAGAGCGCGGCGGCCAACCAGAACTCGGGCCGGTCCGGCAGGGGCCGGTCGTCCTCGGAGTTGAAGAGCCGCCGCAGCTCGTAGGTTCCCAGGCCCATGTAGATGAGGCTCTGAGTCGTCATGAACAGCGCATTGCGCCACAGCAGGCCATTCACGAAGATGCCCGTCACCGCCGCGGCGAGCCCAACCCCGATGCAGATGAGGTAGAGGCGCGTGCGCCGGGTTCCTTCTTCGGCCGTCCTGGCGAGCGTCCAAAGGAGACCGGTGAAGATGATGGGTTGGACGATGTGGCGGAACCACTGGTTGTTGTGGTGTGCCATGGCGATGGCGATGAAGATCACGCCCTGGATCAGATCAAGGACTTGGACGCGAAGGAACGGGCGAAGCCAGGGGGGACGCTGGTACCCGCCGCGGAAGCGGCTCCAGGCATAGGCGGCCATCGGCGCCAGGATGGATGGATCGATGATGTAGTGGAGGATCCATCGATGAACGGTTTTGGCATCCATGGGCCGGGATCAGGGAAACTTCGACAGGCGCGAGCCGGCACAGTCGGGTGGGCAGTCGTGGGAGTTCTGGGCAAAGACGCATGTCGGCGCGTCGAGGTCCACGCCCTCCGAGTCCACCGCCACCATCACCATCGTGGGTGATCCGTCCTCGTGCTGGGCCCGGTAGATGCGGATGCCTGCGGCCCCGGGCTGGGCGAGGAGCTGCTCGAAGGCGCTGCGGTTGAAGGCGGAGGCGTGGTGGGTTCCTGGGCCGGCTCCGGCCTGGAAAGCCAGGATCAGGCCGGCGGCCTCCTCTCGGCTGATGCGATGGTTGCGGGTGGGGTCGAAAGCCTCGGAAGACACGAAGACGCTCCTCGAAACGGGGTGGAGGGGCCAGAAATGGAAGGGCGGAGTCTTCCCATCAGACCCGAAGGCAGGCCGGGCCACAAGGCAGAACTGCGGAATCGAAGCCACAGGAACTGCCCTGTTGACGGACGGTTGGCGAAGGTGAGCTCGTTTTTATCCGTCCCGGTGATCGGCGGGTGGAGGTTCCCGATCAGTTGGGCAGGTGCGGCCGGGTGAGGTTGCGATGTCCGCCGGGAGTCACCAGCAGGTTGTCCTCGATGCAACGGGGCCCCCTCCGCGAAGCCGGAGGCTGAGTGGGAGCACAGCGCGGGGCGCTGTGCGATCGGGGGGTAGTCCGGATCCGCAGCTCAGTTGGGCAGGTGCGGCCGGGTGAGGTTGCGATGTCCGCCGGGAGTCACCAGCAGGTTGTCCTCGATGCGGATCCCGCCGCAGGGGGTGAGCTCATCGATGAGCGTCCAGTTGAACTTCGCCCGGTCCTCCCCCGCGCGGAAGGGACGGAGCAACATGGGAATGAAGTAGAGGCCGGGTTCCACGGTGAAGACCTGCCCCTCATCGATGGTACGGGTGGTGCGCAGGGTGGGGTGCTGGGCTGGCGGAGGCGCGAGGGTGCCGTCCGGTCCACCCTGCCGCCCGGCCACATCGTGCACCTGGATGCCCAGGTGATGGCCCAGGCCGTGGGGGAAGAAGGGGCGGCTGTAGCCTTTCTCCACGGCCTCTTCGGGGCTCGCGTTCAGGAGGCCGTGATCCTTCAGCAGACCCGCGATGGCAAGATGCCCCTGATGATGCAGGTCGCCGTAGGGCAGCCCCGGCTTCACCAGGTCGCAGAGCTGGAGCTCGATCCTCTCCATGCCGTCCACCAGGGCCGCGAAGCGGCCGTCGCAGTGGGGTGCGGCCACGGTGCGGGTGATGTCGGAGGCATAGCCGCGGACCTGGGCGCCGGCGTCGATGAGCATGACGAAGCCGTTCTTCAGGGTGCGCTTGCCCTCGTAGTGGAGCGTGGCGCCCTTCTCGTTGAGGGCCACGATGCTGCCATAGGGCAGCTCCTGATCCACGATGCCCACGGCCTGGACATACGCGTGGTGGATCTCGAGCTCGCTGGCTCCGGCCAGGAAGGCGGCCTTGGCGGCCAGGTGGCCCCGTGCGGCGAGCACCGTGGCCTCCTCGATGCACTGGACCTCATAGCTTGACTTGGTGGTGCGGTGCCAGTCCAGACGGGCCGTGAGTCCGGCCGGATTGGCCTCGAGGCCGGCCGCTTCCGCGCGGTCGGTCTCATTGCCGATATAGGCCGCCCGGGTGGGGTTTCCCAGGAGCTTCCAGACCTCGTCGACTGTGCCCGCCTCTTGGAGCTCGAAGGCCGGCGCCCAGAAGGGATTCCCCAGGGGGGCCTGCTCGTACCAGAAATCCTCGGGAGCGTAGCGGATGAGCCGTGGCTTCTGGCCGGGACGAATCACGAGGAGGTGGTGCGGTCCCGCCACGGGACACCAGTGGGCGAAGTGGGGAACGGGGTGGAAGGGGGCGTCCTGATCGTCGGCGAAGTGCGTGTAGACCTTCCCGCTGGAAATCACCAGGGCATCGAAGCCCGTCTCGGCCAGGGCCTCGGCGGTGGTGCGCTGGCGCTCGGCGATGTGGGTGAGGTAAAGAGCCGCGAGATCGGTCATGGGAGTCCTTGGGGTGGGGGATCGGGCGCTGGGGTGGCCCGATGATCAGAATGGCTGGCGATCAGAGAAACCGCAGGGGCTTTTCCTCGGGCGCAAAGCCGTGGCGCACGGCCTTCTCGAAGAAGAGGGCGAGGCTTTCCCGTTCGGCTTCGCCCAGGGTGTAGCTGATGTTTTCCGTGAGGTACTCGTGCAGTTCGATCTTGGTCCAGCCGATGGTGCGGCGGGCCTCCTCGATGATGGCGGGCAGCTGGGCCTGGCCGATCTCGTAGCTCCTGTGGAAGAAGGAGGCCACGCCGCCGGGCACGGGCAGCTGCGGGGCGCTCTTCCGGACCAGCCACAGGGCGAAGACGAAGGGCAGGCCGGTCCAGGCATGCCACTCCTCGGCCAGATCCAGGACGAAGAGTCCCTGGCGGGGGGCCCGCATGGCGGAGTCCCCGATCATCAGGGCGGCATCGTGGGCCTCGAGCATGGCAGGCAGGTCGGGGCCCATGTCCGTGATCTCGGGGCTCACACCGTAGCGCTCCCGGAGGATGAGCTGCCCCAGCACCACGCTGGTCCGGCTGGAGGTATCCAGGGCCAGGCTGCGGATCTGCTCCGGCGGCACCTTGGAGAGGATCACCACGCTGCGGACCCGCTTCGGGGAGGCGATGCAGAGGCCCGGCACGATGAGGAGATCGGGGATCCGCAGGTATTCGATGGAGCTGACGATGCCGGCATCCACCTCGCCGGATCGCAGGCGGTCGGCGCAGGCCGAGGGATAGTGGAACTTCAGGTGGAAGTGCTCCCAGCCAAGGCCGTGCTTGAATCCGTGGTTGAGAGGGGCGGCGTTCAAGTAGTCGATGATGGACAGGCGGAAAGGTTCGGTGACCATGGAAACAGTCTACCGACCCTGCGATGATTCCCTGATGGTCCTCTGGCATTACGAGCTGAATACCCCGATGGGGCCGATGCGAGCCGCTTTCGACGGCCGGGGACGGCTGCGGGAGCTGGCGGTGGAAGGTCTTGATCCCCGCAAGACCAGCCCCCTGCCGCCCAAGGAGCAGCGCGAAGCCAAGCGGTTCCTGGATCGGCAGCTGGAGGCCTACCTGGCCGGCACCCTGCGGACCTTCACCATTCCTGTGGATCCCCAGGGCTCGGCCCTGGAGCTCCGCGTCTGGGATACGGTCCGGACGATTCCCTACGGCCAATCCAGGCAGCCCTCGGATCTGGCGGCCTGGCTGAGCCTGGAGGAGGATCTGATCATCATGGCCTGCGCCGCCAATCCCATCGCCCTGCTCGTGCCCACGCACCGGGTGCTGCTGCCGGGGGAGGGCCCCCTGGCCAGGGCGCTGCGGGATCTGGAGACGGGCATGGGATGGCGGCGGCCCTAGCTTGGGACCGATGGCGCGGGATTTGCACCTAAGTCTCCTGATTCTGCCATTCTTGTGCCCATGAACGGGTCCTTCCATCCGCTGTCCACACCCCTGGGAGATCTGGGCGCGGCCTTCGATGGGGAAGGGCGCCTGATCCACCTGGTACGCCTGCATGGGCGGCCGCCCCTCCAGCCCGAAGGGCCCGCGCCGAGGAGCCTGCCCTACCTGAAGCGCCAGCTGGAGGCCTACTTCTCGGGAAACCTTCGGGACTTCAACATCCCCATGGTGGCCGAAGGCACGGATTTCCAGCGGCGGGTCTGGAAGGAACTGCAGAAGATTCCCTACGGCCAGGCCATCTCGTACCTGGAGCTGGCCCGGCGCCTGGGAGACGAGAAGTGCATCCGCGCCGCGGCCCGCGCCAACGGCGCCAATCCCATCGCCATCCTCATCCCCTGCCACCGCGTGATCGGATCGGATGGATCCCTGGTGGGCTATGCCGGGGGCCTGGACATGAAGGAGTTCCTGCTCCGCCTGGAAGGCGTGCTGCCCAAGGCTCCACCCCAGCCGGCCCTGCCGCTGGTCTGGGATTGAGCGGACAGGAATTCCGGCGCCGTCCAGCGGAGGACTTCCCTTTCCGGGACCCGTAGCATGAAGCCATGCGCTGGTCGGATGAGCACCTCTACGAACGGATCCTGGCGAAGGATGCCTCCTTTGACGGACGGGTGCTCACGGGCGTCCTCACCACCGGGATCTACTGCCTGCCCTCCTGCCCGGCCCGCAAGCCCCTGGCCCGCAATGTGCGCTTCTTCGCGGATGAAGCGGCGGCCCATGCGGCGGGTCTCCGGCCCTGTAAGCGGTGCCGGCCTGATGCCTTCTACCGGGGCGAAGATGCCGACCTGGCCCGGTTGGAAGACGCCATGGCGCAGGCCGCGGCGGATCCGGCGGCCTTTCCGGAGGTGGAAGCCCTGGCCGAGGCCGCCGGCGTGGGCCTCACCAAGCTGAAGACCCTGTTCCGGGATCACGCCCAGGCGCAGCCTGCGACCTTTCTGCAGCGGATCCGCATCCAGGCGGCCTGTGCCCGGCTCGCGGCAGGTCAGGGAGACCTGGGCGACTTGGCCTTCGCATCGGGCTACGAAAGTGCCTCGGGGTTCCACGAAGCCTTCCGCCGGCAGACGGGCCTGAGTCCTGGTGCCTACCGCACCATGCTGGGCTCCGACGGATTCACACTGCCGCAACCCGCGGGACTCCGCGTAGAGGATGTGCTGCGCTTCCACGGCCGGGATGTCGCCAGCGTGTCCGAGCGGGTGGAGGGCCCGCGCCTCGCCAAGGCGTTCCTCTGCCAAGGCCGGGCCTCCGTCCTTGTCCTGACCTTCGGGGCGGGCGCCGTGGAGGTGTCGCTCAAGGGCGCCGGGGGACCTGCGGCCATGAGCCAGGCCCACGGCGCCGCACTCCGGCTGCTGGGGTGGCAGGAGGAGCCCGCGGCCTTCGAGGCGGCGCACCCGGACCTGGCCCGGGGGCGCGAGGGTCTGAGGGTGCTGCTCACGCTGGACGCTTTCGAGGCGCTGGTGTGGGCCATCTTGGGCCAGCAGGTGAACCTGGCCTTCGCCTATGCCCTGCGGCGCGACCTGATCCGCCGGGCCGGGACGCCTGCGGCGGAAGGGCTCTTCGCCCACCCCGAGGCTGCGCAGATCTCCGAGCTGCAGCCCGAGGACTTGCTGGCCCTGAGGTTCTCCCGGCGCAAGGCCGAGTATCTGCTCCACGCCGCGGCCGAGGTGGCTGCGGGCCGGCTGCGACTGGAGGCTCGGGCCACCGCCACCGGCGCCGCCAGGGACCTGCTCGCCCTGCGGGGCTGCGGCCCCTGGACGGCCCAGTATGTGCTGATGCGGGGCCTCGGCTTCCGCGACTGCGTGCCCGTGGGGGATGCGGGACTCACCCTGGCCCTCCAGCGTTGGTTCCGTCTGGAGACCCGGCCGGATGCCACCGAAACGCAGCGGCTCATGGCGCCCTTCGCGCCGCATCGCAGCCTGGCCACCTTCCACCTCTGGTCCAGCCTGAAGGGAACCCCCGCATGAACGGAATTCACCGGATCGACACCTCCCTCGGGCCTGTGCAGGCGGCCTTCGATGCCGAGGGCACCGTCCTGTACCTGGGCTTTGCCGGGCATGAATTCCGGGCCCCGCTGCTGGCGAAGCTCGCGCGCCTCGAACCCGTCGCGCGTCCCGAGGCGAGTTCGGTGGATCGCCTCCGGGAACAGTTGGAAGCCTACGCTGCCGGGCGGAGGCGGATCTTCGAAGTGCCCTTCCGCCTCCACGGCAGCGCCTTCGAGCAGCGGGTCTGGGCGGCCCTCCAGCGCATCCCCTTCGGCGAGACCCGCAGCTACGGACAGCTGGCCGCGGACCTCGGAGATGCCAATCTCAGCCGGGCCGTGGGGCGGGCCAACGGCGCCAACCCTGTGTCGATCCTCGTCCCATGCCACCGTGTGATCGGGGCCAATGGCACGCTGACAGGTTATGCGGGTGGCCTGGCCATGAAGGGGCGGCTGTTGCGGCTGGAGGGGGCGATTACGGGCTGACCGTCCGGAGGGGGCCTCGTTCCAATTCGAGCCGGGTTTCCGCCTGGGCGTCGAAGGCCGCCTTCAGACAGGCCAGGCCGCGGTCCATGTCCACGCCGCCGCAGCTGAAGAAATCCACGGCGGCGAAGCCGTATTCGGGCCAGGTGTGGATGGCCAAGTGGCTTTCCGCGATGATCACCGCACCGCTGACGCCGTGGGGGCTGAAGTGGTGGAAGCTGTGGGTGACGATGGTGGCGCCGGAGACCCGGGCGGCCTCCAGCATGGCGGCGGTGACTCGGTCCAGATCGGCCAGGACCGCGGCCTCGCAACCCGTGAATTCCACGAGCAGGTGGTGGCCCAGCGCGCTCATGGACGCTTGGTCATCAGGGCCACGCACTCCACATGGCTGGTGAGGGGGAAGAGGTCGAGCACGGCCACCTTCTCCAGGTCCCAGGCCTCTCCGAGGCGCTTCACATCGCGGCAGAAGGCGGCGCCATCGCAGCCCACCAGCACCAGCGTCCCGGCCCCGGCGGTGCAGAGGCGGCTGCTGAGTTCCGGTTCGAGACCGGCTCGCGGGGGGTCGAGCAGGATCACATCTTCCGGGTGACCCAGCCCTTCGGGCACCCAGGCGGCCACATCGCCGACCAGGCAGTCCGAGGGCAGACCCAGGGCTTCCAGGTTGCGCCGGGCCCAGGCCACCGCCGCCTCACCCGATTCCACGAGTACGCGCTGGTCGAACTGCTTGCCGAGCAGGGCGGAGAAGAGGCCGACGCCGCCGTAGAGGTCGTAGAGGGTGCGACCATTCACGCCCCAGGTTTCCAGCAGGCCGCCGAAGGCCTCGGCCGCCCAGGGCGGGCTCACCTGGAAGAAGGCCCCGGGCTCGTGCCGAAGGGCGATCCCGCGCAGCTGGTGCCGCAGGGGCTCTTCGCTGCGGTGCCAGCCATCGGGCTCGAGGCACCAGGATCGGCCGCGCTCGTCGGTCGCGAGGATCGTCCCTGCCGGGGTGCCCGTGGACAGTTCCCAGCGGCCCGGGCGAGTCGTGAGGGCGCGGCCGATCAGGGCCTCCTTCAGTCGTGGAATGGCCAGGGACAGGGGCTCGGCGGCGGCGGGGCAGGCGGCCACCGGCACGAGCGCGTGGCTGTGGCGGCGGAAGTAGCCGAGTTCCGTGCCGTCCCAGTGCAGCTGGATGCGGTGGCGGCGGGCCTCCTCCGGGGCGGGGCGCCAGTCCCAGGCGACGCCTTCGCCCAGCTGGCGGCGCAGGAGGTCGGCCACCATTTGCCGTTTGAGGTCGGGGGCGTGGCGCCCGGCCTCCCAGAGATCGCAACCGCCACAGGTTCCGGCGACCGGGCAGGCCGCCACGGTCCGGCGGGGGTCCCGGGTGATCCACCGGGTGACACGGCCCTCGCCGTGGCGGGCCTTCCAGATGACGGTGGCCTCGACCACCTCGCCCGGGAAGAGGGCCAGGGGGGCCTCCAGCAGCAGCAGGCGCCCGTCTGCCGCGCGGCCCACGCCCTTGCCGCCCCAGGCGAGCCGTTCGACGGGGCCTTGCCAGCTTTCAGTCGGGGCAGGGGAATTCCGATATGCTGGCGGCACCTTCGTCTTCGTTTTTTTGGAGCTTGATTCCGCCTTGCGATTCACGGTGGCCGTCCCCCCTGAGCACCGTAACACCCTCCTGGACCGCACTGGCGGGGAGATGCGCCGTGCGCTGGTCTTCCAGGATGCCGGCCCCGCCGATGTGGTCCTGGGCGTGCCGGGCGATGGGATTTTCGCGGACTGCGAGGCCTGGCCCGGCCTGGAGGCGGCGGAGGCCCTGGTCCGGGCGGCCTGGGCCCGTCTGCAGGACCGGCGAGACATGGAGCGGCTCCACGAGGTGGGCCGGGCCCTGGCTTCGGAGCAGAACCTGGACCGCCTGCTGGATCTGATCCTGACCAAGGCCCGGGAACTGCTGATGGCCGAGGCCGGCTCCATCTACCTGCTCACCGGGGCGGAGGACGACCCGGAGCTGTTGTTCGCCCACACCCAGAACGCCCGCGTCAGCCTGCCCTTCCACCGGGTGGCCATGCCCATCTCGCGGGGCACCCTGGCCGGGTTCGTGGCCCTCAGCAAGGAGAGCCTGAACCTCCCGGATGTCTACCGGATTCCGGCCGAGGCCCCCTACCGCTTCAACGACAGCTTCGACCGCCAGGCGGGGTACCACACCACCTCGGCCCTGGTGGTGCCCATGGTCGATACGGAAGGGCAGGTGCTGGGGGTCCTGCAGCTCCTCAACCGCCTGGATGAAGAGGGGAGGACAGTCGCCTTCTCCACGGCGGATCAGAGGCTGGCCCAGAGCCTGGCAGGGCAGGCGGCGGTGGCCGTGAAGAACGCCCAGCTCCGGGAGGAGATCGAGCGGCTCTTCGAGGGGTTCGTGGCCGCTTCCGTGACCGCCATCGAGGCCCGGGACCCCGTCACCAGCGGCCATTCGGGCCGGGTGGCGGACCTCACCGTGGGGCTCGCGGAAGCGGTCAACGCCACGCCCAACGGGCCCTTCGGCAGCCTGTCGTTCTCGGATCGGCAGCTGCGGGAGCTGCGCTATGCGAGCCTCCTGCACGATTTCGGGAAGGTCGGCGTTCGCGAGCAGGTCCTGGTGAAGGCCAAGAAGCTCGATCCGAGCCAGCTGGAGATCATCCTCCAGCGGCTGCGCCAGCGGGAACTGGAAGCGGCTCTCGAGACCCTGGCCAAGGCCTGGAAAGGCGGGGGGAGCTTCGAGTTGTGGGAGCGGACCCTCCAGGACCGCCAGGCCGAGTCCGAGCAGCTCATCCACCTGGTGCGCCAGAGCAACGAGCCCACGGTGCTGAACCAGGAGGTGGCCGAGGGGCTGGGCCTGCTGGAAAGCCTCACCTTCACCCACTGGAGCGGTGAGTCCCGCACCGTGGTGGCCCCGGCGGATGTGGCCAGCCTCCGCATCCGCAAGGGCAGCCTGTCCGAGGCGGAACGCCTCGAGATCGAAAGCCATGTCACCCACACCTTCCGCTTCCTGGAGCGCATCCCCTGGACCCGCGACCTGGCGGGCATCCCCGACATCGCCTATGCCCACCATGAGCGGCTGAGCGGCCGGGGCTATCCCCGGAAGCTGACGGAACCGGATATTCCGGTCCAGAGCCGGGCCATGGCCATCGCCGATGTCTTCGACGCCCTCACGGCCCAGGACCGGCCCTACAAGGGCGCCGTGCCCCTGGAGCGCAGCCTGGCGATCCTGGACGACGAGGCCCGGGACGGGGCCCTGGACCGCGGGCTCCTGGACCTCTTCATCGAGGCTCGGATCTTCGAGCGGACAGCTCGGAAAGCCTGAGGCTGGAGGCCCGGGCCCGGAGGCGGTAGGCTAGAAGATTGGAGTGCCCATGCCCGAACACGAACCGCGCACCATCGATCTGCAGGGGATCATGGACCTGCTGCCCCACCGCTACCCGATGCTGCTGGTGGACCGGATTCTCGACTTCGAGCCCAAGCAGTGGATCAAGGGGCTGAAGAACATCAGCTTCAACGAGGGGGTCCTCCAGGGGCACTTTCCCAGCCGGCCGGTCTATCCGGGCGTCTACATCGTGGAGGCCATGGCCCAGACCGGCGGCTGCCTGCTCATGCGTGAGTTCGAGGACCGGGCCCGGAAGGTGATCTATTTCATGGGCATCGATGCGGTGAAGTTCCGCAAGCCGGTACTCCCCGGCGACCAGATGGTCATGGAAGTGAAGGTGATCCAATTCAAGGGTCGCATCTGCAAAATGCGGGGCGAGGCCTTCGTGGACGGCCAGAAGGTGGCCGAGGCTGAATTCATGTCCATGCTGATGGACTTGGCTGAAGGGGAAGGTAAATGAGCGCTCAGATCCATCCGAGCAGCGTGGTGAGCCCGGAGGCCCGGCTGGGCGAGGGCGTGGTCGTGGGCCCCTTCTGCGTCATCGAAGGCAACGCCATCATCGGCGCGCGAACCCAGCTCCGCAGCCATGTGGTCATCGGCCCGCACACCGAGATCGGCGAGGACAACGACATCTATCCCCACGCCACGCTCGGCATGGGTCCCCAGGACCTGAAGTTCAAGGGCGCCCCCACGCGCCTGCGGGTGGGTCACCGGAATGTGATCCGCGAGGGCTGCACCCTGCACCGGGGCACCGAAGGAGGCGGCGGCCTGACCACCCTCGCCGATGACAACTTCCTGATGACCGGTGCGCACATCGCCCACGACTGCCATGTGGGCCACAAGAACATCTTCGCCAACTCCGCGACCCTGGCGGGTCATGTCGAGGTGGGCGACGGCTGCAACATCGGCGCCTTCTCCGCTGTCCACCAGTTCTGCCGCGTGGGCGATCACGCCTTCATGGGCGGCTTCACCGTGGCCACCCAGGATGTGCTGCCCTTCATGAAGACGGCGGGCGCCCGCGACACCAAGAGCTATGGCGTGAACACCATCGGCCTGCAGCGGAAGGGATTCTCCCTCGAGGTGGTGGAGGGCCTGAAGAAGGCCCACCGGCTGCTGTTCCACGCAGGCCTGCTTCGGGAAGAGGCCATGGCCCAGGCGGAGAAGGAAGTGGGCCACATCGCCGAGGTGGCCTATCTCCTGAAGTTCATTCGCGAGGCCAAGCGGGGCGTGCATCGTGGCTGACCATTCCGGCACGGGCCCGAACCGGCGCCACGCGACCCTCGCCATCATCGGCCTCCCCAATGCCGGCAAGTCCACCCTGCTGAACGCCCTGCTGGGCCAGAAGCTGGCCGCCACCAGCCAGATTCCCCAGACCACCCGCACCAAGGTGCTGGGGGTCATGGACCGCGGCGAGGTGCAGCTGGCCTTCCTCGACACGCCGGGCATCCACCTGCCCAAGCACGCCCTCAATGAACGCATGATGGCTCATGTGGACCAGGCCCTCGAGGAAGCCGACATGCTCCTCTGGGTGGTGGATGCGGACGACTACCTCGGCACCGGGGAGCATGCCCTGGCCAAGCGCCTGCGCAAGCTGGGCCGGCCGACCTACCTGCTGCTGAACAAGATCGACCTGCTGTCCAAGGGGCGCCTGCTGGAGAAGATCGCCACCTACAAGGATCTGCTCCCCTTCAAGGAGATCGTCCCCATCGGCGCGAAGATGGGTCTGAACCTCGATCCCCTCTGGACGATCCTGGAGCGGGATGCGACCCAGCCCGGCTGGCCCTACGGCGAGGAGGTCTTCACAGACCAGACCGAACGGTCCCTGGCCTCGGAGTTCATCCGGGAGAAGGTGCTGCGCAAGACCCGAGAGGAAGTGCCCCATGGCGTGGCCGTGCTCATCGAGCAGTGGCTGGAGCCGGGCCAGGAGGATTACCCCGAGGATCTGGGCCCTGAAGGCGTCTTCATCGCCGCGCGCATCCTGGTGGACCGCGATGGGCACCGCAAGATCCTCCTGGGCAGCGGCGGCGAGATGATCAAGGACATCCGCCAGAGCGCCCAGCGCGAGCTGAAGAGACTGCTCCAGCGCCCCGTGAGGCTGGAGCTCTTCGTCAAGGTCGATGAGGGCTGGCGGGATCGGCCCGAGCGGCTGGACCGGCTCTCGATCTGAAGCGGTCGGCTAGATCGACAGGTCTGTGGCGCGGTGTTCCGGGGCCAGGGGCTCCAGGCCCGCGGTGCCCGTGACAGAGGTGTATTGACCCCGTTCCGGATCGAAGGCGAAGACCTCGCCGGTCTCGATCTTGTAGACCCACGCGTGGAGGTGCAGCATCCCGCTGGCCATGGCCTTGGCCACGGAGGGGTGCGTGCGGAGGTTTTCCAGCTGGACGAGCGCGTTCTCCTCGACCGTGGCGTGGAGGAGCTGGTTCCCTTCGAGGTGGCCGTAGCTCTGCCACATGATTTGCTCCGTCTTCCGGGCGTGGGCCAGCCAGGCCTTGGTGGCCGGCAGCTCGCCCAGCTGGTCCGGCTCCAGCAGGGCCTTCATGGCGCCGCAGTTGGAGTGGCCGCACACGATGATGTCCTTCACCTGCAGCACGGTGACGGCGAATTCGATGCCCGCGCTCATCCCGCCCATGTGTTCGTACGGGGGCACGAGGTTGCCCACATTGCGCAGGATGAACAGCTCGCCTGGCTGGGTCTGCGTGATCAGGTTCGGGCTGATGCGCGAGTCCGAGCAGGTGATGAAGAGCGTTTCGGGCGCCTGGTCCTTGTCCAGCCGCTCGAAGAGCTCCTTGTGGGAACTGAAGATCTGGGTCTGGAACTGGTGGATGCCTTGGACGAGCTTCTGCATCCGACCATTCTACCTGAGGTCAGGCTCAGAGGCTCAAGTGGGCCATGTGCTCTTCGGAGGTGATGGGCGTGTTCGGCTCATCATGGATGATCTTGCCGTCGCGCAGCTTCACGATCCGGTGGGCATGCCGGGCGATGTCCTCCTCGTGGGTGACGAGGATGATGGTGTTGCCTTTCTGGTACAGGTCCTCGAAGAGGGCCATGATCTCGATGCTGGTCTTGGAATCGAGGGCACCCGTCGGCTCGTCGGCCAAGAGGATGGAGGGATTGTTCACCAGGGCCCGGGCGATGGCCACGCGCTGGCGCTGACCGCCGGAGAGTTGGTTGGGCATGTGGTCGCTGCGGGTGCCCAGGCCGACATTCTCCAAGGCCTTCAGGGCCATCTGGTGCCGCTCGACGGGTGTCTTGCCGGCGTAGATCAGCGGCAGCTCCACATTCTGCAACGAGGTGGTGCGGGCCAGCAGGTTGAAGGTCTGGAAGACGAAGCCGATCTCCTCGTTGCGGATCTGGGCCAGGTTGTCGTCCGTCATGGCCGAGGCCAGCTTGCCGTTCAGCTCATAGGTGCCGGTGGTGGGCGTGTCCAGGCAGCCGATGACATTCATCATGGTGGACTTGCCGGAACCGGAGGGCCCCATGATGGCCACATACTCGCCGCGGTGGATCTCCATGGAGACACCGTCCAGGGCGCGTACTTCCATGTCTCCCATCTGGTAGACCTTGGTGATGTCGGTGAGCCGGATCAGGGGAGCATCGGTCATGGGATCCTCGAAGGGCCGCTGACGGCCCTGCGTTATCTTCGCAGATGTCCCCGGAGGGGTTTAGGGTCCCGTCGGGATTCCCGCTACAATCCAGAACTCGCCCGCATTTAGCATGTAGGTTCCATTCACGATGATCGCCCCCTTGATCCGAGCCCTGGGTCGGCCGCTGTTGCGGCTGCGCTATCGAATCCAGTTCGAAGGGACGGGGTCCCTTCCTGAACCCGGGAGGCCGGGCATCCTGTTCCTGGCCTCCCATCCGACCCTGGTGGATCCCTTTCTGCTCGCGACGGCCCTCCATGGCCGTTTCTCGCCGATCCTGGTGGCGGGCCGCGACCATGCGGCCTCGGCTCCCCTGCGTTGGCTGGCCCGGTTGCTGGGTTCCCGCTCCCTGCCGGACCCTGCGGACCACGGGGACCGGACCCGCCAGATTCTGGACCGGGAGCTGACCGCCCTGGCCGGGCACCTGGCCTCGGGCGGCAACCTCATCCTGTTCCCCGGGGCCCGCCTGGCCCGCCAGAAGGTGGAGGACCTCTCCGACAACAGCACGGTGGCGTCGATTCTCCAGCAGGCTCCAGGGGCCCGGGTGGTGGTGATCCGCTTGCGGGGACTCTGGGGCAGCCGGTTTAGTGCAGCCTCGGGTCGGCGCCCTTCCATCGGTCTGGAACTGCTGAAGGGGGTGGGGTACCTCGCAGCGAATGCGCTGTTCTTCATGCCCAAGCGGGAAGTCCAGGTGGCCTTCGAGGAGGTCCGCGACCTGCCGCTGGCCGAGGGAAGGCAGGCCATCAATCGCGCCCTGGAGGCCCGGCTGAATGCCGAGGCCGCGCCGCGGCTCTTCGTGCCCTACCTGGTGTGGAAGAACCACGAACCCCGCATCCTCCCCGAGCCCCCCCGGCCCCGAGTGGAGGGGAATCCCCGCGCCGTGCCCCCCCAGGTGCGCGATGCGGTGCGTCGCCACCTCCAGGCCGTCACGGGCCAGGCCGACATTCAGGACTCCCAGCACCTGGTGCGGGACCTGGGCCTCGACGCCCTGGGCCACCGGGAGCTGGAGCTTTGGCTCCAGCGCGCCTATGGCTATCCCTGCAGCGATCCCGCCTCGCTCCAGACTGTGGGGGATCTCCTGTTGGCCGCCACCGGAGCTGCGGTGTCGCTGCGCCAGGGCGAGCTCAAGGCCGTACCCCACGCCTGGTTCCACTCCCCCACGGACCTTCCCATCGACATGCCGGATGGCGACACCATCACCGAGGTGTTCCTGAAGCAGGCCCGTCGCAATCCGGGCCGCGTGGCGCTGGCGGATCAGCTGGGCGGGGTCAAGACCTACCGGGATGTCCTCACGGCCGTCATGGTCCTCAAGCCCATCTTCGAAGGCCTGGAGGGCAGCCATGTGGGTCTCATGCTGCCGGCCTCTGGAGGCGCCAGCATCCTGTATCTGGCCCTCCTCTTCGCGGGCAAGACCCCTGTGCTGGTGAACTGGACGGCCGGGGCCCGGAGCATGGGGTACGGCCTGGATCTCGTGGGGGTCAAGCAGGTGGTCACCGTCTCCACGCTGGTCAGTCGCCTGGATGCCCAGGGCGTGGACCTCTCGGCGGTGAAACACCGGTTGCTGCTGCTCGACGAAGCCGGGAAGAAGATCTCCCTGGCCACGAAGCTGGCTGCGGCTTTCCGCGCCCGCTTCAACTGGACTTCCCTGCAGGGGGCCAAGCCCCCGGAAACCGCGGCCGTGCTGTTCACCAGCGGCAGCGAAAGCCATCCCAAGGCCGTGCCGCTCACCCACGGGAACATCCTGGCGAACATTCGGGATGCCGCGCAGGCCCTCCATTTCCGCCAGGACGAACGGGTGATGGGCTGCCTGCCGCCCTTTCATGCCTTCGGGCTCACCACCACCACCATCCTTCCGCTGCTGCTGGGCCTGCGCGTGGTCTACCACCCCAACCCCACCGAGGGGCGGATGCTGGCCCGCATCATCGAGGCCTACCACGCCACGCTGCTGGTGGGGACGCCCACCTTCCTCGGGGGCATCATCCGCGTGGCGGAGGACCGGCACCTGGAATCCCTGCGGATCGTGGTCTCAGGGGCCGAGAAATGCTCTGAGCAGATCTACGCGACCCTGGCGCGCCGCTGGCCGAAGACCACGGTCCTCGAGGGCTACGGCATCACCGAATGTTCGCCTGTGGTGTCGGTGAACCGGGAGGACGATCCGCGGAACGGCAGCATCGGCAAGCCGCTGGTCTCTGTCGAGTGGGCCATCGTGGACCTGGAGACGGGCCGCCGGGCCGAGCCGGGGCAACCGGGCATGCTGCTGGTGCGCGGCCCCAGCATCTTCTCCGGATACCTGAACCCCGATGTGGAGTCACCTTTCGAAAGCTTCGAGGGCCGCGACTGGTACCGGACGGGGGATCTGGTCCGCCAGGATCGCGGCGTCCTGGTCTTCGCGGGGCGCCTCAAGCGATTCGTCAAGCTCGGCGGCGAGATGGTCTCCCTGCCGGCCATTGAAGAGGCCCTTTCGCAGCGCTTCCTGGGCGACGACGAAACCGAGCCGCTCCTCGCGGTGGAAGCCGGGGTGGAGGAACTCAACCCCGATCTGGTCCTCTTCTCGGTCGCCGGGATCGCCCGCGACGAGGCCAACGCGGCCATCCGGGCCGCGGGCCTTTCGTCGCTGCACAACATCCGCGCCGTCCGCCAGATCGACCAGATCCCGACCCTCGGTACCGGCAAGACCGATTACCGGGCGCTGAAGGCCCTGCTGGCCGAGGCCGAAGCCTAGCGTTCCACCTCGAGCAGCAACGCCAGGCCCAGCCCGCCGCCGATGCCCAGAGTCGCCACGCCCAGGCCGCCGCCGCGGGCTCTCAGCTGGTGGATCAGGGTGACGACGATGCGGGCCCCGGTGGCGCCGATGGGGTGTCCCAGGGCCACGCCACCACCGGCCACATTCAGGCGATCCTGGGGGATGTCGAGCTGCCGCTGGCAGACCAGGAGCTGGGCGGAGAAGGCCTCGTTCAGCTCCCAGAGGTCGATGTCGGTGACGGCCAGCCCCCGGGCCGAGAGCAGCCGCTGGACGGCTGGGACGGGTGCTTCACCCATGTCGAGAGGGTCCACTCCGGCCTCGCTCCAGCCCAGGATCCGCGCCAGGGGCAGGGCTCCGTCCGCCTGGTCCCGCCGGGCCACAAGCAGGGCCGCGGCGCCGTCCGAAAGGGTGGAGGCGTTTCCGGCGGTGACCTGGCCCTGGGGGGTGAAGACCGGCGCCAGCCGCGCCAGCGCTTCGACCGAGATGTCTGGCCGGATGGCTTCGTCGTGATCCAGGTTGGGGTGAGGTAGGAGTTCCGTGCGGGTGTCCGCGGCCGCCGCGCGGTGGTGGCTGCTGGTGGCCCAGGCATCGGCCTCGGATCTGGAGATGCCGCGCTTCGTGGCCAGCCGCTCGATGGTCTCGCCCATGAGCAGGCCGGTGACGGGACAGCGCAGGCCATCCTGATGCATGACATCGGGCAACTGGCGGTGGCCCATGCGGAACCCCCAGCGCAGACCCGGCACGAGGTGCGGCGTGTCGGACATGGCCTCGCTTCCCCCCGCGAGGATGGGGGCTCGGGCCCCGCCCTCCAGGCGCTGGGCGGCGAGAATGAGGGCCTGGAGGCTGGAGCCGCAGGCCATGTTGATCGTGAAGGCCGGTGTGTCGTGGGGCAGACCCGCCTTCAGGACCAGGGTGCGGGCGGGGTTCATCCCCTGGGTGTGGCTGCGGGCCATGCCCCAGATCAGGTTCCCGGGCCGGGGCAGGGGACCCTGGGCCAACAAGCCCTCCATGGCCGTCAGGCCGAGCCCCACGGCGCCCAGGCCCGCCAGGCTGCCGCCGTAGCGTCCCTGGGGCAGCCGACCCGCAGCGAGGATCAGAAGGTCATGGGGTGCCCTCACTTGGGCGGATCCCAATCATCGGGCGTCGGTTCCCGGGGGCCCAGCCGGGCGTCGGGGGGGAACCAGGCGTCCCAGAGCGCCCGGTGGCGGGCGATGTACTCCCGGATCCAGTAGCGGAGACGGTTCCCGACGGGGCGATCCTCTGTGGAGGCGGGCACCCCCCAGGCCTGGAGGCCCATGCGATCCGCCAGATAGAGAGCCCGGGGCAGGTGGAAGTCCGAGGTGACGATGACCACCTGCGGCTGCCCGAAAACCACCTGGGCACGCCTCAGGCTGTCCCAGGTCCGGAGCCCGGCATAGTCGCTGACGATGCGGGTCGGGGGGACGCCCTGTTTCACGAGCCAGCGTCGCATGGCCTGGGGTTCGTTGTAGGAGGGGTGTCGGTTGTCGCCGGAGACCAGGAACCATCGGATCTTGCCGGAGCGGTAGAGTTCCAGGGCCGTGCGGAGCCGACCCTCCAGGATCGAGGTGGGTTCGCCGTCCCCGTACACCCCGGCCCCCAGCACCAGAACGGGGCCCCCCACGGGTGGAAGGGCCTCGGCCCGGTAGATCTGCTGGTGATGCATGGCCGGGAACCTTCCGAGGGTCCAGAGCAAGTCTCCCAGGAGAGGGAGCGCCAGGGCCAGCAGCAGGGCCCATCGGTGCAGCCAGCAGCGATGAAGGAAGGCGGAGATCGGCATCGTGAGTTAGCATAGACCTTTCGTCCGCCTTAGACCCATGGACCTCCCGCCCGAACGAGACGCCTTGATGAACATGAGCCTTGCCCCCGTTGTCTTCCCGTCCCGCCGGGCCCCCCGCCGCGCGCCCCTGATCCTGGCGCCGCTGGCCCTGATCCTGGCCGCGGGTGCGACGGGTTGTTTCCGGGCGACCGGCGTGTCCCGTCCCACGGTGGCCGTGGAGGAGATCCCCGCCTCCGGCGGCGACCGCATCCAGGGACTGAAGGCCACCTCCGGCCCCGGCGACTTCTACCTGGGCAACGACGCCGTCCAGCTCGCGGTGGACGGGGCGGCATTCGGGGATCGGGAAGGCCAGTTCGGCGCCGCTTCGGGCGGGGCCATCCTCGATGTGGGGACCATCTCCCTCGACCAGAGCTTCAAGCGGGTGTCCATGCCCACGGACCTGGTGGAGCGCCTTGGGCCGGTGGCCAACCAGGATCCTGACCTGCCGCTGGTCTTCGATCGGTATACCCCGGGCACCGGCGTGAACACCGTGAGCCTCGAGATGCAGGGCTACCTGCTGGATCCCAAAGGCAAGCTCGGCGTGCCCACGGACGGCCAGGGGCGCGTGTCGGGCGTGACTGTTCTTCACCGCATCCGCCTCAACCAGGGCGAGACCTTCTTCACCCTGGAGACCACCCTCAGCAACAACGGCACCTCGGCCCTCCCGGTCCGCAGCCTTGGGGATTTCCTCTCCCAGCGCGGCGGCGGCTTCCGCCTTGTGGTGCCGGCCGTGTCCACTTTCAGTGGAGCGCCACTCAGCAGTTGGGGCACGGAAATCCCCGGATCGGACTTTGCGGCCCCGCTGACCAGCAGCGTCGTTGCGCCGATGGTGGCCCTTGTGGGTGCCGAATCGGCCGGCAGCACCCTGGATTCGCATGCCTCCCTGGGCATCCTGCCCCTGGATGTGGACCAGGTCCTGGTGGCTTCGGATCCTCAGCACGCCCTGACCGAACTTCGCCCTGTGTTTCCGGGCCGCCTGGTCGTGGGCAGCCCCGCGGCGGCGAGCCTGCCGGCGGGCCAGACGCTGACCTACCGGCGGCGCCTCTATGCGCTCGGCGGGCCCGATGTGGTTCTCACCAGCCAGGGTTTGGCCCCGCATCCCTTCTACCCCAGCCAGGGAACCGTGGTCTTCAACGAGATGGCCCAGGCCCGGAGCGGACTCCGCGGCGGGGATTTCGGGATCCTGGCCTTCGACACTTTCGGCACCGCCCTGCGCGGCGGTCCCCTCCAGACGGAATTCCGGTTCGAGCGCTACACCGGCACGAACCCCGCCGTGGATCCGGCCGCGGATGCCGATCCCTCCCATTGGGTGCTGGAGCGGGTGGAGTGGCGGGAGCCCAGTGACATCCCCGTCAGCAGTCCGCCCCTCGCGATCCTGCTGCCGGCGGTGCCGGATGTCCGGGTGGCGGGGCAGAACCAGCCGTACCGGATCACCGCCACCAACGCCCTGCAGAGCCACACCCTCTATCTCGGTACCAACATCCTGGATGCCAACCGGCCGTACCTGGCCACGCCCATCACGCCCTCCAAAAGCCAGTCTTGGCACTTGGCCGAAAGCCTGACGCCCGAGCGCGCCGAGATTGTGGACGCTTCGGGCAATGTGACCAAGCAGAAGCAGATGGTTCACGGATTCTCCGTGCGCCAGGCAGGAACGCTGGAATTCGCGGGTCTCAACCCGCTCCGGATCACCTTGGCCGGCCTGGGCGGCGTCCCTGATCCCCACATGCAGCGCGTCCGGCGCATGGCCAGCTACTACGACCAAATCTACAAGGGCAAGGTGCTCCTGAGCGCCAACATCGCCGCCTACCAGTACACCGCCGGAAACGAGGTCTTCGGATCAGCCTTCAGCTATCCCTCCGGAGCCGCGGCGGCCTATTTCCCCACGGGCGACTACCTCGCCTATGGCACCCGGGGACCGCTGTCCTATCTGGATGTGCTGCCGGTGAAGTCGTTCGACGGGCAGCAGGACATCTCCCACGGATTTGTGGCCCTGCCTTCCCCCCTGCCCACGGGCTGGACCAGCTTCGACATCCCCGGCCCCACCCAGGCGACCACGGGCGGCCTCAACCCTGGCGAGATGCTCAGCTCGGCCCTCGCTGAGGGGGTGCAGGTGGTGACCCGCACCGAAGAGGATGTGCTCACGGATCCGGCGGCGCTGCGATCCGAATTCCGTGCGGAAATCGAGAGCCTGGCCGTCACCGACGCCCAGCGCGCCCCCATCGGCCAGGATCCCTTCGTGGTGGGCGGCCGCAGTTCGCGCCTGTCGGACGGCTTCGTCACGGCCCTTTTCACGCCATCCCCCACGGGAGATCGCAACGGCGGGGCCCGGCCCTCCAAGGGATGGACCCTGGCGGATTTCATCACCCAGGCCGAAGGTGGCTTCACGGTGGTCCACCGTCCCCGGGGCCCCCAGGGGCTGTTTACGGTGCGCGGTTTCGATCCCGCGGTGGCGCTCGGCAGCGGTGTCAATGCCTGGTGGACCCAGACGGGCCCCGTGTCCCTCGGCAAGCGCCAGGGCGATTTCGATGCGTTGGAGCTGATTCGGGCCGAGGGTTGCGATCCCGCTGACCCCAGCGCCTGGTTCGCCGAGTTCAAGGCCGTGCGGGCCGATTGGTTCTCGCTGCTGAAGCAGCAGGGACCCGGGGCCTTCACCAAGGGGCTCGGGCTCTCCTCCTCGCGGTTCAGCTTCGACACCCCCGTGGGGCTGGCCCGCACTTACCTGAAGCTGGGCGGCAGCCTCGACCAGAACACCCTCACGCCCCTGGTGGAGGCCCTGCGCACCGGGGCGGCGGTCGCCTCCACGGGGCCCATGCTCGATGTGACGGTCAACGGCGTCGGACCCGGAGGTCTGGTGTCCGGTCCGGCGGCCGCCGTCAATCTCTCCATCTCGCTCTACGCCCCGGATTGGGTTCCGGTGGACGAGGTCCGCGTGGTGGTGAACGGGGTGGCGCAGGTCATTCCCATGAGCAGCTTCACGCCCTCCACCACGGACTTCCGCCTCCGCACCGCCACGGTATCGGGCCTGGCCATGCCCGCGGGCAAGGATGCCTGGGTGGTGGTCGAGGCCGGTGTCCCCCTGGCGACCAGCGGCGCCTACCGGGCCGGGACGCCCTGGAGCCGGATCATGAGGGGCATCTACCCGGTGGCGGTCAGCAACCCCATCTTTGTGGATGTGAACGGCGGCGGATACACTCCTCCGGGACTCTAGAATCGGCAGGAGCGGCGATGGCGGACTGGCTTCCGGAACGGCTTCCGGAGGATATTGATGCGGAGCGGTCGTTCCTGGCGACCTGCTGCGCGCCGGGGGCGGGCTTCGCCGCCAGCGAGGCCGTATTCACCCTGGCCGAGGAGGACTTCGTCCACCCCGCCCATCGGGCCGTGTTCCGGGCGCTGCGGGTCCTTATCGAGGCTCAGGTCGAGGTCAACTCCCTCACGCTGAAGGACGCCCTGGACCAGGACGACAGCCTGAACAAGGTGGGCGGCTATCCCGGCCTGGTGGAGCTGCTGGCCGGCGAGGATGTGGAACGGCCGCAGGTGCTGGCCGATGTCATCCGCCGCAAGGCCAAGCTGCGGCGCCTGGTGCACCTCGGCGCCCAGCTGGTGCGCCAAGCCGCCGAGGAGGACGAGCCGCCCGAAGTGCTGGTGGACCAGACGGCCCAGAGCCTCTTCCACCTGGCCCAGGGGGATGCCAAGGCGCGGGGGCTGCTGTCCATCCAGGCCGTGGCGGATGACGCCATGGAGCGCCTGCACGAGCGCCTGGAAGGGCGTCTCTCGCCTGGCGTCCGGGTGGGGTTCACCCGTTTCGACGAGCTGACCCAGGGATTCCAGCCCGGCAACCTCATCGTGCTCGCCGCCCGCCCGGGCATCGGCAAGACCGCCCTGGCCCTGAACTGGATCCTGCGGGCCGCGCAGGAACGCGACGGCCGCCCGGGGCACTGCGGAGCCTTCTTCAGCCTGGAGATGAGCCACGAGGAGGTCTTCATGCGCCTCCTGGCCGCCAAGAGCCAGACCAACATGAAGGATCTCCAGGCCGGCCGGGCGGCCGGAAAGATCGATCATGTGCTCCAGGCACGCGACGAGCTGGTCCAGATGCCCCTGTTCATCTGTGATCAGGCCTCCATCACCGTGCCGCAGATCCAGAACATGATTGTGAAGCAGGGCAGCCAGAGCAACCGCCGCGTGGAGTTCGCGATCATTGATTACCTGCAGTTGCTCAGCAGCCCCGAGGGCAGCCGCGGCGCCAAGCAGAACGAGGCCGTCCGCATCGGCGAGATCAGTCGAGGGCTCAAGCTCATGGCGAAGGATTTCGGCATTCCCGTGGTGGTGCTCTCCCAGCTGAACCGAGAGGTGGAACATCGCACTGGCGGCCGTCCCCAGCTCAGCGATCTCCGCGATTCAGGCGCCATCGAGCAGGATGCCGACATGGTGGCCTTCATCCACCGGAAGATGATCCCCTCGGCCAACGAGGAGCCGGATCCCTCCGCCGAGCTGATCGTCGCCAAGCACCGCAACGGCCCCACCGCCATCATCCAGCTGCACTTCCAGGGCGAGTACGCGATGTACCGGGAGATGGTCAGGGAGACTTCCTCCTACGCATGAAAACGGCGGCCCGCAGGCCGCCGTTTTCATGCACGGAGCAGGCCCTATTCCAACCCGAAGGTGGAGTTCTCCAGCTCCTTTCTCTCGGTATCGCCCCCAAAAAAGCGGGGGCGATACGCGAGACATCTCTCCTGGTCCTAATGGGTGGATCGCTCGGCCGCTATTCCAACCCGAAGGTGGAGTTCTCCAGCTCCTTTTTGGCGAAGGCCATGAACAGGTCGGCGGTGGCTCCGTCGACGATCCGGTGGTCGAAGCCGAGGCTGCTGAACATCATCTGGCGGATGGCGATGAAGTCGGTGCCGTCAGGGCCGGTGATGACCACGGGGCGCTTCACGATGGCGCCCACCCCCTGGATGGCCGCCTGGGGCTGGTTGATGATGGGCAGGCCGAAGGTGTCGCCGTAGACGCCCGGATTGGTGATGGTGAAGGTGCCGCCGCTGATCTCATCGGGCTTGAGCTGCTTGGTGCGGGCGCGCTCGGCCAGATCGTTGAGGCTGCGGGCCAGGCCGCCCAGGTTCATCATGTCGGCGTTCTTCACCACGGGGACGATGAGGCCCCAGTCCAGGCTCACGGCGATGCCGAGGTTGATGTCCTGCTTGTAGACGATGTTGTCGCCGTCCACGGAGGCGTTGGCGATGGGATAGGCGCGCAGCGCTTTGCAGGCCGCCATCATCACGAACGGCATGAAGCTGAGCTTCGTGCCGAACTGGGCCTCGAAGGCCTTCTTGTGCTTGTTGCGCAGCTGGGCCACATGGGTCATGTCGATCTCGAAGATCGTGTAGGCGTGGGCCGAGGTGCGGCGGCTGGCCACCATGTTGTCGGCGATGATCTTGCGCATGCGGCTCATGGGCTCGACCTTCACCCGCTCACCCGCGGCGAAGGCCGGCATGGCGGGGGCGGGGGCCACCGAGAGGGCGGGGCTGATGCCCAGCGTGGGCGCGGAAGGATCGTGAACCGCGGGCAGGACCGGCGCGATGGTCGCGGGTGAGGAGGGGGCCGGGGAGACCGCTGTGGGCCCCTTGGCCAGATGCGCTTCCATGTCCTCCTTGGTGACGCGCCCGGCTTGGCCCGTGCCCTGGATCCGGGCGAGATCCACGCCATGCTGCTTGGCCATTTCGCGGACGAGGGGGCTGCTCTTGGTCCGGAGGCGGCCCTCGAGGCTGTTGTCATCTTCGTCGGCCAGGGGCGCCGTGGCGGCGGCAGAAACCGGGGCAGCCACGGGCGCGGAAGCAGTTGGAGCGGCGGCGCCCGCGGGCTTCTCAGAGGCGGCGCCGATGCGGGCCACCACAGTGCCCACGGGAACCGTGGCGTTGACTTCCACGAGGATCTCCAGCAGGGTGCCGGCGGCGGGGGCGGGGATCTCCGCGTCCACCTTGTCGGTGCTGATCTCGTAGAGCGTCTCGTCCTTGGCGATCACATCACCGGCCTTCTTGTGCCACTTCAATACGGTGGCTTCCGCAATGCTCTCGCCCATCTGGGGCATGACGACATCAAAGGCCATGGTTCGCTCCTATGCGGACAGGGTCGGGGTTTCGAGGTGGTGGCGGGTGGCGGACTGGAAGGCGTGGGCCGTCTCGAGGAGACGGACATCCGACAAGGCAGGTCCGATGAGTTGGATGCCGACGGGGAGGCCGCCGGTGAAGCCCGCGGGCATGGAAAGGCAGGGAAGCCCGGCCAGGGAGGCGGGAACAGTGAAGGCATCGGCGAGATACATGGCCAAGGGATCCTCCGTCTTGGCGCCGAACGGAAAGGCCGTGCCGGGGCTGACGGGGGAGGCCAGGATATCGGCCTCGGCGAAGGCGGTGCGGAAATCTCCGGTGATGAGCGTGCGGGCCTTCAGGGCCTTCAGGTAGAAGGCGTCGTAGTAGCCCTTGGACAGGCAGAAGGTCCCGAGCAGGATGCGGCGCTTGACCTCCGATCCCAGGCCCTGGTCCCGGGTCTCGGCGATCATCTCCGGCAATCCGCCCTCGGCGGGGCGGACGCGGAGCCCGAATCGCACGCCATCGAAGCGGCTGAGGTTGCTGGACACCTCGCTGGTGCAGAGCAGGTAGTAGGTGTCGATGGCGCAGCGGGTGTGGGGCAGGCTCACCTCCACCAGCCGTGCGCCGAGGCGCTCGAATTCCTGGAGAGCTTCATTGAGGGCGGCCTGGACTGCGGGCTCCAGCCCCTCGGCGAAATATTCCTTCGGAAGGCCGATGCGAAGGCCCTTGAGGTCGGCGGCCTGGAGTGGAGCCAGCCGCTCAGCCCCCGGCAGGTCCACCGAGGTGCTGTCCTGGGGATCGATGCCGGCCATGACCTGGAAGGCCAGGGCCAGATCCTCGGCGGTGGCGGCGATGGGGCCCACCTGATCCAGGCTCGAGGCCATGGCCGTGAGCCCGTAGCGGCTGAGGACGCCGTAGGTGGGCCGGAGCGCCGTCACATTGCAGAAGCTGGCGGGCAGGCGGACGGAGCCGCCGGTATCGCTGCCCAGGGCCAGGGGGGCGTAGCCGGCGGCCACGGACACCACGGATCCACTGCTGCTGCCGCCGGGCACCCGCGAGGGGTCCCAGGGGTTGCGGGTGGGGCCAAAGGCGCTGTACTCGCCGCTGGAACCCATGGCGAATTCGTCGAGGTTGGCCTTGGCGATGGGAACCGCGCCGGCCTCGAGCAACCGGCGCACCACCGTGGCGTCGTAGGGCGCCACATAGCCGTCCAGCACGCGGGAGCCGCAGGTCATCGGCAGGCCCGACCAGTGGAGGTTGTCTTTGAGCACGATGGGCAGCCCGAGGACAGGGGTTCGATCTCCGGCGCCCAGGCGGGCATCGGCCGCGCGCGCCAGGGCCAGGCTTCGGGGCTCATCCAGGGCGAGCAGGGCGTGGAGGTTCCCGTCCAGGGCCCGGATCCGGTCGAAGGCGGCGCGGACCAGGGCCTCGGAGGACAGGTCGCCGGCATCCAGGCCCTCGCGCCAGTCCATCGCCGTGCCCAACCCCATGCCCGCTCCTCTGGAACCTTCTACTTTGCCATCACGAGGGGGTCTCTTCCAGTCTCGGCCACCGGGGTGGAGACAGCATCTCCCCGGAGGAATCCAGCGAGCACGATAGCTCTGGACCTGCATTCGGATCGGAAATAGGCTACCATCCTCTGCTCAAGCCCTGTTCTTCCACTCGCATGCGCTGCACCGACCCGATAGGTACCGCGGAATCCCATGAATCCATTCGATGTGCTGGAAATCCCGCCGGATGCCTCACCCGAGGACATCAAGACGGCGTATCACCGGCTCGCCAAACGGTGGCATCCCGACCGGTTCACCGGGGCCGAGAAGGCCGAGGCGGAGGCGAAGTTTCGTGAACTGGCCGAGGCCTTCAGCATCCTGAAGGATCCAGGCAAGCGGCTGACGGCCCTGCAGCAGATGCCGCGGGCCGCGGCGGCACCGGCCAAGGAGAAGGAGCGGGAGCCCGAATCCGCGCAGGAGCGGACGCCCGAGGACTGGGCGGCCATGGCCAAGGCGGCCCTGGACGAGGGACGGGTGGATCAGGCCCGGGCCCTCATCCACTACGCCATCCGGCTGGACGAAAAGAAACCCCAGTACCACGCGCTGCTCGCCGCCATCCTCGAACGGGAAGGCAGCGACCTCCGGGCCGTGGTGAAGGCCCTCGAGGCGGCTGTCCGCCTCGCCCCCCTTGATGTGGAGAGCCACATCCGGCTGGCGGGACACTTCCAGACGCTTGGAATGACGGCGCGGGCCCAGCGGCACCTCCAGAAGGCCCGGGAGATCTCGCCCAACCACCCCAAGCTGCGGCAGTCCGCCCCCAAGGGCGGGCAGGGCGCCAAGGCGGGAGCCGGGCAGGGCCCGAAAGGCAAGGCTGCTGCGGCTGCGCCGAGTCTCATGGATCAGCTAAAGGACCTCTGGGGCCGACTGACGGGAAAGGGTTGATCATGAGGATCCAAGCCGCTGGCAAGACGGATGTCGGTTGTGTTCGCAAACACAACGAGGACAGCTTCCTGGCGGACGAGGGTCTGGGGCTTTTCGTGGTGGCCGATGGGCTGGGCGGCCACGCGGCCGGCGAAGTCGCCAGCCAGATCGTGGTGGAGACCATTGCCCGCTTCGTGGGCGAGACCTTAGAGAAGGACCGCACCTGGCCCCTCGAGTACGATCCCTCCCTTTCCTATGACGGGAACCGGCTCCGGGTGGCCCTGATGCTTTCGGATCAGGCCATCGCGGAGGACATTCGGCGGAACCCTGAGCGGGAGACCATGGGCTCCACCGTGGTGGCGGGCCTGTTCCACGGCGCCAAGGTGACCCTGGCCCATGTGGGGGACAGCCGGGCCTACCTCTTGAATGCCGAGGGCATCCATCAGGTCACCCGGGACCACAGCTGGGTGGCGGAGCAGGTGGCCAACGGGATCCTCACCCCGTCCGAAGCCCGGGTCCACCCCTTCCGGAATGTCATCACCCAGGCCCTGGGCAATGGGGGCGAACTGGATATTGAGATCCAGGATTTGGAACTGGGCAAAACGGATCGACTCTTGCTTTGCTCCGATGGCCTGTCAGGAATGATCGGTGATAAACAGATCTGGGACATCGTAGAGCAGTCAGATAATCTCCAAACTGCTGTGGAATCACTTGTTTTCATAGCACGGGAGCACGGCGGTGAAGACAATATCACCGCCATCCTGGTCGGTTTGGACGCGGAGGATTCTTGATGCAAGCGCAGTTAACCTTGACCTAATCCATTCCGGCGGTACCCTTCCAACTACCTAAATTCTCCAAGTGAGGCGTCCGGTGGGTCTTTTCGGAAGCAAAACCAAAAGTCTGGTCGGCTTGGATATTGGCTCCAGCTCGGTGAAAGTCTGCGAACTTCAGCAGATCGGGAAGGGCAGCAATATCCGTTACCGCCTGCAGAAGCTCGGGCAGGTGCCCCTCCCGGCCGACGCCATCGTGGATGGCGACATCATGGATAGCAACGCTGTGTCGTCGGCTATCCGTCAGGTTCTGGCAGAACAGAAAATCAAGGCCAAGGATGTGGCCATCTCAGTGTCAGGCCAACAGGTGATGGTCAAAAAAGTGACATTTCCCCTGATGAGCCAGGCCGAATTGGCTGAATCCGTCCGCTGGGAGGCGGAGAGCTTCTTCCCCGCCGGCCAGGGGCTGGATTCCTACGCGCTGGACTACTACCTCATCGAGGAGCGGGCGGCGGACGGCAACATGGATGTCGTCCTGGTGGCCTGCCGGAAGGACAAGCTCGAAGCCTATGTCAGCTGCGTGGCCCAGGCCGGGTGCAGCCCCAAGGTGGTGGATGTCGATGTATTCGCGGTCCAGAACGCCTACGAAGCCAACACTTCGGGCATGGGCCGGGAAGAGGTTGTCGCCCTGGTCAACATGGGCGCCACCTTCACCAACCTCACCATGATGGTCGGTGGGAAGTCGGTGTTCTGGCGCGACATGGCATGGGGCAGCGGCCGCTACTCCGAAAAGCTCATGGAGGATTGGGGCGTGAGCCGTGAAGCGGCCGAGCGGCTGAAGCGGAACCAGGCCTCCGAGGGGCGGGAGCCGGAGGAGATCCAGCCTTCGATCAACGCGGTGTCCGATGCCTTCGCCGATGAGCTCAGCCGCACGCTCGACTTCTTCAAGAGCAGCTTCAAGGTGGACCGTCTCGACCGCGTGCTGGTCAGCGGCGGGGGCTCCATGATCCACGGATTGATGGATGTGCTGAGCGATCGGCTCCGGGTATCGGTGGATCGCTTCAATCCCTTCCAGCTCATCGAAATCGACGGCCGGACCGAGGATCCCGTCACGGTCCGGGAGATCGGCGGCGGCGCTGCCGTTGTCGTCGGGCTGGCCTTGCGCCAAGTGGGGGACCGATGATCAAGATCAACCTGCTGGGTGACGCGCTGGCTCAGGGCGGGGCCAAAAAGGGAGCGGACAAGGCTGCGGCTGAGCCGGTCCAGATCTATACGGGCGAGGGCGGAAGCCGCTCCAGCCTTCCCATCGCGGGCGTGGTGGTCGGCCTTCTGTTCGCGGCCTTCGGTGGCATCTACTACATCTGGCTGAACAGCGAGTTCACCAAGGCCGAGAAGCACAAGGCCGAGCTAGAACGCGACAAGAAGCTCTATGAACCCTACATCGCCCTGGAAAAGACCTTCCGGGACAAGAAGGCCGCCCTCCAGAAAAAGGAAGAGGTGATGACCGCCCTCAAGCGCCAGCAGTCGCTGCCGGTGCATTTCCTCGAAGAGCTCGCGAGCAGCCTGCCGGACGATGTGTGGTTCAAGAAGGTCTCCCAGAAGGGGGCCGTCATCACCATCGAGGGCGAGGGCAGGAACTTCGAGTCCATCAACTCCTTCTACGGTAACCTCCAGTCCCGCACCCGCTGGTTCAAGAAGATCAACTACCCTGGCGCGAAACGGGGGAGCACCGGCTCCTTCGACTTCACGATCTCCTTCGAACTCCAGAACGCTGTCTGAGGCAGGCCATGAATCCCCAACTTCAGAAACAGATTGGCGTGGGCGCGGTGGCCGGCATCGTTCTGGCCGGGCTGGTCTACTTCCTGCTCGGTGGGAAACGGGGCGAACTGGAGACCATCCGGGCCGATGTAAACACCCTTCAGGCCGAGGTGGACAAGGGCAAGCTCCTGAAGGCCAACTACGAAAAGCTCCGCGAGGAAGTGGCCAAGCAGGACAAGCGCATCGACGAGCTCATCAAGATCATGCCTTCAGAAGCGGATTACGGTGAAATCCCCTACCGCATCAAGAAGATTGCCGATGATGCCGGCATCGATCAGGTCTCGTTCGCCCTCAAGCCGGAACGGAAGGACACCTACTACACCGAGAAGCCAGTGGAATTCGAATTCCGGGTGGGGTACCACTCCTTCGGTCAGTTCGCTTCGCTGATCTCGGGGTACGACAAGATCATCAACATCTCCAACATCGAGTTCACCCGCAAGACCGACAACCGCAGCGTCTATCCGGCCGCGGTGAAGTGCACGATCAGTGCCTTCGTCTACAACCCCGAACCTCCCCCGGCCGAGCCCGTCAAGAAGCCCACCCCGGCTCCGGCTCCCAAGGGCGGCGCCAAGGAGGATTGAGGAACAGCCATGATCCAGAGACTCCTGTACCTCCCCCTTCTCACCGGCACCCTCCTGAGTGCCCAGGCCGGTCCTGCCGCCAAGCAGGCTGAGTCCCCGGGTGCCGAGCCGGTCCCCCAGGATGTGGCGATCGTCAAGATCACCCCCTACAAGCCCTCCATCCTCCGGGATCCCTTCTCCGCCCCCAGCGACGAGCGGCCCGTCGACGCGCTCGATGTCATCGAAGACATCGCGGTCAAGGGGATGATCCGGAAAGATGGCAAGAATTTCGCCATCGTTTCGGACAGCCGCGGCAATGTCCGATGGCTTCCCGTGGGCCATCGATTCAAAGATGGGGAAATCACCAGCATTTCCGATAAATCGGTGACTTTCCACCAATGGGAATTGAACACCACCAACCGTTCTGTATTCCGCACCATCACGAAGACGTTCAAGCGTGAGGAGGGTAAACGATGAATGCTCGCCTGAGTTCCTTGCTGGTTGCAGGGGGCGTGGTCCTGGCGGGGATCCACACGGGATCCCTCCTTGCTTCGCCGGCCGCCGAAACCTCGATCTCGAAGGCCACCCTGGTTTCGGCGATCCTCGAGTCCGCCGGCCCGGGCGCCAAGGTGTCGCTCGGCATCCCCGGGATGTCCGCTCAGCCGGGCGTCCAGGTCTTTTCCAATCCGCTCCGCGTGGTTCTGGATCTGCCTGGCGTTGATCGCGGCTCTGCCGTCACCAAAAAGGACCTGCTCCTCCTGTCCCATCCCCTGATCCAGAAGGCCCGCCTGGCCCAGTTCGCGACCTCGCCCAAGCCAGTGACGCGCCTGGTGCTCGAAGTCGCCCCTGGGACCCAGGTGGTCGTCGGTTCCGGCCCCAATGGTGTCCAGCTGGTGCTGACCCCCGGTGAGGGCCGCGTGCAGGCCCGCCTCGAAGGCTCCTTCGTTCCTGCGGCACCCGCACGGCTGCTGCCGGTTCCTGCCGAGACGCTCGTCGCCTCCGCCCCGGTCACCGTTTCTCCGGTGATGGCACCTGCCGCCTCGGCTTCCGCCTCCTCATCCGTCAAGCCCTTGGCCAGCCTGCCTGCCTTTGGCGGCGGCTTCCAGATTCTCCCCCAGCTGGCGGCCTCGACGGCCCTGCCGGTGGCGAGCCCGGAGGCAGTCCAGGTGCCCGAGGCCGAAAAGCCGCATGCCGCGGCACCCTCCCAGTCCCGGACCGGGCGGACCCTGGGTGAGACCACCACCCGCTACACCGGGGCCAAGATCACCATCGACCTCCAGAACACCGAGATCCGCGACTTCCTGCGGATCCTCGCGGACACCGGGAAGCTGAACCTCGTGATGGATCCCGATGTGCAGGGCAATCTCGGGATCAAGTTCACGGACACTCCCTGGGATCAGGTGCTGGATGTGGTCCTGAAGAACGCGGGCCTCGGCAAGGAAATCCAGAACGGGGTGATGCGCGTCGCCAAGATGGACAAGCTCCAGAAGGAAGAGGAGGAGCGCAAGAAGCTCGAGGAGACGAAGGCCCTGTCCGGCGAGCTTCAGACCATCACCCGTCCCCTTTCCTACGCGAAGGTCGGGGAGGTCCAGAAGATCCTCAAGGAGATGCTCACCAAGCGCGGCTCCGCCATTCTGGATGACCGCACCAACACGCTCATCATCACCGACTTGCCGCGCAACATCTCCCTGATCGACGACCTCCTCCAGACCCTCGATGTGCAGATCCAGCAGGTTCAGATCGAAGCCCGCGTCGTCGAGGCCAACAAGGACTGGCAGCGGGAATTCGGGGTCAAGTGGCCCACGGCCAACAGTGGTGCTGCCTCGATCACCGGCGGAACAGGTTCGACGGGCACCCCCTGGGTTGGCACCCAGTCTCCCTTCTGGAACGGCGTTCAGGGCTTCAACCGGCCCGCATCGGGTCAGCAGGCGGCCGTTGCCTGGGCCCCCGGCAAGGATGGCGTAACCTCCCTGGCGGCTCCCGCCGGCGAGATCTGGCTGTCCTTCCTCAGCAACCGCTTCAGCATCAACGCGGTGCTGCAGGCCCTGGAATCCAACGGCACCGTGAAGATCGTGTCGTCTCCGAAGGTGGTGACCCAGAACAACAAGAAGGCCACCATCCTCAGCGGCGAGAAGATCCCCTATCCCACCCAGCAGGGTGGCGCCCAGGGCGGCGCGATCACCGTGGCCTTCGTGGATGCGAACCTGCAGCTGGATGTCACGCCCCAGATCACCAACGAGGGCACCATCATCATGGACATCAAGCTGGAGAAGGCGGAAGCCGACTTCAGCCGCACGGTGCAAGGGACTCCCACCATCCTTCGCAAGGCCCTGGAAACCCAGATGCTGGTTCGGGATGGCGGCACGGCGGTGCTGGGCGGCGTGTATGTCACCAACTCCACGCAGGGCCAGGCAGGCGTTCCCTTCCTGTCCAAGATCCCCCTCCTCGGATTCCTCTTCCGCAAAGACACCAAGGCCGAAAAGAACAGCGAACTGCTGATCTTCATCACGCCGCGGGTGCTCCGCCAATAGGTCCTTCTCCACCTAAAGCAACGGCCCCAATTGGGGCCGTTGCTTTAGGTGGAACGAAGAAGGAATTATTTGGCGATGGGGAGGGTGCGGACGAGGCGCTTGCAGCTATTGCAGAGGATGGTGTAGTTGTCCGCCTGCTCGAAGTGGTATTTGAACCCGGGATCTTCGGCGACCTTCTCCAGGCGACCGAAATGGTACTCGGCAATGCGCACGCTCTGGGGGGCGGTCAGATCGGCGCCGCAGTGGGTGCAGGAGATGGCGGCCATGCTTGCTCCTCGAAGGCTGGGAATTCAGGAATGGAAGAGGTTCCAGAGCCCCCAGCTTACCAGAGCCAGCGCGGCCAGGCCCACGAAGACCCGCAGCAGGACCTGGCCGATCCGATATGCGACATAGATCACGAACAGGATGACCAGCCCGCAGGCGATGAGGACGGGGGTGTTCACAGGCGCCTCCCTTGCGCATCCCATGGGAAGAATCCCTGCCCGGCGGCGCGTCCGGTTTCGCCCTGGGCCACCTTCTTCCGAAGAAGCTCCGGTGGGGCGAAGCGCGGGTCCCCGGAAGCCTGGAACAGGCCCTCCGTGATGCGGAGACGCAGGTCGAGGCCGACGCGATCTGAAAGCTCGAGGGGCCCCACCGGGTGGCCATATCCGAGGGTCATCAGGGCATCCAGATCCTGGGCCGTGGCCACGCCGGCCTCCAGGAGCCGCATGGCCTCCAGGCCCTGGACCAAGGCCATGCGGGCGGCGGCGAAGCCGGGTTGGTCCTTCACGATCACCACACGCTTGCGGAGGGAACGGCCGAGGGCCTGGGCCTGGAAGACCAGCGCTTCCGGCATTCCGGCGGGTACCGCCATCTCCACCACGCCCATCCGGGAGACTGGGACGAAGAGATGGAAGCCCAACAACCGGCCCTGGAGTCCAGCGGCCTCGGCAAGGTCCGAGATGGGCAGGGCGGAGGTGCCGGAGAGCAGCAATAGGTCCGGAGGCCCCCAGGTTCTTGCCGAGGCCAGAGCCACAGCTTTACCGTCCATGGCCTCGGGAAGGGCCTCCAGCAGCGCGGAGGCCCCATCCAGGGCCCGGGGGCCGAAGGCCTCGGCTCGGATCCGGCCCCGGGCCTGGTCGACCTCGGCAGGGGTCAGGAGACCCTTCCTCGTGGCGGTGGCCCATCGGCCTTCCACCTGGCGCAGGCCGCGCTGGGCATGGTCCGAGTCCCGGCCGAGTAGACGCACCTCCACACCGCATTCGGCGGCCCACTGGGCGGTGGAAAGGCCGAGGACGCCGGGGCCGAGAATGGCCAGGGGGCCCGTCAAGGTTTTTCCCCGGTGCCCGGGATGCGGCATTCCAGGTGGTCCCGGCAGAGCCCCTCCCACACCACGGCGCGGCCAGTGTTGAAGGCCTTCACGATGGAGCCCTTGCCGCCAGCCACCAAGTCCCCGGCCAGATAGAGGCCGGGGACGGTGGAGTGGAAGCGGTGGTCCACCCGCGGGTGCTTGCCATCCAGCTCCACCCCCGCCTGCCGGAGGAACCCCTCGGGCGTGGTACCCCCCAAGGCGAACAGGACATGGTGGAACCGGGCGATCCTGCCGTCCTTGAAGGTGGCTTCGATGCGGGGCGCCTCACCGGCATCCCGCAGCGCGGCGATGCCGGCGTTCCGCCAGACCGCGGCCTGGCCTGCGGCCTCCAGGTTCTGGAGAATCCGCTGGTTCACACCATTGGCCTTGGTGAACTCGGCCCCCCGGTAGGCCAGGGTCACCGGGCGCTCTCCATAGAGGTATTCCACATACTCCAGGGCGGTGTTCCCACCCCCCACCACCAGCACGCTCTCCCCGGCAGGGATCTCCTCGGTGAGGTCGAAATGGACCAGGCCTTTCAAGCTGGACGGAATGGGGTGGTCGGGCCTGTTGGGGCGCCCGTAGACGCCGATGGCAATGACCACCGTCCGGGCCCGGTATCGGGTGTTGCGGGCATCCAACACCTCGAATCCGCCCCCTTCCATGGGCGCGATGCTCGCGACTTCGGTGTCGCTCTGCACCTCCAGCCCGTGTTGCCGCACGAACCCGTCCAGGGTCTCCAGGACGGTCTCCCGGGTGCCATCCACGATGCACACGGCACCTTCGCAATCGATCTCCTGGCCCAGGTAGACCTTGTCCACCCGCTTGCCGGGCGTGTAGAGCTTCTCGATGGAGAAGCTATGGTTCGGTCCCTTCTCCAGCAGCATGATGCGCTGGATGCCAGCCTGCCGGGCCTCCACGGCGGTGGCGATCCCCGCGGGCCCCGCCCCCACGATGAGCAGGTCCAGAAGATCCGCGTCCGCAGGTCCTTCGTCCATGGATTCCCCCCTCCACCCGCTATGATGAACGGAAAGGGCTTCCCGTACCTCACCGCACTCCGCCTCCCGTCAGGGCCGTCTTCCCCTCATGCTGATCGATTACGCCGCCATCACCCATCCGGGCAAGGTCCGGAGGAACAACGAAGATGCCTACCTCCTCAGCGCGTTGGACGGCGAGGAGCCCATCATCAACGGCCCGGCCCAGCCCCTGAAGGTGGGCGAACCGGGGTTGCTCGTGGCCGTGGCGGACGGCATGGGCGGCGCGGCGGCTGGCGAGGTGGCGAGCCGCGAGGGGCTGGCCGCGGTGGCGCTGCATCTCTTCGGGCACTGGGGCCGCCTGGCGCCCGGCAAGGGCCGGGAGGCGGATCTGCTCAAGGCCCTGGAATCGGCCGTGGAAAAGGCCAGCGATGCCGTGCTGCGCTACTCCGACGATGACCGCACGGCCCGGGGCATGGGTTCTACGCTGACCGCCGCCGTGCTCTGGAATGGCTGCGCCTACATGGCGCAGATCGGTGATTCCCGGGCCTACCTGCTGCGGCAGGGCGTGCTGCACCAGATCACTGAGGACCAGACGCTGGTGAACGACCTGGTGGCCCAGGGCACCCTCACCCGCGAACAGGCCAGGACCCACCCTCAGCGGAACATGATCACCCAGGCCCTGGGCTCACCCCAGCCGCTCCGGGTGGCCCTGTCCCGCCTCGTCCTTCGCCGGGGTGACCGCCTGCTCTGCTGCTCGGACGGCCTTCACGGCGAGGTGACCGATGAGCGCATTGGCCTGGTGCTGGGCCAGAGTCCCAGCCCTAGGCACGGCCTCGAGCGGCTCCTGGAGGAGGCCATCGCGCACGGCGCTCGGGACAATGTCACGGGCGTCGTCCTCGTTCTCAATGATCCCGGTCTGCCCCTTCCCGGGCCGGGTGAACCCCTCGATCTGGCGCATCCCCAGGCCCAGACCGCAGGTCGCGGATTTTGGGACCGCCTACGCGGGCTTTTCGGAGGGGGTGCCTCGTGAGCATGCTCCAGGGGACTGTGTCCCTCAAACGCTTCCTGGTTCTGGGGCCGGTCCCGGATCCCAAGGACCTGCAGGCCGGGCTCGAACAGGACCAGTTCCGCCCTTTCCAGGATGGGGTGGACGAAGAGCGCATGGGCTGGTGCGATTGGCGGAATCCGCTGATCACGCCGCCGGACCCCGACTGGGTCAGCCAGGAGCGCTTCGCCGTCCTGGGCCTGCGCATCGATACGCGCCGCGTTCCCCCGACGCTGCTGAAGGCCCATATGGATCTTCGCCTCCAGACCCTCCAGAAGGAGAAAGACCTGGCCTTCATCGGCAAGGAAGCGCGCATATCCCTGCAGGATGAAGTGAAGGAGGAACTGCTGCGCAAGGTCCTGCCCACGCCCAAGGTGGTGGAAGTGGCCTGGGACCTGAAAGGCGGCATCCTCTGGACGACGGCCTCGTCCAGCAAGGCCCAGGGTGCGTTGACGACCCTCTTCATCAAATCGTTCGGTTGCGAGATCCATCCCCTGGCGCCCCTGGTGCTGTCGGGGCGGCTCTGCCCTGAGCTGCCCGTGGAAGCCCTGATGGCCTTGGATCCGCTGGATCTCGAACTCGAGGAAGCCTGAGATGAAGCCTCTTGAACTCATGGAACAGGGGCGTTTCCTCGGCGAGGAGTTCCTGCTGTGGTTGTGGATGCGGAGTTCCGTCGAGGGCGGCGCCAGCGGCGAAGACGGCGATGGTTCCGGCTGCTTCGTGGATGATGCCATCCAGCTGGCCTCGGAGCGGGGCGAGGTGAAGGAGATCTCCCTTCGCAAGGGCAGCCCCGCCGAGAGCCGCGAGGCCTTCGAGGCCCTCAGCCGGGGCATGCGCCCGACGAAGATGAAGCTGCGCCTGCTCTCGGGCGACCTGGAGTGGGTCTTCACCCTCAACGCTGCCACCCTGGACATGGGCACGCTCAAGTTGCCCCCCAGCACCGGAAAGGCGCCTCACGAGCGTCTCCACGATCGGCTCTTCCTGCTGGAGGAGGGGGCGGGCCATCTGGAGCGCCGCCTGAAGCTGTTCCTCCGCGCGCGTGCCGAAGACCCCCAGAGCCTCCAGGAATCACTGCGGACCTGGGTGCGCGCCGGCAAATCCGGCGAAGCCCTGCCTGCGGGCGAAGCACCGTGGGAGGCCTGATCGGCCGGAGCCTTCTGCTGGTGCCCGTGGCCTTCGCCGCGGCGGCGCAGGAGCCCGCGCCCATCCTGGCCCACGCGCGGACGCCCGAGGGACGGGCCATCCTCCTCCGCTTCCAGTTCAAGAAGGGCCTGAGCGTCGAAGGAAAGGCCCTGCCGAGGGCCTTTCTGGCCAAGGGCGTGGATCCGGGCGGGTGGGTGCCTTTCGAAGGCCTGAGCCCCGAAGGGAAGCGCTGGGCTCTGGCCGCGCTGTTCCCGGAGGACCAGTGGCGCCAGGGTGAAGTCCGCCACATCATCCGTCACCCCGAAGTGGAATCGGTCTGGACCCTGGCGGCCCTGTTCACGGGCCATGGCCAGAATTACGACCGCCTCATGGCCGAGAATCCGGACCTGCCGGAGAAGCTGCGGGATGGGGACACCTGGCGAATCCCGCGCAGCCTCCTGTCGGTGGATCTGGGCGGCACCGGGCGGGGGCCCGACCGCTCCCAGCCCGAGGACGACCTGGACGACGAGGCACGGGTGGCGGCCTACCGCGGGCTGCTCGCGTTCGGCGAGGACGCGCAGGGCAAGTACGCGGCCTACCGCATGCGCAAGGGCGAGGCGCTGTACTCGAGCGTGGTCATCCGCTACACCGACCGGGTGGATCCCAAGGGCGTGAGTGAACTGGCGGACCGCATCGCCAAGCGCAGCGGCATCGCCGATGTGCGCGGCATCCAGCCCGGTCAGCTCATCAAGATCCCCGTCGCCTTCCTGGCCGACCCGTTTCAGTCCGAAGGCAGCTCGGGGCTGGCGGAGGATCGTGAGATCCGAGCCGAGGTCCGTCGCACCGTGCGCGTAGAGGCCGGTCCCAAGCTCAAGGGGGTGCGGATCGTGCTGGATGCCGGCCATGGGGGTGTGGACCCCGGCGCCCGGGCCAACGGCCTGTGGGAGTCCGATTTCGTCTACGACATCGCCATGCGCGTCCGCCGTCTTCTGGAACAGGAGACCGAGGCCCAGGTGAGCAGCACCATTCTCTATCCCGGCCTTGGACTCAAGAGCCGCGAGCTGATCCGGACCCCTAGCCGCACCGCGGAGATCCTCACCAGCCCGCCCTTCGCGGTGGATGGGGAGAGCCCTTCAGCCGTGAGCGTCCACCTGCGATGGGTGCTGGCCAACGACCTCTTCGCCGCCTTCCGCCGGACCAAGGGCGACGCCCAGAAGACGCTGTTTCTGAGCTTCCACGCCGACAGCCTCCACCCCTCGGCCCGGGGCTCGATGATCTATGTTCCCGGCGCGGCCCTGGTGCCCACGACCTTCGCCCTCGGCGGCGCGAAGACCGCCCGCGTGGCCGAGGGGAGGCGCTCCTCCCGCGTGGCCTTCACCGGGCGGGAGAAACTGCAGGGGGAGGCCCGCAGCCGGCAGTTCTCCGAGGCCCTCTTGAACGCGCTGCACCGGGACCGCATCCCCGTCCACGCCAACCGTCCCATCCGCAATGTCATCTACCGGGGCGGCGGAAAGTGGGTCCCCGCCGTCATCCGCTACAGCACGGGCGCCACCAAGGCCTTGATCGAAGTGGCCAACCTCACGAACGAGGATGATGCGGCCAACCTTCGTGATCCCGAGTTTCGCGAACGCTACGCGGCTGCGGTCGTTAACGCGATTCGGGCGTACTACCGGAAATAGGCTCAGCGCAGGGTCGCCATCAGCAGATCCGCCAGGGGCCGGATGCGCCCGGGTTCACTGAGGTAGGCCCCGCGGGCGGCCACGAGGCGGGCGGAAGACCGACCCAGCACGGCCGTTTCCACCAGGCCGTGGGCCTTGAGGGTGCCGCCGGTCTGCACGAGGTCCACGATGGCATCCGCCAGGCCCAGCAGGGGTGCCAGTTCGGCGCTGCTGCTGAGGGGCACCAGCTCGGCGGTGAGGCCCTCCCGGGTGAGCCAGGCCTCGGTGGCCTTGGGGAACTTGGTGGCGAGGCGCAGGTGAGGCTTGGCGCGCAGGGCGTCCAGCGTGATGCCCGCCTGGGCGCAGAGGGACAGACGGCAGGCGCCGAAGCCGAGATCCGCCAGTTCGAGCAGATCCATGTCCAGCTCGTCCAGGGTGTCCGAGCCCACGATGCCGAGGGATGCCACGCCGGCCGCCACATAGCGGGGCAGGTCGGCGCCCTTGAGGAGCAGCGCGGCGACGCCCGGCGTGGCCGTGGGGATGCGCAGCACGCGGGATTTCAGGGCCTGGGCATCCAGGGCCAAGGGGGTGCCCGCGAGCTTCGGCACCAGCTCGTCGCCGAGGCGGCCCTTGGGGAAGGCGATGAGCAGCGTCTGGAGCGTCATCGGGGCTCCTCGAAGAGGTCAGGGCGGGTGTCGGCGAGGTCGAGCAGGCGGGAGAGCCGCACGCAGAATCCGGCGGCCTGCCAGGGGCGGCCCAGGTCGGGGAAGAGGCGGTCGTAGCGCCCGCCCGCAGCCAGTTCCTGCTGAGCGCCGGGGGCCCAGAGCCGCAGGGTGGGGCCCGTGTAGAAGCCGAGTCCCGCCACATCGGCGAGGTCCACCCGCAGCTCGAGGTTGGGTGGGAGGATGGGCAGCAGGGCCTGGAGGGCTCGGTCCATGTGCTCCCGCTCGGCCTCCAGCAGACCCGCATAGGGGCTCGATTCCAAGGCATCCAGGGTGCCGGGGCCATCGAGCTCGGACAGCAGGGCCTCGGCATGGGCGGCCAGCCGCGCGGCGGAAGGATGGCCATCCAGGGCCTCCCGCACCCGGTGGGGGGCGCGGCGCGAGAGGGCCGCCACCACGGCGTCGGAGAGGGCCCCGAACAGCCCCTCCGCCTCCAGGGGCCGTCGTACCAGGGCCGCGTTGCCCAGGTGCAGGATGGCGCTCTTCAGGCCAAGACAGCCGGGAATGGCCATGAGCAGGCGGGCCAGCTCCACATCGGCCTCGGCCGAGGCTTCGCCCTCCGGTTGGATGCGCTCGCAGCCCACCTCGAAGCGCTCGACGGCTTCCCAAGGCTGCACCGGGCGGCGGAAGACCGCGCCTGCGTAGGCCACTCGGGGCGGGGGCTCGGGGAAGCCCCGGGCCAGCAGGCCTGCCAGCGCCACGGTGAAGTCCCAGCGCAGGGCCACGAGGTCATCGCCGTCGAAGAAGCGCAGGGCGCCCTCTGGAACGGCTTCCCGCAGCACGAGCGAGGGATGGAGTTCGCGATAGCCGTGGGATTGGAGGAGGCCCATGAGGGCATCCTCCCAACGGCGGAGGCGAGCGGCGGAGCCGAAGAGCAGGTCGGGGAAGTGGGGGGTGCGGACGGGCATCAGGCGGGCCCCCCGGAACGGTCCGCATGACGGTGGTGGAGCACTTCCACGACTTCGAGCAGGCTGGCGCCGCGCTCCAGGAGCAGGAGCTCCAGATGGAACAGGAGATCCGCCGCCTCGCCGAGGAAGGCCTCCCGGTCATCGTTCTTGGCGGCGAGGATCACTTCGCCCGCCTCCTCCACGACTTTCTTGGCGATGCGGTCCACGCCCTGGGCGAAGAGCTTCTGGGTGTAGCTGCCATTGAGGTCCGCCGAGGCCTTCCGGGATTTCAGCAGGGCCTCCAGTCGGCCCAGCCAGGGCAGGGTGGCGGGCCAGGGCTCCCCGTCAAAGCAGCTCTCTGTGCCCCGGTGGCAGCTGGGCCCCTCGGGATCGGCCACGATGAGCAGGGCGTCCGCATCGCAGTCGGGGCGGATCTGGACGAGTTTCAGCCGGTTGCCGCTGCTTTCACCCTTCACCCACAGCGCCTGTCGGGAGCGGCTCCAGAAAGTGACGAAGCCGGTGTCGAGAGTGAGCCGGAGGGCCTCGCGGTTGAGCCAGGCCATCATGCGGAGCTCGCCGGTGCGGCTCTGCACGAGGCCGGGGATGAGGCCGTCGGCGTCGAATCGGAGGGAATCAAAGGTCATGGGAGATCCGTACGGAGATGTCGTTCTGGGCGAGGTAGGCCTTGAGCCTGGCGATGGGCAGGATGCCTTCGTGGAAGAGCGTGGCGGCCAGCACGGCGTCCGCGCCGTGCTCCAGGGCCTCCAGGAAATGGATTTCGAGGCCCGCGCCGCCGGAGGCGATGAGCGGGATGGGCAGTTCGGCGGCCTGCTCGAGCAGTGGCAGATCAAAACCATCACCGGTGCCGTCGCGATCCATGGAGGTCAGCAGGATCTCGCCGGCCCCCAGCTCATTGAGCTCCTGCAGCCACTCCAGGGCGGACCGGTCCGTAGGCTCGGTGCCGCCCTTCAGAACCACCCGCCACCCGAGATCCTCATCGCGCTTCACATCCACGGCGGCGACCACGCATTGCCGCCCGAAGGCGTCGGCCAGTTCGGAGACCAGGGCCGGGCGGAGGGCGGCGGCGGTGTTGATGGCCACCTTGTCCGCGCCTGCGCGCAGCAGGGCGCGGGCATCGTCCACGCTGGAGACGCCCCCGCCCACGGTGAACGGGATGCTCAGCTCGTGGGCCACTGCCCGCACCCACCCCTGGCGGGTTCCGCGCTGTTCCAGAGAAGCGGCGATGTCGAGGAAGACCAGTTCGTCGGCACCTTCGGCGTCGTAGCGGCGGGCCAGGTCCACCGGGTGGCCCAGATCGCGGAGATCCTTGAACTGGACGCCCTTCACGACGCGGCCCTGCTTCACATCCAGGCAGGGGATGATGCGCTTGGCAGGCATCAGGCGCCTCCTTCCAGCGCGGCCCGGGTGAGCGGGGCGTCCAGCGGGATGAAGCCTTCCATCAGGGCTTTGCCGCTGATGGCGCCCACCACACCGGGGATTTCCGTCAGGGGAGCGAGATCGGATAGATCCTTGACTCCACCGGAGGCCTGGACCCGGAATCCCTCCCCCGCCACCCAGGCTGCCGCTTCCACGCCGGGGCCTTCCAGCGTTCCGTCGCGGCTCACATCGGTGACCAGGGCACGGTCGAACCCGAGGGTGAGCAGGGCCTCGAAGACATCGGTGGAGGCGCAGGCGCTGGAAGACTGCCAGCCGCGGGTGACGATGCGATCGCCCTTGAGGTCGAGGGCCGCGACGATGCGATCCCCGGGCAGCCCCCGGAGGGCCGTGGGCTGCTCCACGGCCAGGGTGCCCACCACGGCGTCGAATCCGAAGCCGAGAACCTCCTCGATGGCCTGGCGGTCCCGGAGACCGCCGCCCAGCTGGAAGCGGACTTCAGGGAACCGCTCCGGGAACCGGGTGAAGGCTCCCTGGCGCGATTTCCCGAAAGCGCCGTCCAGATCCACCAGGTGGATGCGCCGGGCCCCGGCAGCGATCAGCCGCACCACCCAGGCCTCCGGCGTCAGGTCGTAGAAGGTGGCCTGTTGTGGATCGCCGTGACGGAGCCGCACCAGGCGGCCCTGCAAGAGGTCCATGCTCGGGATCAATTGCATGGCGCCTCCGGTGTGGGCGCGGCAGCGCCCATCCAGACCAGGGCCGCCTGGAGGAGCATCAGCCCCGCGGCGCCGGATTTCTCGGGGTGGGGCTGGAAGCCCATGACATGGCCCCGGGCCTCGATGGCCGCGAAAGGCCGACCGTGGTCCGCGATGCAGACCGTCTCTACGCTGGGTTCCAGGGCATAGCTGTGGACGAAATAGAGCCAGGTGTCCTTCGGATCCGGCAGGCCCGGGTGGGGGTAGTTCTGGCGCACCTGGCTCCAGCCCATGTGGGGTACCTTCACGCCGGGGCCCAGCCGCCGCACGATGCCGGGAATCAAAGCGAGGCCCGAGGCGCGGGGCGCCTCCTCGCTCCCCTCGGCCAGCAGCTGCAGGCCCAGGCAGATGCCCAGCAGGGGCCGTCCTTCGGCCACCAGCCCTGGCAGCACGCGCCACCAGCCGCGCTCGCGCAGGGATTTCTGGGCCGCTTCGAAGTGCCCTACGCCGGGGAGCACGATGGGGCCCGCCTCGGCGGCCTGATCCGGCGACGCCGCCCGCACGAAGGGCAGGTTCAGGCGCTCGAGGGCGCCCTCGAGGGAGGCCAGGTTCCCCGCGTCGTAGTCGATGAGGGTGATGGTGCTCATGCGGACAGGGTCCCCTTGGTGGAAGGCACACCGCCGCCCTCGGTCCTCGTGGCCTGGCGCAAGGCGCGGGCCAGGGCCTTGAAGAGGGCCTCGACCTTGTGATGGGTGTTCACGCCCCGCAGAAGGTCCGCGTGGATGGCCAGCCCCCCGCGCACGGCCAGGGCGATGAAGAACTCGCGGACCATCTCCACCTGGAACCCATCGCCGAGGACGATGGGGGGCAGGTCCGCGTGGAATTCGCACCAGGGACGGCCCGAGAGATCCACCACCACCCGGGCCAGCGCTTCATCCAGGGGCACATAGGCATGGGCGAAGCGCACGATGCCGGCGCGGTCGCCGAGCGCCTCCTTCAGCGCGTCACCCAGGCAGAGGCCCACATCCTCCACCAGGTGGTGGCTGTCCACGGGCAGGTCCCCCCGGGCCTCGACCTCCAGGCCGAAGCCGCCGTGCTTGGCCAGCTGCAGCAGCATGTGGTCGAAGTAGCCGAGACCGGTGCGGATGCGGGCCTCCCCGCCCTCAAGGCGGAGGGTGACCTTCACATCCGTCTCGGCGGTGGCGCGGTGCAGGGTGGCGGTCCTCATGGCAGCTCCTGGCAATTGGAAAACGGGGCCTGATTCAGCATCGGCAGAAGGTCGCGCAGGCTCGCGGACTGCACATCCTGGAGGGCGGCGAAGCGGGCGCGATCCGGCCCCAGGGCCGCAAACCGCCAGGCGAGTTCGGGGCGCGCCGCCACGGCCGCCCGCAGGCAGGAGGCATCGTCGACGGTGTCGCCCACGAACAGGATCTCCTCGGCCCGGAAGGCATCGGCCAGCTGCAGGAGCCCGGCAGGCTCGGGCTTACGGAGATGGGGGGCGGCATCGCAGACCGCCGGCAGCTGGAAGCCGAGCACGCGCCAGGCCAGCTCGAGTTCCTCCGGCGGACGCCCGGTCAGTACGGCCAGATCCCAGCCCGTGGCCTGGAGGTCCTCCAGCGAGGCCAGCGGCCGCTCCAGCTGGATGGTGTCGGCGTAGTGTTTCTGGACGGCGGCCTGGGCGGCGGGTTCGAGCGCCTGGATGCGGGCTTCGAGCTGCGGGAAGCCCCGGCCGGCGGCGCCTTCGACAAGGGCCTGAAGATCCCCGTCTCCGAAGGCTTCGGCCAGAGCCAGGGCGCCCGCCGCGAGGCGGAAATCGTTGTTGAAGCCCCCCAGGCGCTTGAAGGCCCGGTAGGTCCCCTCGGACCAGGCCAGGGACGGGCGCAGGTCGGCCAGGGCGCGGCCCACCGCTTCCAGGAAGCTGCGGTCGGCATCAATGAGGACGCCGTCGATGTCCAGGACCAGCAGGCGGCGGCGGGGCCGGGGGGCCGGGGCGGGCAGCGAGCCGCCGAGCGCCGAGGCGACGCGCTGGGTGTCCGCCTCCGTGCCGAGGGTGACGCGGGCCGCATCGGTGCCGGGCAGGCGGCGCACCTTCATCCCGGCGGCTTCCAGGAGGGGCGAGGGATCCGGGGACAGGTGCAGGAAGTTGGCGGCGCTGGGGGCCGCCCGGTGAGCCGGCAGCGCCGCGGAGAGGCGGTCGCGGCGGTCGGGCAGGGCGCGCACGGCGGGCTCGAATTCGGCGGCGAAATCGAGGGCCACATCCAGCGCCTCCAGGCTGGCGGCGGTCAGGGAGTAGGGCAGCTGCAGCGCGGCGAGCTTCGCGACCAGGGCGGGATCGCCCAGCAGGTAGCCGATGCGCCAAGCGGCGGAGGCCAGCGCCTTGCTGAAGGTGCGGAGCAGCACCAGGTTCGGGTAGCGGTCCACCGCCAGGCGGTGCGTGGCGGGGGCGAACTCCGCGTAGGCCTCGTCGATCACCACCAGGGGCGGCTCGGGCCGGGCCGCGGCGGCTTCCAGCAGCGGTTCCAGCGCTGCCGGGGAGATCCAGGCGCCGGTGGGGTTGTTCGGCAGGGTGAGCCAGATCTGGCGGCAGTCGAGGGCGCTGAACCAGGGCTCCAGGGAGAAGCTGGTGCCCTGGGGGATGGCCCGCACCTGACCGCCGTTTCGCCGCACCAGCATGGGATAGAGGCTGAAGCCGGGATCGGGGATGGCCACCGCATCGCCGGCGCTCAGGCCCGCCGTGGCCACCAGGTCCAGCAGGGCGCCGCTGGAGGGCCCCAGCAGCAGGCCGTTCTCTGGCGCGCCCACGCGTTTCCGCAGCCGCTCCGTGAGTTCGTCCTGCCGCTCGGGATAGAGGTGGAAGGGCAGGTCCCTGAGCCGCGTCAGCAGAGCCTCCCGCGCGGCCTCGGGCCAGTCCGAGGCCGCCTCGTTCATGTGCAGGCGCAGGCCGGTGGGGGGCTCGGGAGGCCGCCGGTAGGCGGGCAGGTCGGACAGGTCGGGTCGGAGCAGGGACATGGGGAACTCGGGATGAGGGTAGGAGAAAACCAGGCTTCCGGGTGAAGAAGCGATGCGGAGCGCTCGGCGAAGAGGCGCTCCCTAGGGGCGATGATGAGCGGGGAGGCCGGCGCCGGCCGCGCGGAGCGCCGCGCTGCGGCCGTGGTGCACGAGGCCTTCGGCTTCCGCGAGCCGTTCCACCCAGGGGGCCATGGCCGCGGCATCGGAGGAAGCAAGGCGCAGCAGGCTCTGGCGCTTGAGGAAGGTGGCCACGCCCAGGGGGCTGGTGTAGCGGGCGCTGCGGTTGGTGGGCAGCACATGGTTCGGTCCTGCACCGTAGTCGCCGAAGGCCTCGGCACTGGCGTTGCCGATGAACAGGGCACCTGCGGCGGTGAGCGCGGGCAGCCAGGCTTCGGGGTCGGAGACGCAGAGCTCGAGGTGCTCCGGGGCCCAGGCCTGGGCCAGGGCGATGGCCAGCTCGCGCTCCGCGCAGACCAGGCGTCCGTGGGTGCCCAGGCTCTGTTCGAGGACGGACCGCCGGGGGGAGGCGGCCACTCGCGCTTGAAGCTCCGCGGCCACCGCCTGCAGCAGGGCCCGGTCAGCGCTCACCAGCACGGCGGCGGCATCGGGATCGTGCTCGGCCTGGGCCAGCAGGTCCTCGGCCACCCAGGCGGGGTCCGCGCTGCCGTCCGCGATCACCAGCAGCTCCGTGGGCCCCGCCAGGGCATCGATGCCGCAGGTGCCGATCAGCTGCCGCTTGGCCTCGGCCACGAAGCGGTTTCCGGGGCCTGCGACGAGATCCACCGCGGGCTCACCGTAGGCCAGCCAGCCCAGGGCCTGGGCCCCGCCGAAGGGATAGAGTTCCGTCAGACCCAGTTCCGCCGCGCAGGCCAGCACCAGCGGGTCGATCCCCCAGGCACCCGGCAGGGTGGGCTCGGGCCTCGGAGGGGTGACGCCCACGATGCGCGCCACACCGGCCACTTGGGCGGGGATGACCGTCATGGCGAGGGTGGAGGGGTAGAAGGCCCGGCCGCCGGGGATGTAGACGCCCGCGGTCTTCAGGGGGCACCAGCGCTCGCCGACGGTGCCCCCCCCGGGGAGGGGCAGTTCCAGGTCGCGCAAGCAGTCGCGCTGGCCCTCCGCGAAACGGCGCACATTCGCGATCATCTCCCGCAAGGCGGCCATGAGGCCCGGCTGATTCCGGTCCAGGTCCGTGCGGGCCGCCTCGAGTGCCGAAGCCGGGATGCCGAGGGCCGTAGGGTCCAGCCGAACGCCATCCAGGCGAGCGGTCCAGTCCACTGTGGCCGACAGGCCGTTCCGACGCACATCGCCCAGGATGGCCGCCACGGCCTTCCGGGTGTCCTCTTCCATCTCTCCGCTTCGGGCCAGTGCGGCCACCCACCCGGGCACATCCGCCCGGTTCGTCAGGTCACTGATGGAGATGAAGTAACACCTATGCACCTCGTTGGGTGAAGGATCCATCCTGGCAGCACGGAATGGGGAACGGCAACTGGAAATCCCGCTGGGCCGCCCAATCCCTAGCTGGGCCCTCAGGCGGGCTGGGCCACGAGGGGATGGAAGAAGAACTGCACATTGGCGGGCTCGGCGTTCTCGGTCCACTCCCAGCAGTTGGGGCTTGCCAGGATGGCCTGGACCAGGGCGACATGCAGGGCGTGGCCGGCGGCGTGGGCTTCCACGAGGCCCAGCAGGGGCGCGCCGAGGAGGGCCAGGTCGCCCACCAGATCGAGCATCTTGTGGCGCACGGCTTCGTCTTCGAAGCGCAGGGAGTCGTTCAGGGGCCCATCGGCGCCGAAGACCACAGCGTTGTCCAGGCTGCCCCCGAGCGCAAGGCCCCGGGAACGCATCATGTCGATCTCCTGGGCCAGGCAGAAGGTGCGGGCGGCACCCAGCTCGCGGCGGTATTTCTCGGGGGTGAGGCTGAGCTCGCGGCTCTGCCGCCCCAGGGAGGGGATGGGAAAATCGATGACATAGCGCAGGCGGAGGCCATCAAAAGGCAGGGCTCGAATCCAGCGATCCCCGTTCCGCACTTCGACGGGCTGGGTGATCTTGAGGAACCGGCGACGGCCCTGGAGGCCCTTCGTGCCGGCCTGCAGGATGGCGTCCACCCAGGGGGCGGCGCTGCCATCGAGAATGGGGAGTTCCTCGGCATCGACCTCAATGCGGAGGTGCTCGACCTCCAGGCCGGACAGGGCCGACAGGAGGTGTTCGATGGTCTGGAGGCGCACGCCATCCTTCAAGAGGGTGGTGGACAGCACCAAGTCGCCCGCCAGGCTGGCCTTGGCGGGAATCTCGGTGCCCGTGGGGGTGTGGATGAACACCAGGCCCGTGGGGGCGTCCACCGGCACCAGCCGCACCGAACAGGGGCGGTTCCCATGCAGGCCATGGCCCGAGATGGTGATCTCGCGGCTCAGGGTCTGGGGAGTGGTGCTGCGGGGCATGGTTCGTCCTCGCAGATTGGAAAGCCAGATTTGTGCCGTTTTATTACTTTATTTATTTCAATATTAGGGTGACCGCAAGAAAGGGAAAGATGTGGGTTCATCCACCACACACCGTGGTCAGGGATCAGTGGGGGCGGGTCCGGTCCCAATCTTCGGGCGTGGTGAGCTTCAGGTTGGTGCCGGGGCTGGTGACCAGCTTCACGGCAAGGCCCAGCCGCTCCAGGAGGGCCACATCGTCCGTGGCGGTGAACCCGGCCTCATCTGCGGCCTGGAAGGCCCGGAGCCAGGTGCCCAGCCGGGCGATCTGGGGTGTCTGGGCGCGGAAGAAGGCCTCCCGGGGCTCCGTGCCCAGCACGCGCCCCTGGGCATCCACCCGCTTCAGGGTGTCCGTGGACGGCTCGCCGAGCAGCACCCCATCAAAACGGTTCAGGGCCTCCAGGGCCTCCCAGAGGGGAGCCGAGGGGGGGAAGGGGCGCACGGCATCGTGGATCATCACTGGGGCCAGGGGTTCCTCGGGCAGGGCGGACAGCGCCGCCCACACGGACTCCTGCCGGGTGCCGCCCCCGGTCACCACCCAGCAGGGCGCACTGAAGGACCAGCCGCGGACTTCTTCCAGGTGGGACTCGGGCACCGCCAGGGCGATGCCGGCCAGATGGGGCATGCCTGGGGCCAGAAAGGCCTCGACGGTCGCTTGCAGCAGGGGCCGCCCGCCCCAATCGCGGAACTGCTTGGGCAGGCCTCCGCCCATGCGAAGCCCCCGGCCTCCCGCCGGGATGACCAGGTAGGGACGCGGGGGATCAGTGCTGGCGGGTGATGAAGGGTTCGACACCGCGATCCTTCAGGTGCTTGGTGATTTCTTCGGCGGCCTGCTCGGCTTCCTGACGGCTGGTGTAGCTTCCCACCCGGACACGCTTCACCGACAGGCCGCCGCGGGTGACGGTGTCCTGGAGGCTGACAGGCCCGAAGGTGTTTTCAAGTTCGCGCGTAAGTGAGTCGATGTTCTTGGGATCCGAAAGGGCGGCAACCTGCACGACGAAGGGATCGATGCGATCCACGGCCGGATCGAGGGCCGTGGGAAGACCCATGGCGTTCACAGACCGGATCCGGACCCGGGTGGTGCCTTGTCCCGCGAAACCCAGGTCCTGGGCACCTCGCTTGGACAGATCCAGCACCCGGCCCTTGACGAAGGGGCCACGGTCGTTCACCCGGAGCACCGCCCGCTTGCGGTTGTCGAGGTTCTCCACCTCCACGAAGCTGCCCAGGGGCAGGGTGCGGTGGGCGCAGGTGTACTGTTCAGGGTCGAAAATTTCTCCACTGGCCGTTGGCCTGCCAGCGAATCCGTCTCCATCGCCGCCGTACCAGCTGGCCACGCCTTCTTCCACATAAGCCTGGCCATCGGCCGACGAGCCGCCCCCCAGGGGGCCAGCCGTCGGAGAAGGAAGGTAGGCCGGCGGGCGGGTGCAGTGGAGGGTGAAGCTCAGGGCCACCAGGACCGCCACCCGGGGCGTGCTCCAGCGCATGAGCCTCAGGAGGCCACCCTTTCCGGGCACCACTGGGACTGGAGGATCGAAGGCGACATGGATCTCGTGGATCCAGAGCGCGCAGGCCTTGCTCCAGTTGGTGGGGGGGAAGGGCGACAGCATCGGGCTCCACAAAGAACAGGGGGCCAGAATTAATGAACCCCCTCATATACATATAAAGTATAGTCGGCGCTAGGCCGTTTGTAAAGGATCTGAAATAACAGTTGGTATATATACAGCGGTCGCACGATTTATGACTACTGCCGATCGGGGATCTGGGCCACTCGGAAGGGCTTGGGACGGTTGCCTTCGGCCAGGAAGGGGGCAGGCAAGCGTCGCGCGGCGTCCTTGGCGGCAGCCTCGGAGCCGTAAGCCCCCAGGAACACCTGATAGCAGGTGCGTCCGTCCCGCATGGCCATGGGCACCAGGAACAGGTCCGGATCCAGACCCTTCAGCAGGCTGGCCGCATGTTGCACGGTGCTGCCCTGGCAGGCGATCTCCAGGCGGAGGGACCATTTCCCCTGGATCGCCTTCCGCTGGCCGGCGCCCTGGGCGAGGGCCAGCTTCCAGTTCCCGTCCAGAATGGCCTGGAGACGATCCACCTTGGAAGGAACCGCGGTCGGCTTGGGATCGGCTTTCGGTTCAGGCTTGGTTGCAGTCTTGGGTTCGGTCTTGGGCTCGGCCTTGGTCCCGGCCTTGACCTCGGCGGCTGGGGGCGGCGGCTCTGCCGGGGGGGTGGCCTCGGTTTTGGGGGCGGGGTCTGGGGCGGGTGGGTTTGCCTTCTCGGCCGGTGCCCCAGGCTTGAGGGGGCTGCTGGGTGGGACCAGCGCACGAGTGACCGACCTCTGCTTATACCAGCGCAGACCGCCCCAGAGCCCGAGGGCCGCCACTAGAAGCAGAAGGAGCACCAGGGGGCGTCGGGAGGGAGAGGCTGCTTCAAGCTCCGGCGGCTCAGAGCTTTCCGTGCTGCCTTCGGCCTCGTGGTGAATGGGGACGGCAAGCACCGGGCGGGGTTCGGGCTCGGGGTCGGGGGGGAAGGGATCCTCGACCTCATCCTCGGGGCCCAGCTGGTCCAGCGCTTCGGACAGGTGCTCCAGGTTGGTCGTGGGCCGCTGGCTGGCGTGGATTTCCGCGAACAGCGAAGGGGGCGTCGGGGTGGATTCCGGCAGGGCGGGGGTGATGGCCGCCTCGGGAGGGTCCAGGGCCATCTCCAGCGCCCGGCGGTCAAGAGGGGGCAGCTCGTGGAGCCGGGCCCATCCCATCTCCCGTAGAAACAGCACGAAGGCGCCGAGCCGAAAGGGCTCCACCCCGGATTCGCGGCTCAGTTCCATGAGGGTCCGGCTACCGTCCAGGAGGCCGGGGATGCGGACCAGGTCTGGGGGCAGGGTGAGCTCCTGGTGGCGCCGGCCCTCAAGCACCACCACCTGGTTCAGGGGACCCAGCTCCTCGAGCAGGCGCTCCCGGTCGCGCAGGTTCAGCACCCCCGCCAACAGCATGGCCGGGGTGTCGAAAGGCAGTCGAACGGTGTTGGTCTCCAGCTCTTTGGCTTCAAAGGTGGGGGTTTCGGCACCTTCGGCCATGCCGGCCCAGACCACCCGCTCCACCTGGGCCCGGGCCACATCCAGCAGGTCGCGCTGGGTGATGAAGCCCATCTCGATGAGGTTCTTGCCGATGGACATGGCCGGGTTGAGGTTGGCCATGGCGTAGTCGAGTTGGGCCTGGGTGATCTTCCCCCGCTCGACCAGCAGGTGGGTCAGGCGATCCAGGGGGTGGGTGCTGACGGCGAAGACCACATCGCCCGATTCGATGAATACCGTGCGCTGGGGCTCCTGGCCCAGGCGCCACAGGCCCGTGGCCCGGCCACGGTGCCGGGCGAAGAGATCCTTGAGGGCCGGAAGGCTCATGTGACCACCCATCGCTCGAGCTTGAGTTTGCCCACCTTCACCAGCAGGGACTGGCCGGACTGCAGCGCCAGCCGCAGGGTGGCCTCCCCGACCTTCTGGCCATCCAGGCTCACGGCGCCCTGGCCGAGGAGGCGCTCGGCCTCCTTGCGGCTGGCGGCCAGGCCCCGGTCCACCAGCAGGCGGCTGAGGGGGACCTCGCCGTCCGTGGGGGCCACGGCGACCTCGGGGGCTTCCTCCTGGCTGCGCTCGGAGAAGCGGCGGACCCACCGATCCTCGGCTTCGCGACCGGCGGCGGCGCCATGGAAATCCGACACGATCTGCCGGGCCAGGGCTTTCTTGGCGTCCATGGGGTGGCCCTGCTTGAGGGCCTCGATCTCGGCGGGCAGCTTGTCCGTCAGGAGCAGGTACCAGTCCCACATGAGGGCGTCGCTGGCACTCATGGCCTTGCCGAACTGGGTGTCGGCGTCCTCCATGAAGCCGATGTAGTTGCCCAGGGACTTGGACATCTTCTCGACGCCATCCAGGCCCAGCAGCAGGGGGACGGTGAGCACCACCTGGGGCTTCTGGCCCGACGCCTCTTGGAGGATGCGGCCCTGCATGAGGTTGAACAGCTGATCGTTGCCGCCCAGTTCCACATCGGCCTGGAGGGCCACGGAATCATAGGCCTGGGTCAGGGGGTAGAGCAGTTCGTGGAGGGAGATGGGCTCGCGGGCGTCCATGCGCTTGGCGAAGTCGTTGCGCTCGAGCATCTGGGCCACGGTGAAGCGCGAGGCCAGGCGGATCCACTGCTCGCCGTGGAGCGGTTCCAGCCATTCGCTGTTGAAGCGGACCTTGGTCTTCTCAGGATCCAGGATCTTGAAGACCTGGGCCTTGTAGGTTTCGGCGTTGGCCAGCACTTCCTCTCGGGACAGGGGCGGGCGCGTGGCCTTCTTGCCGGTGGGATCGCCGATGAGGCCGGTGAAATCGCCGATGAGGAAGGTGACCTCGTGGCCCAACTTCTGGAATTGGGCCATCTTGCGGATGAGTACGCCATGGCCGAGATGCAGATCCGGCGCGGTGGGATCGAAGCCCGCCTTGATCCGCAGGGGCCTGCCTTCCTTCAGCTTCGCCTCCAGCTGTTCCACCTTGTGGCAGGTCACAGTGCCCTTCATGAGCAGGGCGAGGGCGTCAGATACGGATCCGGAAGCTGCGGTCATGCTTGAATCTTGGCGGAAAAAGCCCGCGGGCTCAATGCGGATCGGCGCGGATCGGCGCGGATCCTGCCCCAAATCCGCGAAGGCCGCCTTCAGCGGACATCGAGCCCCGTGACCCGCCGCGGACCGGTGTCACCGGCTTTCCGGGCTCCTTCAAAGGTGACATAGACGGCGGGGCCCGACTTCGGGCTCCAACCCACCTCCACCTTGCCTCCGAAATCATGGTTGATGCGGAGCCCCTGATGATCCATCAGCTCTGGGGTCAGATCGGGGACGGGGGCCAGATCCTTCTGCCACTTGGAGGATGCCTGCAGGAAATCGGATTCCGTCGCCCAGGTCTTCGCCAGTCCCGGGTTGGCGGCGTAGAGGGCGCGGCAGCCCTCGGGAGTGCGCAGCTGCTCCACCACGGCGCGGAAGTCCTCCCAGTCCGGGCGCACCTTGTCGGCTACGAGGTTCATGGCCTTCTGCTTGAAGCCTTCGGGGTCCTTCTTGACCTTGTTGGCGATGAACGCCACCCCGCCCACGCAGGTCACCAGGGCGACGAGGAAGGCGATGCCGCAGCCCAGGGCGATCTTGCCCCAGAGGGGCAGGCCGGTCTTGAGCGGAACGCCGTGGCCGCCGTTGTCCCAGGAAGAGTCAGCCATGGCGGCCTCCTACAGCAGGTTGCTCGCGAGCTCGGCCAGCTTGCTGCGCTCGCCCTTCATCAGGGTGACATGGCCGGAAACATCGAGGTGCTTGAAGTGTTCCGCCAGGAAGCTCAGGCCGTTGGTGCTGGCGTCCACATAGGGGTTGTCGATCTGATGCGGATCGCCCGTGAAGATGACCTTGGTGCCTTCGCCAGCCCGGGTGAGGATGGTCTTGACCTCGTGGGGCGTGAGGTTCTGGGCCTCGTCCACCACCAGGTACTGCTTGGGGATGCTGCGACCCCGGATGTAGGTGAGGGGCTCCACGCTGAGGTAGCCCGCCTCCTCCAGCTGGCCCGCCGTCATGGTGGTGCGCTTCCGGGCCTCGGTGTTGGCGCCCACGATGAACTCGAGGTTGTCGTAGATGGGCTGCATGTAGGGCCGCAGCTTTTCACTGATGTCGCCGGGCAGGTAACCCAGGTCGCGGCCCATGGGCATGACCGGGCGGCTCACGAGGATCTTGTCGTAGGACTCGTCATCCACCACCTGCTGGAGGCCCGCGGCAATGGCCAGCAGGGTCTTACCGGTGCCCGCCTTGCCCAGGAGGGTGACCACCTGGACATTGGGATCCAGGAGCAGCTCCATGGCGAACTGCTGTTCGCGGTTCCTGGGCTTGATGCCCCAGGGCCAGGCCTCCATGCGCTTCAGGGGGCGCAGGAGCCCCTCGCCGGCCATGAACCGGGCCAGGGCGGTGTGGCTGGGGTTGGTTTGGTCCACCAAGGTTAGGAACTGGTTGGGTTCGAGTTGCAGCTCAGGGTCGGGCTGGAGGCCGCCGTCATAGAGCAGGTCCACCTTGGCGGGATCCACTTCCCAGGACTTGTGGCCGGTGTAGAGTTCGTCCATCTCCACCCGGTCGGTGGTGTAGTCCTCGGCCAGGATGCCGATGGCATCGGCCTTGATGCGGAGGTTGGTGTCTTTGGTGACCAGGACCACCTTCTCTTTGCAGGTGGTGAGGAGCTGCTTGGCACAGGCCAGGATCTGGTTGTCGGCTTTGTGCTTGTCCGCGGACAGGATGCCGATGTCCAGGGGATGGTTCTCCACATCCACCTTGAGGGAGCCGCCACCCTCCAGGGGCACGCCCCGGCTGAGGCTCCCGCTGGCCCGAAGCTTGTCCAGCATGCGCGAAACCGTACGGGCGTTCCGCCCGATTTCAGTCTGATCCTTCTTGAAGTGATCCACTTCCTCGATCACCACGATGGGCAGCACCACATCGTGTTCTTGGAAATGGAGGATGGAGTTCGGATCGTGCAGGAGGACATTCGTATCCAGGACGAAGACTTTCTTGCTGGATGGCGGGACCAAAGAGACCTCCAGGGCTGCACGCACCCTACCACCAAGCGGCCGGGCTTGCACGGCTGGGATTCGGATTCGGATTGGTGTGAAAATGGCTGCCCGCTCGGAGGCTCGTCGCATGAGGATTCTTCCCATGGCCCTCGCCATCACCACCGCCCTGTCCGCCCAGACTCCCCTGACCTATCCGGCCACCCGAAAGGCCGAAGTTGTGGAGGATTTCTTCGGCACGAAAGTGGCCGATCCCTACCGCTGGCTTGAGGATGACAACAGCGCCGAAACCAAGGCCTGGGTGGAGGCTCAGAACAAGGTGACCTTCGGCTACCTGGAGCAGATCCCCGCGCGGGCGAAGATCCAGGAGCGCATCACCCGCCTTTGGGACTTCGAGAAGTTCAGCGCGCCCTTCAAGCGCGGCAAGCGGTATTTCTACTCCTACAACACCGGGCTCCAGAACCAGTCCGTCCTGTTCGTCACCGAGGATCCCAAGGCCAAGGGCCGGGTGCTGCTCGATCCCAACGCCCTGAGCAAGGACGGCACCGTGGCCCTCAGCGGCGCGAGCTTCACGGAGGATGGCCGACTCATGGCGTACTCCATCTCCGTCGCCGGCTCCGACTGGCAGACCTGGAAAGTCCGCGATGTGGCCACGGGCCAGGATCTGGCCGATGAGATCCGCTGGTCCAAGGCCAGCGGGGCCTCCTGGCTGAAGGATGGCAGCGGCTTCTTCTACAGCCGCTACGAGGCCCCCAAGGAGGGCGGGGCGCTCACCGGCGTCAACAACAACCACATGCTCTGCTTCCACAAGCTGGGCACGCCCCAGAGCGAGGATGTCCTCATCTACCAGCGCCCCGACCAGCCTGAGTGGTACCTGGGTGGGTCCGTGACGGAGGATGGCCGCTGGCTGGTCATCTACGGCAGCAAGGGCACGAACCCTGAAACCAGCGTGTTCCTCAAGGATCTGTCCCGGCCCGGCAGCCCCGTGGAGCCCTTCCTGGACCGCATGGACGCGTCCTACGGCGTGGTGGACAACGAGGGCGACCGCTTCTTCGTGACCACCAACCAGGGCGCGCCGCGCAACCGCCTGGTGGCCATCCGCAAGGGGCACGCCGATCCGGCCGCCTGGGCCGAGATCATTCCCCAGGCCAAGGGCAAAGATGTGCTGGAATCCGTGTCGCTGGTGGGGGGCCGCTTCGTCGCCACCTGGATGCGGGATGCCCATTCCGCCGTGGAGTTCTACGACCTCAAGGGCAAGAAGACAGGCACCCTGGCCCTGCCGGCGCTGGGCACGGCGGGCGGATTTGGCGGACGCCGCGAAGATGCCGAGACCTTCTACACCTTCGGCAGCTTCGCCTATCCCGGAACCATCTACCGTCTGGATCTGAAGACGGGAAAGAGCTCCGTCTTCCGCACGCCGAAGGTGGCCTTCAAACCCGCGGACTTCGAGGTGAAGCAGGTCTTCTACTCCAGCAAGGACGGCACGAAGATCCCCATGTTCCTGGTGCACAAGAAGGGGCTCAAGCTCGACGGCCAGAACCCCACGCTGCTCTACGGCTATGGCGGATTCAACATCTCGCTCACGCCCGGGTTCTCCGTGTCCCGGATGGTCTGGCTGGAGATGGGCGGAGTCTTTGCCATGCCCAACCTGCGCGGCGGCGGCGAGTACGGCCTGGAGTGGTACGACGCCGGAAGGAAGGACAAGAAGCAGAATGTCTTCGACGATTTCATCGCGGCCGCTGAGTGGCTCATCGCCCACAAGATCACCTCCACGCCGAAATTGGCCATCAACGGCGGCAGCAACGGCGGCCTGCTGGTGGGTGCCTGCCTGACCCAGCGCCCCGACCTCTTCGGCGCGGCCGTGCCTGAGGTCGGCGTCATGGACATGCTGCGCTTCCACAAGTTCACCCTGGGCTGGGGCTGGAAGAGCGACTACGGCAGCAGCGAGACGAAGGAGGGCTTCGACACCCTCATGAAATATTCGCCCCTGCACACCATCAAGCCGGGCGTGAAGTATCCGCCGACCCTCGTCACCACCGGCGACCACGATGACCGGGTGGTGCCCGCCCACAGCCACAAGTTCACGGCCACCCTCCAGGCGGCCCAGGCGGGTCCGGCGCCCATCCTCACCCGCATCGAGACGAGTGCGGGCCACGGGGCCGGCAAGCCCACCGCCAAGGCCATCGCCGAGCGGGCCGATGTCTATGCCTTCCTCGTGAAGAACCTGGGCATGAAGCCCTGAAGGGCTGTTCCAACCTTGTGTTACGAGGTATTCTGAAGGGCATCCCCCCATGCCCTTCAGGAGGCCTTCCCATGCCGCGATCCCTGCCCCGAACCTGCCTGCTGCTGGCCCTCGCCGCCACGGCCCTGGTGGGTCAGATGCCCCCGTCTCAGGCGCCACTGGCCTATCCCGCCACCCGCAAGGGCGATGTGGTGGATGACTACCATGGCACCAAGGTGGCCGATCCCTACCGCTGGCTGGAGGATGATCACTCCGCCGAGACCGCCGCCTGGGTGGAGGCCCAGAACAAGGTGACCCAGGCCTACCTCGCGCAGATTCCGGAGCGGAAGGCCATCGAAACCCGGATGACGCACCTCTGGAACTACGAGAAGTACGGCGCACCCAGCAAGCACGGAAAGTACTACATCTATTCCTACAACTCGGGACTCCAGAACCAGGCCGTCGTCTACCTTACGGAACGCCTCGAGGAGAAGGGTCGGGTGTTCTTCGATCCCAACGCCCTGAGCAAGGACGGCACCGTGTCCCTCGGGGGCATGCGCTTCAGCGAGGATGGCGCCTTCGTGGCCTACAGCCTGTCCAAGGGCGGCTCTGATGTGAGCACCTGGAAGGTGCGCAAGGTGGCCACGGGCGAAGACCTGCCGGATGCCTTCCCGGCCGGGCGCCTGGGCGTGAATGCCTGGGCGAAGGATGGCAGCGGCTTCTACTACACCGACTACCCGAAGGTGGAGGCGGGGAAGGCCCTCACCGCCGTCTACAAGAATCAGAAGCTGTTCTTCCACAAGCTGGGTGATCCCATCGAGAAGGATGCGGTGGTTTACGAGCGCCCCGATCAGCCCGACTGGGGTTTCGGCGCTGCCGTGACCGACGATGGCCACTGGCTGGTGATCTCCCAGCGCCAGGGCACCGAGCGGAAGAATCGCGTCTTCCTGAAGGATCTCCGGAAGGCCGGCAGTCCTGTCGTTCCCCTGTTCAACCAGTACGATGGCGCCTACGCCATCCTGGGCAACGACGGCGACACCTTCTATGTGCATACCGATGCCGGCGCTCCGCGCCACCGCATCGTGGCCGTGGACCTCAAGGATCCGCAGCCGAAGGCCTGGAAGGACCTCATTCCGGAAGGGAAGGGGCGGGATGTCCTCGCGGCGGCGGATCTCTTCGGCAACACCTTCGCCGTCACCTGGAAGATCGATGCCCTCAACATCGTGAAGCTCTATGACCTGAAGGGTCGCTTCCTCAAGGAGATCAAGGCCGGCGGCCTGGGCAACCTCAGCGGTTTCAACGGCCGCCGCCAGGATACCGAGACCTTCTACACCTTCACTTCGTACAACCAGCCGCCCACCCTCTACCGCTACGACCTGAAGACGGGGACGAGCACCGTGTTCCGCCAGCCCAAGGTGGACATCAAGCCCACGGACTTCGAGGTCAAGGAGGTCTTCTACCCCAGCAAGGACGGGACGAAGGTGCCGATGTTCCTGGCCCACAAGAAGGGGCTGAAGCCGGATGGCACCAACCCCACGCTGCTCTACGCCTACGGCGGCTTCAACATCGCCCAGTCCCCCAACTACTCGCCCGTGGCCCAAGTCTGGATGGAGATGGGCGGCGTCTATGCCGTGGCCTGCCTGCGGGGCGGCAGCGAATACGGGAAGACCTGGTGGGAAGCGGGCCGGCGGGAGACGAAACAGAATGTCTTCGACGACTTCATCGCCGCGGGCGAGTGGCTCATCAAGGAGAAATACACCAGCACGCCCAAGCTCGCCATCCACGGCGGCTCCAATGGCGGCCTGCTGGTGGGCGCCTGCATGACCCAGCGCCCGGACCTCTTCGGCGCCTGCCTGCCCGCTGTGGGCGTCATGGACATGCTGCGGTACCACACCTTCACCATCGGGTGGATGTGGAAGAGCGACTACATGTCCAGCGACACCCCCGAGGGCTTCGCCAACCTCATCAAATATTCCCCGCTGCACAACTTGAAGCCCGGCGTGAAATACCCACCCACCCTGGTGACCACCGGCGACCATGACGACCGCGTGGTGCCTGCCCACAGCCACAAGTTCATCGCCACCCTGCAGGCCGATCAGGCTGGCCCGGCCCCTGTGCTCACCCGCATCGAGACGAACGCGGGCCACGGCGCCGGCAAGCCCACCGCCAAGCAGATCGCTGAACGCGCCGACCAGTGGGCCTTCCTCGTCAAGAACCTGGGCATGAAGCTGCCCGCCGGCTTCGGCCAGTAGTTGATTCCCACGGCCTCCCAGGGCAAACTGAGAGGCCAGCGCCAACTTAGCTCAGCTGGTAGAGCAGCTGATTCGTAATCAGCAGGTCGCAGGTTCGAATCCTGTAGTTGGCTCCATCAATACAACACTTAGGCCACCGTCGCTGGTGGCCTTTGTTCTGAAAGCGAGCGTATAGCGAGCGCTGGTGGCCAGAATCGAATGTTCCTTGCCGGTCTCGAACCTTTATTCTTGATGGCCACTGACCCCGCAGGGTCGCCACCACTTGAGAAGCGGGGCCATTGGGGCGGAGCCTAGCGGGTGGACCGCCATAAATAGACCAGGCTCGCGATGACCGCCACCGCAGCCAAGGGACCACCTAGAATCATCGACAGAAGTTGGATGGCGAAGATACAGACTGGGAACCCGAAGACCAGGAAGATTGCCCAGGGAAAACCCGTATCGGGTTTCATGCCCTGATATGTTTCCCGGTTCGTGCTCTGGTCTGTGTCCATCATGAGAGCCCCAACGGGGGAATTATACGCTCACAGAGCGAACCACCATGAATGGCTAGGCAGGGGCAAGAAGAGGCTCAGGAACGCCCGCCTGCGACCCCCCGGGGGCAGGGTCCAAGGCCCCCCGGGGGGTGGGGTCAACAATCCAGCCCTCTTTCATCGCGGCTCTGAAAAGAATCCGGGCTCTTGCCTCTCGCGTCCTCCACGGCATTTTTCAACATGTCGATCAAGGAGGGTTCAGAGAACCGGCCCATCACGAAGCACCCTGGTCATGCGTGCATGGAGGGTGGATGGGCACGATGTGATCGAGGGAACCAGTAACAATCGATACCCTGACCAAGCGCCCAATCAATTCCGCCCCTGGTAGCTTCTTCTTACCGCCGGATGCACTCAGCGCCTTGCTACATCTCGCTTCCGCCCCTGGAGTGACCCGCCCCATGTTTGAGCAGACCTTCAAGAACATCGACGACATCCTGCGCAAGGACGCGGGGTGCACCAGCGAGTTGGACTACACCGAGCAGTCCTCTTGGCTGCTGTTTCTGAAGTATCTCGATGCCTTGGAGCAGGACAAGGCCACGGAAGCGGCCCTGGAGGGGAAGTCCTACGCCTTCATCCTCGACAAGCCCTACCGCTGGGGGACTTGGGCGGCACCGAAGGGCAAGGACGGAAAGCTGGATCACAACGCCGCCCTGACCGGCGACGACCTGCGCGACTTCGTGAACCTGAAACTCTTCCCCTACCTGCACGCCTTCAAGCAGAAGGCTAGCGGGCCGAACACCACGGAATACAAGATCGGAGAGATCTTCGGTGAGATCAAGAACCGCATTCATAGCGGCTACAACCTGCGCGAGGTCATCGATCTGGTGGATGAGCTGCGGTTCCACTCTCAGAAGGAGAAGCACGAACTCTCCCACCTCTACGAGGCGAAGATCAAAAACATGGGCAATGCCGGGCGCAACGGTGGCGAGTACTACACGCCTCGGTCGCTAATCCGGGCCATCATCCAGGTTGTGCAGCCGAAGATCGGGGAGCGCATCTACGATCCGGCTTTGGGGTCCGCGGGCTTCCTCTGCGAGTCCTTCGAATTCCTGAAGAAGAAGCATGGGCTCACCACGGCGGATCTGACCACCCTCCAGAAGCGCACTTTCTACGGCAAGGAGAAGAAGAGCCTGGCCTATGTCATCGGGATCATGAACATGATCCTGCACGGCATCGAGGCCCCAAACATCATCCACACGAACACCCTGGCCGAGAACCTTGCCGACATCCAGGAGAAGGACCGCTACGACATTGTGCTGGCCAATCCGCCCTTCGGGGGGAAGGAGCGCCAGGAGGTCCAGCAGAACTTCCCCATCCGGACGGGCGAGACGGCCTACCTGTTCCTCCAGCACTTCATCAAGAGCCTGAAGGCCGGGGGCCGGGCGGGCATCGTCATTAAGAACACCTTCCTCAGCAACACGGACAACGCCTCCGTGTCCCTGCGGAAGAAGCTGCTGGAGGAGTGCAACCTCCATACGATCCTAGACTGCCCTGGCGGCACCTTCCAGGGCGCGGGCGTGAAGACTGTGGTGTTGTTCTTCGAGAAGGGCGCGCCCACCCAGAAGGTCTGGTACTACCAGCTTCGGCCGGGGCGGAACATGGGGAAAACCAACCCCCTGAACGACGAAGACCTGGTTGAGTTTCTGGCCTTGCAGAAGACCCGCGCAGACTCACCCAAGTCCTGGTCCGTGCCCATGAACACCCTCGACCAGGTCACATTCGATCTATCGGTGAAGAACCCCAATGGTGGCGAGGAAGTCACCCTTCGGAGTCCCGAGGACATCCTCGATGAGATCGCGGCCCTAGATGCAGAGAGCGCCGAGGTCCTGGCGACCATCCGGGGTTTGTTGTCATGAGCCCATGGCCTATGAAGAATTTGGGAGATGTCTGCCAAGTCGTTGGAGGCGGGACACCCTCAATTTCAATCGCCAGATATTACGAGGGGCAGATTCCATGGGCCACAGTGCGGGATCTGCGATCGGACATCGTCACAGAAACAGAACGAAGCATCACCGAGGAAGCCGTTAGGAATAGTGCCGCAAACATAATCCCAAGCGGGAATGTGGTGATCGCAACCAGGGTTGGCCTGGGGAAGGTCTGCATTATTAAGCAGGACACTGCGATAAATCAGGACCTGCGTGGAATCATTCCGAATGACCCGACCAAAATTTCTACCCGGTTTCTCTACTACTGGTTCAAGCGAGTGGCGCACCTGATTGTTGGGGAGGGAACCGGAGCCACGGTACAAGGGGTGAAAGTCCCATTCATCAAGGCACTTCAGCTTCCTATCCCACCATTCTCGGAGCAGCAGCGTATCGTCACCATCCTAAACATAGCTTTCGAGGGCATTGACACCGCCAAGGCCAACGCCGAGAAGAACCTTCAGAACGCATATGAGGTGTTCGAGAGCGAACGAGAGTCCAAGCTGTCCGGGAATAAATCAGGATGGCGTTCAGCCCCGCTCTCGGAGCTTTGCAGCATCAAACATGGATTCGCATTCCAAGGGGAGCACTTCAGGTCCGAGGGAAGGTATGTCTTGCTTACTCCAGGCAATTTTATCGAGGCTGGTGGCTACCGAGATAGGGGTGAGAAGCAGAAGTATTACATTGGTGAGGTCCCTGATGGTTTCATCTTGTCCAAAGGCGATCTTCTCATTGCGATGACAGAACAGGCCGCTGGCCTGCTGGGCAGCCCTATCCTGGTTCCAGCGTCTGATAGGTTTTTACACAACCAGCGATTGGGGCTTGTTAATGGGAATCCAGGTGTTCCCTGGTGTAACGAGTTCTTCTTCCATGTCTTCAACACCAAAGGACTTCGTGCGGCCGTTCACGCAAGTGGCTCTGGGGTAAAGGTCCGACACACTTCTCCCTCCAAAATTGGCGATGTGATTGTGTCTTACCCAACAAAGGTCGCGACGCAATTGGAGATAGCGGAAGCCATCCAGGCATTACAAGATGAATGCGATAAGCTGGCTAGTAACTACTCTCAGAAGCTAGAAGCCCTGGATGAGCTTAAGCAGTCCCTCCTTCACCGCGCCTTCAACGGCGACCTGTGACAGGGCGAAGACCGTGAACGAAGCCGAAACCCGAGCTGAGCACATCGACCCCGCGCTGAAGGCGGCGGGGTGGGGCGTGGTCGAGGGCAGCCGCATCCTGCGGGAATACGGGATCACCCAGGGGCGGCTTCAGGGCGGCGGCCAGCGGGCCAAGGCTGAGATCGCGGACTATGTGCTGGTCTACCGCAACACCAAGTTGGCCGTGGTGGAGGCCAAGGCCTGGGACAAGCCCTACACCGAGGGCGTGGGCCAGGCCAAGAGCTACGCCGCCAAGCTGGCGGTCCGCTTCACCTACGCCACCAACGGCCAGGCAATCTACGGCATGGACATGGCCCTGGGGCAGGAAGGGGATGTGCCCGCCTTCCCCAGCCCTGATGAACTCTGGGACTGGACCTATGCCGAAGCGAATGCCTGGCGGGACCGCTTCGCCGCCGTGCCCTTTGAGGACAAGGGCGGCTCCCACCCGGGCCGCTACTACCAGGACATCGCGATCGAGCGGGCCCTGGAAGCCATCGCAGCCGGGAAGGACCGCCTCCTGCTCAACCTGGCCACCGGCACGGGCAAGACCTTCATCGCCTTCCAGATCGCCTGGAAGCTCTTCCAGAGCCGGTGGAGCCTTAGCGGGGAACCCACCCGGCGCCCCCGCATCCTCTTCCTGGCGGACCGGAACATCCTGGCGAACCAAGCCTACAACGCCTTCTCGGCCTTCCCGGAGGACGCGCTGGTCCGCATCGCCCCCGATGAGATCCGCAAGAAGGGCAAGGTCCCAAAGAACGGCAGCATCTTCTTCACCATCTTCCAGACCTTCATGAGCGGCCCCGGTGACACGCCCTACTTCGGGGAGTATCCGCCCGACTTCTTCGACTTCATCGTGATCGACGAATGCCACAGGGGCGGGGCCAAGGACGAGAGTACCTGGCGGAGCATCCTCGACTACTTCGCCCCGGCGGTGAAGCTGGGCCTCACGGCTACACCCAAGCGCACGGACAATGTGGACACCTACGCCTACTTCGGGGAGCCGGTGTTCGCCTATTCGCTGAAGGAAGGCATCAACGATGGCTTCCTCACGCCCTTCAAAGTGAAGCAGATCAGCACCACGCTGGACGAATATGTCTACACGCCGGACGACATCCTGCTGGAAGGGGTGGCCGAAGAAGGGAAGCGCTACACCGAGTCGGACTTCAACCGGATCATCGAGATCAAGGAGCGCGAAGACTATCGGGTGCGGCTCTTCATGGACCTGATCCACCAGGATGAGAAGACCTTGGTGTTCTGCGCCAGCCAACCCCACGCGCTGGCGGTGCGCGATCTCATCAACCAGGTGAGCCGCAGCACCAACCCCCTCTACTGCGTCCGGGTCACGGCCAACGATGGGGCCCTGGGCGAGCAGTACCTGCGCGACTTCCAGGACAACGAAAAGACCATCCCCACCATCCTGACCACCTCCCAGAAGCTATCGACCGGGGTGGATGCGCGGAATGTCCGCAACATCGTCCTCATGCGCCCTGTGAACTCCATGATCGAGTTCAAGCAGATCATCGGGCGAGGCACGCGGCTCTTCGAGGGCAAGGATTACTTCACCATCTACGACTTCGTGCAGGCCCACCACCACTTCAACGATCCCGAGTGGGACGGGGAGCCGGAGGAGCTTGAAACAGAAGACGGGAAAGGCCCATCGCGGCAGGTGGAACGGGCTGCCCCCGATCCCAAGCCCGAGGGGGAGGAGCCTGAGCGGAAGCAAAAGACCCGCATCAAGCTTGCGGATGGGAAGGAACGGACCATCCAGCACATGCTGTCCACCACCTTCTGGAGCGCGGACGGGCGGCCCATGTCGGCGGCGCAGTTCCTGGAGAATCTGTTCGGGGCCCTGCCAGCCTTCTTCAAGAACGAGGCCGAACTGAGGGCCATCTGGAGCAAGCCTGATACCCGGAAGGCCCTCCTGACTGGACTTTCGGACCAGGGCTATGGCCGGGACACCATGACCGAGATGCAGCGGATCATCGAGGCCGAGAACAGCGACCTGTTCGATGTGCTGGCCTATGTCGCCTTCGCCCTGAGCCCCCGAACCCGTGAGGCCCGTGCCGACCAGGCCAAGGTCCTCATCCACGACAGCTACTCCGACAAGCAGCGGGCCTTCCTGGAGTTCGTCCTGGCCCAGTATGTGAAGCAGGGCGTGGACGAACTCGACCAGGAGAAGCTCTCGCCCCTGCTCAGGCTGAAGTATCACGACGCTATTTCAGATGCCGTGGCTGACCTGGGCAGCGTGGAGGAGATCCGGGATGCGTTTTCGGGATTCCAGCGATTCTTGTACGAGTCGGTGGGGTAGGGCATTTTCGAGTCACCCCGAGCGGTAGTGGGACCTGGGCCTCTTAGACATCGCCCCCGAGCTGCTTCGCCAGAGTGAGATAAACCCGCCCCCGCACATCCTTGGATGGCATCAAGGCCCTTGCGGGCACCCATGCCCCCCGATGGGTGACCCTCATTGGCCCATGCTTGGGCCGCCTATGCCAGGCCCGGTGGATCGGAACCCAGCCGTGCCTCCGACGCTCTGCCGCGTCCCTCTGCCAACCCTTCTTCTTCGCTCGGCAGGCCTCGCAGACCTTCAGCTTTAGGCCGTGATTGCGCCGGGATTCTTCGGGGGTGAGGTGGGTTGCACATTCGGTGCAGCGGCCTTCCTGGGCCAGTTCTGATCGCCTGCGGGCCATGTTGTCTGCCTTCATGCCGAGGCATCGCCTGCACCTGGACTTCCCCTCCACACGGGGCCGCTTCCGACACTCCAGGCACCGTCCCCCGGTGTCGCAGGCAAACCATCGGGCGTTGCGCTCGGACAGTTCCAGGAGGCAGGGGTAGCAGTGGTGGAACCCCTCCTCCATGACGGGCCTGCCGTAGCACCAGACGCACTTCTTCATGCCCGTATGGTAGGGCTTGGAAAGTTAGTCTGCACGCCACTCTTTGACTCTTGGGTGGCGGGGCGAAGTCTGTAGTGCCGCACAGTAAATAAGAGTAAAATGGAAAATGAAGATGAGCCTTTACCCTGCCGGGGCAGAGTTAGGGATGAAGGGGAGGATGCCCAACCCACGGGTAAGCATCCGTTGTCCATTCACGCGGCAAAGCAAAGAGACGGGAATGAATTTGATTCCAGCCAAGGAGGCCGCTATGCCCAAAACGCCGCAAACCCAGATGCCGCCGAAGCCTACTGGAGACAGTGAGAACTCAGCCGTGGAGCGATCCAACCGGGCAAACGAGCGGGTGAAGGCGCGAATGGCCAAGCTGTTCGCTGAGGGGAAGCTGCGCCCCGAGTGCTACCTGGACCCGAAGACCGGGCAACCCAAGTAGGACGAGGCAAAAGGTTTCACATCGGACGGAGATTACAGCTATGGGCAAGATCACCTGGAAAGGATCGGTTCCGGCGAACGACCCGATGTTCTTCGAAGGACCGTTGATCGCGTCTACCCAGCGATCCAGCGCGAAGTCCACGACCGCGCCCGACGCGAGTTCGGGTGGGGCCGACCTGCCGAATCCGATGCAGGAAGTCGAGGACGGGATGGAAGCCTGGCTCCAGGCCGAGATGGAGAAGGGTTCCAGGCTCGCACAGGCGGAGAACACTCCGTCGCCGCAGTCGGGTTCCACTACTCTCCCCAAGGAGGACTGACGACTGCCCGGCAGAGTGGGTCATTCCCTGTATTCCTGCCAACAGGCTCCCACCAAACCGCCGCTGAACCTTCGGATGACTGCGAGGTTCTTCAGATTCACCAAGCCCAAGGCCCGCCCCTGGAGGATGGCCTGCTCCTGCCGGGTAAATTCCTCCCAAATCTCCAGGCATTGGCGGTAGCGGGCCAGGCCCTCCAGATCCACCTTGGGGTCCCGACGCAGGATGGTCCCCCTCTGCTCCTCCGTTATGCCCAGCAGGGCGATCAGCTCGGATTTGAGGTCGCGGGCCATGTTCAACCCAGACGGGTCCAGGGCCTCGGCTGGAGACCCGTAGATGCGTTCGCCGTCCCCCCTCCACCTCACATCCGCCCGGGCCAGGAGAAAGACTTGGGAGGCCATGACCCGGCTCACAAGGCGACCTCTCGGGCATCTTCCGGGTGGAAGATCGCCCCGGCCACCAAGGAGGTCGGATCTTCCGCTTCTTCCGCCCCCCATCTTCCGCCCGGAAGATCCAATGCTTTCGGGCCTTCTGACTCGATGTGGCCATCCTCGATCTTCCGCCCGGAAGACGATTCGCCCGGGTTGGGGGTGATCTTCCTTCCCTTCCATCCCCCTAGGGAACCGGAAGGGAAGGGAGATCCAGAACCCAGCGTCTCCACCTTGGCCAGGCCAAGGTCTGTGAGGCGAATCTCCCCCAAGAGTCCGGCCTTGCGGAGGGCGTGCAGGGATTTGTCCCACTGTCCCCTGGGGTTCCCTGAGTCTGGCCAGATGAACGGGGCCGCCACCTTGGGGTCCAGGCCCCCCAGTCCCCCGGCTTCCGCGATGGCCAGCAATACCTCGTCCCGCTTGGTCAGTTTGAGGACGGCGGAGGCCCCCTGGATCAAGGTCAGGATCCGTTCGGAATCAGGGTGCAAGCCGAGGAACCCCGCTCCGGGTTCGTCCGCCTGCCTGCGCTCAAGCAGGATGGTGTCGCCCTTCTCCGAGGCACTCATCTTGGATAAGTGCAGGGCAACATACCCGCCCCTAAGTGCCCGGTCCACTTCCAGGCCCGTGGCCTGGGCCTCTGAGGGCGACAGGGCGGCCATTTGGATGATGAACCTGGCCGCAGCCTCCACCGCGCTGGATCCTCGCAAGGCCTCCGGGTGGAGCCGTTGCCAGAGTTTCTTGTCTGAAGGCGCGTCGTTCCCCTTGCCGACATGGTGAATGGACAGCACGGCGGCCCCGGTCGCCTGGGCCAGAGCCGAGACGGCCTCATTGAATGGGCGGATGTCTGAGGCTTTGTTTTCGTCTCCATCGGCCATCCGCGCCAGGGTGTCCAGAATGATGAGTCCGCAGCCGCCGGGGATCGCACTGGCCATGTCTGCCAGGTTCCGCCACTGGTCCTCAAGGTAGAGGGATTCACCAGAGGTGCGGTTCGGGAACAGAGGGCGCAACCGCCGGAGCAAGCCACCCTCACGGCCCTGTGTCCACTCCGGATCTTCTTTCAGGAGCTCAAGGCCCCGGGCTAACCGCCTATGGAACTCCGCCTCGTCATCCTCAAGGCCCACGAAGAGGACGCCACGGGCTTCCTCCATGCTCACGGGCCGCCCCATCACACCCAGACCGGAGGCGAGGCCCATGCCGATGGACAGGGCAGTCATGGACTTCCCGGCCCCGGCCCTCGCCGCCAGAACACCCGGCACGCCACCGGGGATGAGGCCCTCCACCAGCCACCGAACCGGGGGAGGGGATTCGGTCAGCATGCGTCGAACATCTCCCACGATCCATGGTCCAGCACCTCCGCCATTGGCAGAGGGTAGGGGGAGCGTGGGGTGTTCCCTGGCCATGCACCTCTCTCTGGCGGCCTCTTCGATAAGGGCGAGCGCCGCCTCTGCATCCAGATCAGGAACCGGGCTGGTCTCCAGGTCTGCCAAGTCCCACTTCTCCGGCAGACCATCGGGAAGTGCCACGATGCCCGCGCTGGCCACTCCCAGGGCCTGGAGGGCCTGGTGGACCTCTTCTGCATACTTGCGGCCCGGATCGTCGGCATCGGGCCAGATGGCCACCCTACGGCCCGCCAGCGGGCTCCAGTTCGCGGCCGTTGCGCTGGTGGCGCTCCCACTGGTGGTGACGACCCAATCGGGAAAATGCTTGGATGCGGCATCGGCGGCCTTCTCACCCTCGACAACCAGGACGGGGGCCTTCGAGTTTTTGGCCAGTTTGTGCAGGTTGTAGATGGCACGCGGGGCAGGGGCCGCCTTGAGCTGCCATGCCATCGTTCCATCTGGGATCTGCCATAGAGTGGCCGGGCGGATGATCTTGTGCCCGCCTGGAGGGTCGAACCTCAGCACAGCGAAAAGGGGGAAACCCGCATCGTTCCTGTAGACAGACACAGAGGACGGTTTCCCGAGGCGGGGCCATGAGAGCGGCAGGGATGGGGCACCCTTGCGGGCGGGCATGATGAGGCTGGGCTCAGTGGGCTGCATTTTTACCCCACATCATGCGGGCCAGTTCACGGGCCGCCTCGCCTTGAGGAAGCACTTTGATGTAGGCCACTAGGGAGATGAGGTCTCCACCCCGCTCCCCGGTAGCGAACTCGCACCAACGCCCCGTCATGAGGTTGATGCTGAAGCTCCCCGCCCTCCGGTCCTTGCGGGTTGGGTTTCTGACGATGTACTCCTGGCCCTGGATGCGGCCACCAGGCAGGAACTCCATCAGTAGGGGTAGGGACTGGTCCAGTGCCTCGCGCGCGATGTGCTTGAAATCAATTTTCCCCATGGGTTCCCCCTTGGCCGAGGCCATCAAGCCAATCGCGACCTTCATCCATGACGATTCGCAGCTCAGATGGCAGGAGTAAGACCACGCCATCCGGGGTGCTAACCCGGAACTGAGGGACGGGGATCGCTGGGCCGCAGCTGAAGGTGTCGCGTTGCTGTTCGCACATCACTCCACCCCCCCAGAGGGGGTGTCCCGAGTGTGCTGACGAGTACGGGCCTCGGTCCACGCTTGGAGGTCTGCCATCCGGTACCGGCAGAGGTGGCCAACCTTAACGAAGGCGGGGCCACCTCCACGGATGGCCCAAAGCTCCAGCGTCCGTGGGCTAATGGCAAGGAAGGACGCGGCCTCGCGTCGGGTTAACAGTGCTTCGTAGTTCATAAGAATCCCCCTTGAGTCAGCGGCGCTAACCGCGCTCAAGAGGGAGCATCAGTGTTGGATCGGGCACTAACTACGCAGGTTTGCTATGGCAGTTCGTGCGTTCGCACGGGTCATTCAATGGCCCAAATCTGCGTCAGCATTGGCTCTTATTGTCGCGGCTTTGCCTTCCTGCCGGGCTTCCGCTTCACAACCCGCTCTCCGGCAGGCCGAGCAAGCTCTCGATGGACGGCCCTCAAGATGTTGCGCCGGATGTCGCCCTCCATGGCCCCCGGGAGTCCGATGGCCTCAAGGCACCCGAGCAACATCGTTTCCCAGGGGCCATACTCCGCTTCATGGACCAGGCCGCCCCCGCCCGGATGGCTCCTGGGTGGCGTAGGCACTCCGGCCCAATCGTAGTGAAGTAGCCACAGGCTGCTACACATGACCTCCATCGCAGTCGGATTCTCTTTCAACCCCCATTGAGGAGGGCCATGGGTTCCAGTCTTTCGCACCTTGTCCCACCGTTCCTTGAGTGCGCGATCAGTGGCCCCCCGGAGAAGCGGAACTGCAAGGGGTATGGGGCCCAGGTGGTGACCCGTAGCTGCTGGCCCTCTCAGCCGGATCCACTCGATCCTTTGGATAGCCTCGTCTGGCAAACCGTCGATGGCCTCCAGGAGAGCGCGGAGGCTGGATTTGATCTTCTCGTTCTGGTGGCCTTCCTCGGATTCCTGGAACCGCTCAACGATGTCCCGAACCTGCCGTTCCGCATCCTGGCGCGTGAACCCCTTGTGTTGCCGGAACCCAAGCCGTGCATTTGGCGGGGCTCCAGATGCCAGATATACCTTGTGGGCCGCGATGAGTGCATCCACGGCCCGCTCGATACCTGTTGGCTTGGTGGTGGTCACGCGGCAGCCCGTGCCTGCCGTGCTACCAGGTCCAGGAGCGTGATGGCATCGCTCACCTCCTCGCGTGATGGCTCCTTGCCGTCCTCGATGGCACCGAGGAGGAGGTTGGCCACGGCATCAACGGACGAGGCCACGCGGTTGAGTTCGTCCCGCAGATCAAGGGTGGAGGGGGTGATGGTGCTAGTGGTCATGGTGTCTCCATGAAAAGGGGTGATAGATGGCATGAACCCCATGCTGAGGGGTAGTGGGTTTGTGGTGGTCAGGCTTGCTTATTGAGTTTCTTGGCCATCGCGGAGCCGATCTTTGCGCTGGCCTCCGCTCGCTTCTTGCCTGCGAGCCGGGCGTAAATGGCGGTTGTGCTGGTCTGCTTGTGGCCTAGCACCTTGCCAATCGTTTCATGGGGCAACTCCACATCACCGGCTCCCACCGTCCCAAAGGTTCGGCGGATGTCGTGGATCGTGGGTTTGATGATGTCGTTGCCGCCCTTCTTCCAAACCCCAGCGGTCTCCAGGATCCGCTCCCAGGGTTTCATCAGATTGACCCAGGGCTTTGGCTCGGGCTTTTTCTCGCCGGGCTTGGGTTTCTCAGGCCTGCCTGGGAACACATAGGGGTTGCCTAGGATTCGGTGCGCCAGTGCCGCCTGGAGGACCTCCAGCATTTGGTCGTTGATGTCTACCGTCAGACCGCCAGTTTTGGTCTCAAGCCTGATAGTTCGGGCATCCATGTCCACGGCGCTCCACCTCAGAGTCAACGCCTCCGACTTCCGCCTGCCAGAGAAGAGAAGGAACTTGATGGCAAGAATGGCCTGGATGTACTCCGCATCGATGGCACGGGCCGCTTCCTTCTTGCCCTGCCGCTGAAGTTTGAGTTTCTGCTCGGCTGTGGCCTGTTCTGTGTCCAGAGCCTCGCCCACGGCCATGAGTTCCGCATCGGTCAGGAACCGATCCCGGGGTTCCTCCTTGAACTTGTCCAGCCCACGGCAGGGATTCGATCCTGGGGGCCGATGGCCCCAGCGCTCCGCCATGTTGAAGAGCTTGGAGAGTAGGGCGTAAACACGGTTCCACTGGGTTTTGGTCTTCCGCAGCTTGTTCAAGGCCGCTGACACATCCGCCGTGGTGATGTTCGCCACGGCCCGCGTGCCTAGAACTGGCAGGACAAATTTCTTTAGCTGGCTGGTGTAGTTCCGCACAGTGGCGGGCTTCTTGGTGGACACATGCTCTTCCGTGAATTGGTCCACCAGTTTCTGAACGGTGACGGCCTCGCGCTTCTTGTCCCTGGTCTCCGCAGGGTCCAACCCCTTGGCCGAATCCCCAAGGATGCTCTTGGCCTGGATCCGGGCCTCGTCAGCCGTGTTTACCGGGTGCTTCCCTACCTTGGCCCATTTCTGCTGGCCCATGTCATTCCGGTAGCGGGCCAGGTAGACCTTGGACCCGCCCGGGTTCACTCGGACGCAGAAGCCCGGTAACTCACTGTCCCAGAAGTACCCAGGCTTTTTCAGCCGCTGGACGCGGGCGGTTGTGAGCTTTTCCTTCTCGGGTTCTACCTTCTTGCCTGCCATCCCGCCCCCCCATTCATCGTTCCCAGCTCGGCTCGCAAGCGAGCATATAGCGAGCATAATTGATCGAAGTAGAATGTAAGCGAGCGTAAGTCATCGTGCAAGGAGTAGAAACTTGCAGTTTGTAAGTATTGTTATTATGATAAATAAAAGTACATGATCGAAGGTGAACGAAAATGGCAAAATATCTGACACATTGATTCGTAATCAGCAGGTCGCAGGTTCGAATCCTGTAGTTGGCTCCAGTAAAAAGGCCCCCGCGTGCGGGGGCCTTTTTACTGGAATGAATCCCTTCGGGATTCGAATCTGCGAGTGGGACCGCCCGAGTGGGTAGGCGCTCCCTCTCAAACCCCCGCAGCGGGACCCTCGACGGACAGCGCCGGATGCCGTTCGATTGGCGTGGGGTGCTTGGACGGCTCGATCGTCAGGCTGATGCGAAGGCAAAGGGCAATGAGGGCGCAGCGTTCGGCGTATCTTAAGAACATGCCTGTGGATGCTGCGGCTCAGACGCCCCGCCCTGTCTGTTCCTGGACCTGCCGGGGGCACTGTCCGACTTGCCAGGCGCAGGCCCTTCGATCACAGACGGCTCAGGGCTTGCGCCTGAAGGGCACGACATTGCCGGCAGACTCGCCCTCTGGTTCTGCGGAGGGCGCGGCGGCTTCGATGTCTTCGATCCGGTAGCTGTTCTCCACGCCATTGTCCCAGCGAATGTAGTACGGCCTGGGGGCAGCACCGGGCTTGTGGGGGCGGTCCTCGGCGGCCAGCACGGTGCCGGGGGTTCCTCCGCCCTGGCCCTGCGGGATGAAGTGCGGCCAAGCACCGCCATAAAAGGTCACACCCACGCGGGTGAGACGGACCCGGTCACCAGGTTTGAATTCGAAGGCCATGGGCATGTCCAAGCGGGGTGAGGAGGCTAAGCGATATTTCCGGCAATGTACTGTGAAACGAATTCTTTGAATCTGCTAACCTGCTCCCCAACACCCCCACAGCTCCGGAGGACCCATGCCGCCCGGAAACATGCGTACCAAGGCACCCGCCAAAGTGATCGAGCGATCGACCGCCGAAGCCTGCATTTCCATTGCCCGGCGGGTGCAGCAGGCCCAGCAGCTCTCGGGTGACGAGGCCGGCTCCACGGCGGCGAAGCAGATTGCGGAAGTCATCCGCGAGGAGCTGCTGCGCGAAAGCTAGGCGGAGGGGCCTTCAGACCCGGAACGAATCAGGCCGCCAGGTCTGGATGCGCTTCTTGACGGCTTCTCCGCTCAGGTTCTGGTCGAGGACTTCCTGGACACGATCAGCCAGTTCCGCGTCCGAGGCGAAGCGGAGGCCCACCATCTGCTTGACGGTCAGCTCTTGGATGCGGGTTTGCAGCCCCGGAGGGAGCAGGCGCTGCATCCTGAGGGTCTCCTCCAGGCGGATCAGCCGATCCTGCACCTTCAGCGCATACCCGCGCACCTGCAGGGCCAGCAGCAGGATCGCGATGGCCAGGACGGCCACCCAGGTGGCATGGAGGCTCGGGAATTTGAAGAGATGCCGGATGGTCGCGACGACCGTGACCAGGAAGACCGGGATCAGGATGAAGTGCATGAGGGGATCGAAGCGACGGTGATTCGCGTAGGTCTGGGGCGCGGACATGGGGTCTCCGGAGGGAAGCCCCAGCTTACTCCAGCGGGCCGCTGCGGTGCCGTTTGAGGTGCGAAGCCCGCTTCTTGGCGTCCAGCCGCCGTTCCTTCGAGGCCTTCGTGGGACGGGTGGCGCGCCTCGGAATGGGGCGCACCAGGGCTGCCCGGATGGCTTCCGCGGCCTTCTCCCGGGCATCTTCGAGATTCTTCAACTGATCGCGGGTGCGATCACTGATCACGATCCACAGGCCTTCCGCATCCATCCGGTTGCGCTGCGAGGTGCGGAGGCGGAGCAGCGCGTCCTCGGGCAGTCCCTCAATGGCGGCGAGGTCGATGCGCAGTTCGACCTTGGAAGACACCTTGTTCACATTCTGCCCGCCGGCGCCACCGGCACGCACCGCCTTGAAGCGGATCGCGTCGCCGGGAACGCGGACAGAGGCGGTGACTTGGATGGGATCGGCCATGAAGCGATCCTAACGCCCCTTTCAGCGCATCGCCTCCATGGGGCTGAGGCGCATGGCGCGGAAGGCGGGGTAGAGGCCGAATACCAGGGCCAGCGCCAGGGCCACGATCCAGGCGGTGATCAGGCCGATGGGGTTCACCACCAGGCCGTAGGGGAAGTTAGCGGAAAGCGCCTGGCAGAGCAGACCGCCGGAGAGGGTCCCGAGCAGGGCGCCGATGGCGGCCAGCACCACGGCCTCCAGGAGGAACTGGATGAAGATCTCGTGATCGGAGGCCCCCAGGGCCTTGCGGAGGCCGATCTCGAAGCGGCGGTCGCTGAAGCTGATGAGCATCACGGACAGCACTCCCACGCCGCCCACCAGGAGGACGGTCCCGGCCAGGCTGAGCAGCACGACCTGCCAGCCATGCATCTGCTCAAGGAAGTTCTGGTAGGCCTTGGCGGCCTCGGCGTCCAGATCCACGATCTCCGCGTCCTCGATGCCGTGGTGCGCCTGACGGACCCGGCCCAGCAGCATGGCGGAGACCTCCCCCATGTCCTCGGTGCGGCGCAGCTTCACGGTGACCTGGGCCAGCTTGTGAGCCGGGTCCATGCGGTCCATGTAGGTCTCGAGGGGAATCAGGATGCCGTTGGCGTCGGTGTAGTTCTCCTCGTTGAAGATCTGGCCCGGCGCCTGCACTCCCACGATGCGGAAGGGGACGCCCTCCACCACCAGGTCGCGGCCCACGGGATCTCCGCCACCGAAGAGCTTGGATGCGAGCGTGGCGCCCACCACGGCCACGGTGGACCGGCGGCGCTGGTCGTCCTCGGTGAGGCCGCGGCCGAGGCCGATGGGTCGGTTCATCCAGGCGGCGTAGTCCGGGGAGACACCCGTGACGAAGATGCGTTCCGTGTCTCCGGTGATGCGCACGGACGAGGTGCGCTGGGCCCGGGGCAGGAAGGCCAGCACCTTGGGATGGGGGGTCGTGAGGCGGGGGACATCCTCGTAGCGCAGCCCGGGGCTCATGTTGAAGCGCTTGCGCTCTTCTCCGGTCTCGGGGGTCTTCTGGGTGATGCGTACGGTCCCGTCCCAGCTCATGCCGGCGAAACCTGTGCTGATCTTGTCCATGATGCCGTCCAGCACGGAGGTCATGACCACCAGGGCGAAGACGCCGAGCATGAGCAGGGTCAGGGTGAGCAGGCTGCGGACTTTGTGGGCCCAGAGTTCCACCAGGCCCGTGCGGACCACCTCCCAGAGCATGCCCGCGCTGAAGCCGCGGGTGCGCGCCGCCGGAGCGGGCGCCTCGCCATCCAGCAGGGAAGGGCCGGGGGAACGGAGGATGAAGGTCTCGTCACTCATAACGGAGGGCCTCCATGGGGGACAGCCGCGAGGCCTTCCAGGCGGGGTAGAGCGCGAACAGGAAGCCGAAGACGGCCGCCAGCCCATAGGCCCAGAGGAAGCTGGCCGGGGTCATGTAGAGCGGAATCCCGATGCTCTTGGTGATGATCCAGGAGAAGCCGACGCCGAGCACCAGGCCGGCCAGCCCGCCCAGGGCGGTGAGCAGCAGGGCCTCGGTCATGAAGCCTTTGAATATCTCGCGGCCCGAGGCCCCGATGGCCATCTTCACGCCCACTTCGCGCACACGCTCCTTGAGGCCGGCCATCTGGATGTTCACATTGACGATGCCGCCGCCGATCAGGGCCAGCACGCCCGAGAGCATGAAGATGATGTCGTAGACGCTTTCCTGGCTGTCGCGACGGCGGATGCGGGCGGCCACATCGTCCAGCCGGAAGTCCTCCTGGAGGCGGTGGTTGGCCTTCACCAGGTTGGAGAGTTGCTTGGAGAAGGCGCCCATGACATTGAGGTCGGGGATGCGGAAGGTGACCCGGTCCACGCGGCGGTAGGCGTCTCCGTTCATGCGGCGCTGCACCAGGTTGGCGGGGACGGCGATGATGCGGTTCCGCCACCAGAACTGGTTGCGCTGATTTTCCCGGAAGCGGAAGACACGCTCCCGGAAGGTGCCGATGACGGTGACGGGAATGTCCCCGATGCGCAGGGTCTGTCCCAGGGCATCGCCCTTGGGGAAGAAGATGCTGGCGGCCTCGGTGCCGAGGATGACGACCGGGGCGCCCACTTCCATCTCGGCATTGGAAAAGCCGCGCCCCTGGGCCACTTCGTAGCCATTGGTCGGAACGAAGTCGCCGGCGATGCCGCTGATCTGCCGATCCTGGTCCGCATAAGCCGAGACCACCCGCGAGCGGGCGTTCTTCTGCCGACTCACGCCCTGGATGGCATCGGCTTTCAGGGCTTCGCCGCCGATGGCGTCCGCGTCGCGCAGGCCCAGGTTGGCCTGCTGCATCGCCGTGGGGCGCCCATCGCGCACGGCCGCCTTGGGTTGGACATTCAGTTTGTCGAGGCCGCCCATCTTGATGTACATCTGGTCGGCGCGCTTGCGCTGGCTGTCGGAGATGGAGAAACCACCCAGCACCGAGGCCACGCCCAGCAGCACGCCCAGGGCCTGCAGGATGGAGCGGCCGAGGTTCTCCCGGATCTCGACCCAGGCCCCGAGCAGCCGCTCGCGGAAAGCGCCGGTGGCCGCCATCTAGGCTGCTCCCTCAGCCTGGGCGATCAGTCCGTCCCGGATCTCCACGCGGCGTTCGGCCTGGGCGGCGATGGAGGGGTCATGGGTGACGAGCAGCAGTGTATTCCCCTGTTGATGAAGCTCCCGGAAGAGATCGAGGACCTCTGCGCCAGTCTTGGAATCCAGCGCGCCGGTGGGTTCATCCGCCAGCAGGAGGGCGGGTTCGTTGGCCAGGGCGCGGGCCACGGCCACACGCTGCTTCTGTCCGCCGGAGAGGGTGCCCGGCAGCTTGTCGGCCTTATCCGCGATGCCCACTTTCTCGAGCAGAACCAGGGCCCGCTCCCGGCGTTCCTTCCGGCCCACCCCCGCGTAGAGCATGGGGAGTTCCACATTGCGGGCGATGCTCGCCTTGGGCAGGAGGTTGTAGCTCTGAAAAACGAAGCCGACCTTCTCGTTGCGGATCCGGGCGAGCTCGCCGCCGGAGAGCCCCTGGACCTGGCGGCCATCCAGGGTATAGCTGCCCCCGGTGGGCAGGTCCAGGCAGCCCAGGATGGCCATGAGGGTGGATTTGCCCGAGCCCGAGGGGCCGATGAGGGCCACGAACTCGCCCTTCTCCACGGTGAGGTCGATGCCACGCAGGGCGTGCACCGCCGTGCCGTTGGCGCCGTAGACCTTGGTGAGGCCTTCTGTCTGGATGATCGTGGACATGCGATTCCTCAGTGGAGCAGGGCCCCGAGGGAGGCGGAGGCCGGCCGAAGGGCGGGGGTGCGGGGGGACATCGCGAACGAAGCGAGCAGGCGGCCCCCCCGCGGAGCATCAGTTGTTCTCGTCATCCTTCTCGACCTTCTTCTTGCTGGGGTCTTCGAGGCTCACCTGGTCGTTGGCCTTGAGGCCCGAGAGGATCTCCACGCGCTCGAGGGTGGCGATGCCTGCCTTCACGGGCACCACCTCGAAGTAGTCCTTCCAGTGGTCGGAGAGCCAGATGAACTTGCCGCGGCCGCTGAGGCCCTCCTTGGCCTTGGCGAGATCCTGGGGCGAGAGGTTCTCCTTCAGGCGGTAGACCACGGTCTGGCCGTCGCGGCGCTGCAGGGCCTCGAGCGGCACGCTCACGGCCTTGTCGCGCTTCTCGCCGAGGATCTCCACATTGGCGCTCATGCCGGTCTTGAAGGCCTCGGTCAGCTCATCCAGGGCCACCTCGACCTTGAAGACCTTGATCTTCTCCACCAGATCCGCGGCCGGGGCCACGAAGCGCACCTTGCCGGTGAAGGCCCGCTGGGGATAGGCGTCCAGCGTGATGCGGACGGGCTGGCCCACCTTCACCTTGGCGATATCCACCTCGTTGAGGTTCACCTTCACGATGAGCGAGCCCAGGTCCGCCACGGTGAACACGACGGTTCCCGCATTGAAGGAGCTGACGCCGGAGGTGATGGTGTCGCCCAGTTCCACCCCCTTCTTGATGACCACGCCGTTCATGGGGGCCGTGACCCGGGCCTTCTGGGTGGAGGCGTTGCCGCTGATGGGGATGCCCCGGTCTTCCACAATCTGATAGCGGGTCTGGGCGCTCTTGTAGGTCTCCTCTGCGAGGTCCCGCGTGGTGCGGGCGGACCGGAAGACCTGATCCGAGATGAGGCCTTCCTTGAAGAGGGCCGACTGCTGGGCGAAATCGCGCTCCGCATTCTTGAAGCTCACCCGGGCCTGGGAGACGCTGCCCTGCACATCGGACAGGGTCTGGGCCTGGTTCACATCCGGCTCGACCTCCGCCAGCACCTCGCCCGCTTTGACGGTGGCGCCCTCGCGGACCTTCAGGCCCACGATGCGTCCCGACACAGTGGATTTCACATCCACCTTGGTGAGGGGATCCACCATGCCGACTTCGCGGACGCTCACCTGGAGATCCTCGGCCTGGACCTTCCCCAACCGGAACGGGGTGCTGGCCTCGGCCTTCTTGCCCTTGCCGTCGCTGCCCTTGAGGGTGAAGAACATGCCGGCCGCCAGGGCGGCTCCGGCCACGGTGATGATGACCCATCGCTTCTGCATGGAACCCCCAGATGGGAAAGACGCCGGACCTGCCGGGATGATGGAATGCCTACGGCTCAGAGTCTGAGGCCGTTTAGGGGGTGCCCAAGGCGGTCTTCGGCGGGCTGTCGGAGGGTGCCGGTCAGCGGTCGGGACCTCCGGGGAAAAGCCTGTGTGGCGTCTCGCCACGCACGATGTGGCAACGATCCACAAAATAGCCATTAAACCTTATTTAAATTAAATTAAATCCAATACTTATAAAATGGCATGAGGGCGGCATGAAGGACCGCGGGACGATTCCCCATCGCGGCCAGGCCGCATCGGAGCACACCATGTCCAACACCTCGAAGCGCGTGGCTCTCATCGTGGCGGCCGGCCTCATCGGCGCCTCCCTCATGGCCCAGGCTCCCGCCCTCCCGCCGACGGGCCAGCAGGTGGAGCGGAAAGGCGAGCGCATCGAGCGCCGGGGCGAGGTCCAGGAACGCAAGGGTGAGCGTCAGGAGCGGCGCGGTGAACGGAACGAGCGTCGGGGCGAGCGCAAGGAACGGCAGGGTGCCCGCATGGAGAAGAAGGGCGAGGCCCTCGAAGCCCAGGGCAAGGTGAAGGCCGGCGAGGCCCTCGAGCGCAAGGGCGAACGCCGTGAAGCCGTGGGTGCCGCCCAGGAAGCCAAGGGCGCGCGGCAGCAGGTCCGTGGCGAGCGGAATGAGCGGCAGGGCGAGCGCAAGGAGCGCCGGGGGGAGCGGGTGCAGCGCAAGGGCGAGGCCCTGGAGGCCAAGGGCAAGTAGCGTTTCAGTCCTTCATGAAAGCGGCCCCCGCGGATGGGGGCCGTTTTCGTGAGCCGAGAAACGGGCTATCGCACGGTCTCACGCGCGATCATCAGCTCTTCGTTGGTGGGAACCACCGTGACGACCACGCGGGAATCCGGGGTGCTGATGATCCGTTCACCGGTGCCGTGCTCGTTGGCCTCGGGATCGAGCTTCACGCCCAGGAAGCCGAGCTTGCTGCAGACCTTGGCGCGGACATAGGTGCTGTGGGTGCCGATGCCGGCCGTGAAGGTGATGGCATCCACGCCATCCAGGACGGTGGCGTAGGATCCGATGAACTGGCGCACATTGTAGGTCAGGAGGTCGCGGGCCAGGCGGGCGCGGTCATTGCCACTCTCGGCGGCCAATTCGATCTCGCGGAAGTCGGAGGACACGCCGGAGATGCCCAGGAGCCCCGATTTCTTGTTCAGCAGGTCGGTGATGGCGGAGTAGTCCAAGTGCTCGTATTCCATGAGCATTTCCACCACGCTGGGATCGATGGTGCCGCAGCGGGTGCCCATGATGACCCCCTGGAGCGGCGTCATGCCCATGCTGGTGTCCACGCTCTTGCCGTGGTCCACGGCGCAAATGCTGGTGCCGTTGCCGATGTGGCAGGTGATGATCTTCAGGGCCCGGAGGGGGCGGCAGAGCAGGATGGCGGTGCGGGCCGCCACGAAGGCGTGGCTGGTGCCATGGAAACCATAGCGGCGGATGCCGTACTTCTGGCTCAGTTCGTAGGGGATGCCGTAAGTGCGGGCATGGTCCGGGATGTTGTGGTGGAAGGCCGTGTCGAAGACCGCCACATGGGGCACATCGGGGAAGGTCTCCTTGGCCACCCGGATGCCCAGGGCGTTCGCGGGGTTGTGGAGCGGGGCGTACATCGCGAAGGCCTCGATGTCGCGCAGCACCTCGTCGGTCACCAGCACGGAATCGCCGTATTTGGGACCGCCATGCACCACCCGATGGCCCACGGCGTGGACGGGCGTGTCGTGCAGGACGCCGGTGTGGAGGCGCTCCAGGATGGCCTCCAGGGCCTCCCGGTGGGTCGGCAGAGCCAGGGTCTCCTTCCGCTTCTCCCCGTCGATGGTGCAGGCGAGGATGGCGTCATTGAGGCCGATGCGCTCGGCCATGCCCTCGGCGATGGAGACTTCCTTCCCCATGTCGAACAGGTTGAATTTCAGACTCGACGAGCCGGCATTCAGAACGAGAACGAACACGGTATCCCCCATAGTCGGACCAGTCTACCGGTCTGACCATGTGACCAGAGCCGCATTGTCGATGGACCGGTCGTCATGAAAGCCGGAAGCGGTGGGTGAGGGTCTGCAGCTGCTGGGCGAGGTTGGCCAGCTCCTCGGTGGTCCGGGCCGTCTCCTGGACCGTGGCCGACAGCTCGGTGGCAGCGGAGGCATTGCGCTCCACCATCTGGGTGGCAGATCCCATGGCCTGCACCACCTCCTCGCTGGCCCGGCCCTGCTCATCCATGGCGCTGGCGATCTCCTTCAGCTGGCCTGCGTTGTCCCGCACATTCCCTTCGATGCGTTCCAGGCTCCGGGCAGCCTCCTTCACGGAGGCAGTGCCGTGGCCGACGCGCTCGCTGCTCTCTTGGATGAGGGCCGTGATCTCCTTGGCGGCGGCGCCGCTGCGCTCGGCCAGCTTCCGCACTTCCTCGGCCACCACGGCGAAGCCCTTGCCCATGGTTCCGGCCTTGGCCGCTTCGATGGCTGCGTTCAGGGAGAGCAGGTTCGTCTGGCGGGCGATGTCGGTGATGACAGTGGTGATCCGGCTGACCTTCGAGGAACTCTCCTCGATGGCCTCCATGGCCTTGCCGGTCTCCTGGACCGAGGTCAGGCCGAGGCGGCCCGCCTCCTGGGACCGGGAGGCCAGCTCCTCGGCGCGCTGGGTGCTCTGCTTGACCTGCTGGATGTTGGCGTTCATTTGCTCCAAGGCGGCAGAGGACCGCTCCATGGCCAGGCGCTCCTGTTCCGTGCTGCGCCGGAGCTCCTCGGTGGTGCGGTTCACCTGCTCGGTGGTGGCGGCCAGCTCCGTCGCGCTGGAGGCCGTCCCCTCGGCGGACTGGGCGATGGCCTGGATGTCGTGGCGGAGGCCCTCGATGACATGGCGGAGTCCCGTGGCCACCTGGGCGAGTTCATCCTTGCCCGCGACCTGGGGAAGCTGGGTGAGGTCCCCCTTGGCAAGGCCGTCCATGACCGTCTCGATGGTCTGGGCCTTCTGGCCCACCTGGGATCCGATGGTGCGGCTCATGAAGGCGCCGAGGAGGATGGCGGCGGCGCTGACGCCCAGAATCCAGGCTTTCCCGAGGGCGGAATGGCGGGCGTCGTCCTTGATGCCGGCTTCCGCGGCCACTTCCGAAGCTTTCTGGAGCTTGAGGATCCGGTCCCGGGAGGTCCGCATGATGTCCACATTCCCTTCCAGCAGACTGGAAATGGTCTTGGGGTTCCGATCCGCGCGGGCCTGGGCCAGCAGGGCCGGGAAGGCCGCGTCGTATTTCTTGAAGGACTGAACCGCCTCATCGAGGAGCGCGCGTTCATCACCGGACCAGGAGAGGGTCTGAAGGGTGGCCATGTCCTTCTGAAGGGTGTCCGAATATTCCTTCAGCTTTCCTTCGCGGAGCGTGATGTAGTCGGCATCGGCGGCCCCGCCGATCATGCTGGTGTGGAGCGTCCTGAAGAGGTTCATGCCGTTCAGGACCCGGGAGAGGGTGGCGGTCTTCACCAGCTGGACGGCCACATCCCGCTGGCCGGCCTGGAGCTCGTCCACGGTGAACCACCCGAGACCGCCCACCAGGGCCAAGGCGAGAATCTGAATGCCGAGGAGAAGGTTGAATTTCCCCCGCATTTTCAGGCTGTCTGTGATTTTCCCGATGCCCATGACCCACCTCGATGCTTCTTTATCGGGTAAGTCGCGCGCCCGGTTGAATCAGGGCACGGTGATTTCAGGCTGAAAAAAGGCCCGATTCCAAAGAACTGGGATCCGGCCAGGGAGCCTCCAGGGCTGCTTCGGCGGCAGCCAGGAGCTTAGCTTCCAGCCGGGTGGCGAGATCGGGCTCGGGAACCCAACCTCGCTGGTTCAGCCAGGCCACGAAGCGGGGCAGGGGGTCCTTGGCTTCCCACTCCGCCAGGAGCTGTGGATCCACATAGCGCTGATCGTCGTGCTCGGCGTGCCCCTTCATGCGGAAGGTCTCGCAGACGAGGAAGACCGGGCCGTCGCCCGCCAGGCAGCGCTGCCGGGCCTGGAAGGCGGCTTCGTAGACCGCGGGGGCGTCGTTGCCGTCCACGGCGAGGGTGAAGGCGCCCTGGGCGCGCAGCGACATGCCGCCGGCCATCTGGCGGTCGGGAGGCGTGGAAAAGGCGTAGCCATTGGCTTCACCCACCACGATCAGGGGAAGCTTCTGCACCACGGCGAAATTGAGCCCCTCGTAGAAGGCGCCGGTGGAGCTGCCTCCATCGCCGATCCAGGTCATGGCCACGCGCCGCTCGCCCTTCTGCCGGAAGGACAGCGCGACGCCGGCCATCACGGGGATGAGGGCCCCGAGCATGGAGGTGGGCGCGATGATCCCCCGGGCCACCGAGCCGAAATGGTTGTTGTGCTCGCGGCCCCCCGAAGGGCTGGTGGCGCGGCCCAGGTACTGCAGGAAGATCTCGTCCGGCGTCACGCCGCGGACGAACATGGAGCCCAAGTTGCGGATCATCGGGGCGATGACATCGTCCGGACCCAGGGCCAGGGCCGTGGCGCAGGCCGTGGCTTCCTGTCCCAGGCTGCGGTAGACGCTCCCGAGGGTCTGGCCCTGGCGGAAGAGTTTCACCAGGCGCTCCTCCGTGAGTCGGGTGAGCAGCATGGCCTCATGAAGGCGCAGGGCGGTGTCGCGGTCCATGAGGGTAGGATAAACGCATGCTGACCCTCCGTCCCGCCGTTCCCGCTGACGCCCCGCTGATCCTCCAGTACATCCGCGAACTGGCGGAGTACGAGCGGGAACCGGAGGCGGCGGTGGCCACGGAGGCCGACCTCCACCGCTGGGCCTTCTCGGAGCATCCCCTGGTGAAGGTGACCATGGCCGAGTGGGCAGGCGAGCCCGCCGGATTCGCCCTCTGGTTCCTGAACTTCAGCACCTGGGAGGGGAAGCCTGGCATCTACCTCGAGGATCTGTTCGTGCGTCCGGCCTTCCGGGGCAAGGGCATCGGCAAGGCCCTGCTGCAGCACCTCGCAGCCCTGGCGGTGAAGGAGGGCTGGACGCGCTTCGTCTGGCAGGTGCTGGACTGGAACACGCCGGCCATCGAGTTCTACGAAGCCCATGGGGCCAAAGTCATGCGGCCCTGGCTCACCTGCCGGGTGGAGGGCGAGGCCCTGGCCAGGCTGGCCGAAGGCGCCGGCTGATGTGGGAGCCCCTGCTGCGCCTGAAGGCGGCCCTGGGGCCTGAGGCGGAGCTGGTGGTCGTGGGGGGTGCCGTCCGGGATGAGCTGCTGGGGCGAGCTCATGCCGACTGGGATCTGGCGACGAAGCTGCTGCCCCGGGTCGTGATGACGCGGGCCCAGGCCGCGGGGCTCCGGGCCATCCCCACCGGCCTTCAGCACGGCACGGTGACGGTGCTGCTGGAGGACCGGCCCGTCGAGATCACGACTTTTCGCAGCGACGGTGATTATCTGGATGGGCGCCATCCCGATTCGGTGCGGCTGGGCGTCACCTTGGACGAGGATCTCTCCCGGCGCGATTTCACCATCAACGCCATGGCCCTCCCCGTGGGGGGCGGCGACCTGGTCGATCCCTTCGGCGGCCAGCGGGATCTTGAGGCCCGGATCATCCGGGCCGTGGGCGCGCCTCTGCAGCGGTTCGCGGAGGACGGGCTGCGCACGCTGCGGGCCTGCCGCTTTGCGGCTCAGCTGGGCTTCGAAGTGGAGATCGCCACCCTCGAGGCCATTTCGGAACGGCTCCCCGTGGCCCGAAAGGTATCCGTGGAGCGGGTCTGCACGGAGCTCACCAAGTTGCTCTGCGGGGCGGAACCCCACCGAGGGCTGGACCTCCTCGCCCGGACGGGGCTGCTGGACCTCTGGCTGCCCGAGCTCCGGCCCATGCTCGGGTGCGGCCAGAACCGTCATCACCGCTTCGATGTGTGGACCCACACCCTGGAGACGGCCCGTCTGGTGCCGGCGGGCTCCGGGCTGCGTTGGGCGGCCCTGCTGCACGATGTCGGCAAGCCGGCCACACGCGCCCTCGGGCCGGACGGCGAGGTCCACTTCCATGATCACGAGCGCCAGTCGCTGGAGGTCGCGGCGCGGATCCTGGGGCGCCTGAAGGCCGCCCAGGCGCTGCAGAAGGATGTGCTCGCCCTGGTGCGGCATCACGGCGCCCATCCCCTGGCGGAATGGAGCGATGCGGCCTGCCGGCGCTTCCTGCGGCGCCTGTCGGACGATGGCCTCGACCTGGCGCGCTGGGCGGCCTTTCGTCTGGCCGATCAACGCGCCAAGGGGATGGACCTGGCAGCCCGGGAACGGGACCACGCGGCCATCTTGAGCCGCCTGGACGCTCTGGCCGCGGCCGCGCCGCCCCTGTCCGTGAAGGCGCTTGCCCTGGACGGCGCGGCCCTCATGCGCCTGGCGGGTCGGGGGGGCGGCCCCTGGCTGGGAGAGCTTCAACGGCAGCTGCTCGAGGCCGTCCTTGAAGAGCCCGCCCTCAACTCGCCCGAGGCTTTGGCGGAGCTGGCGAAACAGAAGCTCTCCGCCGGTGGCCTCTAAAGCCGCTGGAATCAGATCCGCTTGATCAGCACCACGGCCTGGGCGGCCAGGCCCTCGCCCCGGCCGGTGAAGCCCAGCTTCTCCGTCGTGGTGGCCTTCACATTCAGGGCTTCGACGGCGAGGCCGAGCAGCGGCGCAATGCGCTCGCGCATGCGATCTCGGTGGGGACCGATCTTGGGGCGTTCACCGATGAGGCACACATCGGCGTTCATGACGCGCCAGCCGCGCTCGGAGAGATCCTCCATCACGCGTCGGAGCAGCAGGGCGGAATCCGCCCCCCGGTAGGTGGGATCGGTATCGGGGAAGTGCTGGCCGATGTCGCCGAGGCCCGCCGCTCCGAGCAGGGCGTCCATCAAGGCGTGGATCATCACATCCGCATCACTGTGCCCGGCGAGGCCGCGATCATGGGGGACTTCGCAGCCCATGAGCATCAAGGGGCGCCCTTCTTCCGGGGCGGCGAAGCGGTGGACATCGAAGCCCTGGCCGATCCGGAAGCCGGTCATGCGGGCCCCGCGCCCAGGTTGCGGTGCTCACCCGTGGACTGTTCGGAGACCTTGATCGCACCGGTGATGGGGTGGTCGGGAAGCAGAACGATGACCTCGGTACCCATGCCTTCCTCGCTGACGAACTCCAGGGTACCGCCATGTTCCTCGACAATTTTCTTCACGGTGGCCATGCCGAGCCCCGTCCCCTTCTTCTTCCCATAGCTGAAGAAGGGTTCGAAGATCCGCTTGATCACGCGCTTGGGGATGCCCTTGCCCCGGTCGCGCACGCGGATCTGGACGCCGCCGGTGACCTGGGTCCAGGACACGAGCACTTCACCCGTCATGTCGGTGGTGGCATCCAGCGCATTGGCCAGGAGGTTCTCCATGACCCGGGTGAACCGGCTGGGATCGAGCTTGATCAGGCAGGGCGGGCCTTCTGCGCGAAGAGCAACTCCCATCTCCGCAGCCCGCGACATCATCGGTTCGACGATCCCCTCGAAGAAGGGCAACAGGTCCACCGTCTCCCGGTTGGGCTCCCGGATTTTCGCGAAGTCCAGCACATCCTGGCTGAGGTGGGTGAGGCGGTCCACGCACTCCAGGATCTTCCGGCAATGGTGGCGAACCTTGGTGTCGTCGGTGGAGAGATCCAGAAGATCCGCATGTCCGCGCAGCACGAACAGGCCATTCTTGAAGTCGTGGACGATGGAGCTGGCCACCTGCCCGACGGTCGCCAGCACATGGCTCCGAAGGTTCTCCTCGGAGAGCCGGGTGCGTTCGATGGCGATGGCGCAGAGCGAGACGATGGCCTCGAAGGTCTCCCGGTCCGGCGGTTCTGTGATGGGGCGGCGGCTGTCGAGGTAGACCACGCCGATGCGCTTGCCCTGGAGCACCAGCGGCAGGCAGAGGATGGTCTTCAACTCCAGCCGCTGGATCGAGTGCTGGCTGAGCAGGAACTGGTCCTCGGCGACATTCAGGATCCAGACGGGGTCGCCGGTCTCGAAGACCTTGTGGACGCTCGACATGGACAACTGGATGTGGCCCTCCAGCTCCTGGCCCAGATTGCGCTGCACGCGGCTGGTCAGCTCGCCATTCTCCAGGAGCATGAGGAAGCCGCGATCCGTGCCAGAAATGGAGAGCAGGCGATCCAGGGACTGCTCCAGCAGATCCTCAAGGTCGATCTCCTGGGCCAGGAGCTGGGCCGTTTCGAGAATGGCCTGGAGGTGGAGCTCGGAGCTGGTCTGGTCCGTCCGCATCAGGGTCAGGGTGTAGGCCCCGTCCGCCAGGCGCAGGGGCGTTCCCGGCTCCCAGGTCACGCGCCCCAGCTGCTGGTCCTTGTAGAAGCTGCCGTGGGTGGTCTGGAGGTCTTCGGCCCACCAGGCGTCGTCCTTCAACTCCAGGCGCAGGTGGTTCCGGCTGATCATGTTGTCGGACAGCACCACATCGCAGAGGCTCTGGCGTCCGAGGGTGACGGAACGGGTGAGCGGCACGGTGCGCTCGAACCCATGGCGGTCTCGAATCAGGAGCTGGTAGCGCTGGGCCACGGCATCTCCCGGGCGGGGGTCAGGGGGGAGGGGCGATTGGGAAATTCGGCTGCGAACCCAAGATTATCCGGCCATCGGCTGGACACAAGTGGAAGTCCCGTGAGGGAATAGAGGTCATGCACCGGCACCCCGACCTCGATCCCTCCACCGGCCAGGAGGACCCCATTGAATACTCGCTGCGGCCGCAGCGACTTCAGGAATATATCGGCCAGGCTAAGGTTAAAGTCAGGTTGGAGATCGCCCTGCAGGCCGCGAAGAAGCGCGGGGATGTCCTCGATCATGTGCTGCTGTTCGGGCCTCCGGGCCTGGGGAAGACCACCCTGGCCCATGTCCTGGCCAACGAAATGGGCGCCTCCTGCAAGGTGATCCAGGCTCCGGCGCTGGAGAAGAAGGGCGACCTGGCCGCCATCCTCACCAACCTGGAGGCCGGCGAGTTCCTGTTCATCGATGAGATCCACCGCCTGTCCGCCCCCATCGAGGAGATGCTCTACGCGGCCATGGAGGATCGCAAGCTGGACATCCTCATCGGGCAGGGCCCCAGCGCCCAGACCCTGAAGGTGGACCTCAGGCCCTTCACGATGGTGGGGGCCACCACCCGGGCCGGATTGATCTCAAAACCCCTCCACGACCGCTTCGGCATGGTGCATCGCCTCGAGTTCTATACCCGCGCGGACCTGGCCATCATTGCCCGCCGGTCGGCGGACCTGCTGGGCATCCACCTCGCTACCGAAGGGTCCGAGGCCATCGCCCGCCGGAGCCGGGGGACGCCGCGCATCTGCAACCGCCTGCTGCGGCGCTGCAGGGACTATGCGGAAGTGAAAGGGGACGGCACCATCACCGCCGCCGCTGCGGAGGCCTGCCTGAAGCTGCACGAGGTGGACGACCTGGGCCTCGACGCCCTGGACCGGGACTACCTCCAGGCCCTGTGCCACAAGCACCGGGGCGGGCCCGTGGGCCTGCGGACGCTGGCCGCGGCCCTGGGCGAGGACGACGGCGCGCTGGAGGATCTGGTGGAGCCCTACCTCATGCAGGTGGGATTCCTCGACCGCACCCCGCAGGGCCGGAAGGCCACAGATGCAGCCTATGCCTACCTCGGCGTGAACTCGGACCCGGGGCCCCTGTTCCGCTGAACCAGGGCTGCGGATCAGTACTTGCTCTCGAGCTTCTTGAGATCCTTGTCCCCGGGCTTGGAGAGGGGCAGGACCCCACCCTTGGCCGCGCCATTCACGCCGCTGCCGGTACCGGCATCCAGATTCCGGGTCTGGTCCTTGCGGATGCAGACCCCCTGGAGGGTGCCCCCCTCGTCGACGACGAGGGAGCCCACTTCCACATCGCCTTCGACGAAGCCGGTGCCGTGGATCTCCAGGCAATCCGTGATCTTCATGGTGCCTTCGGCGCGGCCGGTCACCACCAGGTGCTTCGCGAAGATGGTGCCCTTCACCAGGCCGTTGGGGGCGATGGACACCTCGCCGGTGGAGTGGATGATCCCGTCCACCACCCCTTCGACACGGAGGCTGTGAGCACCGGTATGGATCTCGCCGGTCAGGGTCACTTCCTTGCCCAGCAGGGAATGGATGGCGGGGGCGGCTTCGGATTTGGACTTGCTGCTGCGGAAGACGGCCATGGGGCGCTCCTTCAGGACGGCTTGCCGAGGGCCTTCAGCCACTGCCGCTGAAGGCGAAGGTAGGGTTGGGGATTCACGGCTTTCCCGTTCCGCCGGACCTCGTAATGAAGATGGACGCCGGTCGCATTGCCCGAGCGTCCCATGGTCCCAAGGATATCTCCCCGGGAGACCTGCTGCCCGACTTTCACATTCAGGTGGTTCATGTGGGCGTAGAGGGTTTCCTGGTCATCCGTATGGCGCACGCGGACGCCCCAGCCGTAGCGATCCATCCACCCCGCCTCCACCACTTCGCCATCCGCCGTGGCCTGGATGGGGGTGTCCAGGACATTGCTGATGTCGATGCCCGAGTGGTAGCCCAGCAGGCCGTCTCCCGTCTCGTTGCCCCGGGAGAAGGGGCTGACGCGGACACCGAAGCCTGAGCTCATGTAGCCGGCCGTGGGCGGAATGGAGGGCGTGTGGCTCCAGGAGCGGAGCACGGGCGCCATGCGGGCGCGCACGACCGCGGCCTGCTTGGCGGTGTAATCCAGATCCTGGCGCAGCCGGGAGAGCCGTTCCCGGGCCCCTGGAGGCGGTGGCGTCGAATCAGGCTGGTTCGGCGGGGCGGGGAGGGGCGAGGTGGCCGGAGCCTTGGGGTCCAGCAGCTTGAGCAGTTCCGTGTGCTGCTGGCGGAGGGTGGCGACCTCGGCTTCCAGAGCCTGGGCCTGGTCCAGGGAAGACCGGATCAGTTGCTGCTGTTCCTGGGTTTCCTGCTGGAGGCGGCCGAAGCTCATGATCTTCTTGGTGGCCCAGAATCCGTAACCGGAGCCGATCATGGCCAGGGCCGAGAAGCCGGCCACGCAGCCGAGGACCCAGAGCATCGTCTGGCGGGTCAGCGACCAGCGGAAGGTGCGGTGGCTGAAGACCACCATGACCGTGAGCCACCGCACGGAATCGGGGCGGCTGGAGCGCACAGCGCGGCGGCGTTCGGGCGGTTGGCTGGACATGGAATCCCAGCATACCTGGGAAGCCGTCGAGGATCGAATCGTCTTCTTACAACGAACGATCTAGATCGGAGCCAGCATCGACTTTGAAAGCCACCATTCCAAAGCATGGCCCAAGAAAAACACGAGCCCCACAAAACTGTTCAGGGTGAAGAAAGCCTGGTCGATGCGGGACAGGTCTCCGCCCCGGACCAGCCACTGCTCCCGGGCCAGCATGGCCGCAACCGCCGCCCAACCGAGCCAGGGCAGGGCATGGCTGCCCATCTGGAGGTTGAACAGGGCCCAGGCCACCAGGGCCAGCCCGTGGAGGGCGCGGGACAGCGCCAGCGCCCCCGAGGTCCCCAGGCGCGCGGGTACGGAGTGGAGGCCCTTCGAGCGATCGTAGCCCTCATCCTGCAGGGCATAGAGGATGTCGAACCCCGCGGTCCAGGCCAGTACGCCGGCCGACAGCCACAGGGCCGGGGCCTCGATCCGGCCCGACACCGCGATCCAGGCGCCCAGCGGCGCCCCGGCCAGCGACAGCCCCAGCACCACATGGGCCCAAGTGGTGAAGCGCTTGCAGAGGGAATAGCCGAGGATGATGATCAGCGCCAGCGGCGACAGGGCCCAGGTGAGGGGGCCGAGGGCGCCGGCCGCCAAGCCGAAGAGGATGATGCCGGCGCCCATCAGCGCCATGGCCCCGGCCTTGGAGACCCGGCCGGCGGGAAGGGCCCGACCCGCCGTCCGCGGGTTCTCGGCATCCAGGTCCGCGTCCACCAGCCGGTTGAAGGTCATGGCCGCCGTCCGGGCGCCGACCATCGCCGCCAGGATCCAGAGGATGGTCTTCAGCGGCGGCACTCCCTGAGCGGCCCCCAACGCCCCCAGGAAAGCAAAGGGCAGGGCGAACACGGTGTGCTCGAACTTGATCATGTCGAGCAGTTCGATACATTGGTTGTAAATAGCTGATTTGTTTTCTCGAGATGAAAGCATGCGAAGGCTGCGCGAACCCGCTTCAGGCGGTCCGGTTTCGTCATCCGAGTGCACTTTCCCGGATGAAGCGGGATTCTGGGGGTGATTGGAGTGATCCGCCGGCTTATCCATGGGAGACATGATCCAGTGAATCGGGGGCCATGTCTCCGGTTGGATGAAGGGTCGTTCGTCGCACTATCGGGGGGTGCCCGTTTGCCCTGACTCATGGGATGAGAGGGGTCTTGGGGGTTCGCCGACGGAGAAGGCCAGGCGGAGGTAGGTGTAGGCGGGTGCCTCGCAGAGGGCACCTCCTTCTTCGCTGAAGAGGTAGACCTCGTTCGTCCCAGGAACAGGCATAACGGCTTCGGGGCGGCACAGCCCTTCGAATTCAGGAAACCAGATGCGCTCCGTCTTCCCCTTCAGCGAGCACAGCCAGAGGGAGTAGCCTGCGGCCTTGTCCACGGGTCCGCCGATCACCAGGTAGGCACCCAGGGCAGGCACATATTGAATGTCCCGGATGCCGTGGCCATCCAGGTCGATCGGCTGCATCCGCACCCCGGGCCGATCCGAGAACGGCTTCGAGACGAAGGCCAGGAGGGCCTTGCCGTGGTTCAGGGCGAAGGCCTTGCCGAAGGTGGGGTCTCCGAAAGCGGGGCCATACAGTGGCGACCTCAGGCCGATCACCAGGGTCTCCGGCTGCTCCGGAACCCAGGAGAGGCCCTCGGTGTTGAGTCCGCCCCTTACGCCGAAGGTGGCGGCCACCCTCGAGTACCAATGCTCGTCGGGGAGGCTCTTGAGGCCTTCCAGCAGCAAGTCGCGGATGACGGTGGCGCGTTCCTGGTGGACGAACCTCCGGGTGGGATCCAGGGTGAAGGAGGTCAGCAAGCGGTAGGACTCGGTGTCTTCGTCCGCCTGGGCCTGGCTGGAGAGCACATAGAACTGGCCCGTCTGGAAGGTGATGCCCTCCAGGTCCTTCTGCTGCACCACTCGGGGCAGGACGACGCCCGCTTCCTCCAGGCGGTCCAGGTTGGCCACCCGGATCTCCGGGTGCTCCGAGTTGAGCCCTCCGTCGTAGGCCAGGTAGGCCTTTCCATCCACGCAGACGGCGCCGCTGAGATCCTGACGCCGGGGGCCTTCCTTCGCGAAGGAAGGTGTCCTCCCCTTGGCGAGCACACGGAAGGTGGGGACGGCACCCCGCGCCACCCCCATCGCCAACAGCATGAACACAATCAGGCGCATGAGGTGGGGCATGGCATCTCTGTCGGGCATGGGGTCGCGGCGTCACAGGAAGAAGACGGAATACAGGATCGAGAGTACCGCCAGGGGGATCATCCCCATGGCCGCCAGGTTGGCGGTGTGCCGTGTTCCGAACATGTAGGTATAGGCCACCTTCAGCAGGTTGTTGCTGGCGCTGGCGATGATGATGGCCTGCAGGATCTGAGAAGTGCCGATGCCCAGGTTGCCCTGCAGGACCGAGACCACGAAAGGCGTGATGTCGGAACAGCCCACCAGGAAGGACAGCATGCGCAGGCCCATGCCCTTGTAGTAGAGCAGGGTGTACTTCGTGGCCAGCGAGACCGCCACGAACATGACGGCGAAGAAGAGGGCCGAATTGATCTCCAGGGGGTTCTTGTGCAGGGCCGGCTCCTCACCCTCGGCGGGTGTGGGGCCTTCGCCAGGAGCTTCCACGGGCATCGCCTCGGGAATGGGGGTGACCGCTGCCGCTGACTGGTCTCGGCGGATCCAGAAGGCGTACCCGGCGGCCAGGCCCGCAAGCACCAGCAGCGCCGGTCCCACCTGGAGGGCTGAGCTGATGCGGAAGATGGAGACCAGCACCAGGAGGCGCAGGTACATCATGCAGACCGCCAGCAGGATCGCTGCGGCGGCCTCCTGGTCGTGCCCGGGGTGGCGCTTGGATTTCTTGGCCAGCACCAGCACGGCCACCGTGCTGGAGTAGACCCCGCCGATCAGGCCCGTCAGCAGCATGCCCTTGCGGGGGACGAGGTAGGTCTGGAGCACATAGCCCAGGTAGGAGATGGTCGTGGTGATCACCACGGCCATCCAGATCTGCCGGGGGGTCACGGGCAGCACTGTGAAGATCTGGCCCATGGCCCCGGAAGTCGGCGGCAGGCTCGGGATCAGCGGCAGCACCACTCCGGCGATTGCGAGGAACTTGCAGGCGGTGACCACCTCGCCCGTCTCCAGCCGGTCGGTGAATTGGCGGATCCGCCCTTTCGAATGGAGGATGAACAGGATCGAGACGCCGAAGAGCACCAGGAACCAGTGGGGCTGGTGGAGTGCCACGGGCCCTGTGGTGTAGGTGAGCAGGGCGATGAGCACACCGATGAGCCCGGGGCTCTTTTTCTGGTGCACCTTGTTGCTGTAGTAGACCAGCAGGAAGGGGACCACCGCGGCCATGCCCAGCAGGAACGCGATCTGGCCGACCCCGGGGATCTGGTAGAGCATGAAGCCCAGCATGCCGAGGAAGACGAAGGTCCGAACTGTGCCGAAGGTGTCGAACTTCTTTTCGCTCTCGTAGTAGTCCCGCAGACCGATGCCGATCAGGGTGCTGATGGCGAGGGTCAGCAGGAAGGGCGCCACCTGGGGTGGAAGCATGGGGACTCCGGGACGGTGGAACAGGAGGAAGGGGCAAGCGTCGGGGAAGGGTCCCTATGCAGGCCCCGGAGCGGCTCCCCCCGAAGCCGCCCCGGGGTGGGGCATGGAGGTGGGGTGAAGCTATTCCATGCCCATGACGCGCTTGGCCGCCTTCAGGTAGTTGGTGTTCGGCATGGCACAGATGCCGAGGCCCTCGATCACCTGGCGCATCCCATCGTAGTTCTCGCTCTCCGCGCAGGCGGATTCCACCATGGCGCCGTTGAACCAGACCTGGGCGTACTCGCAGATGATGCCGTCAATGGTGAATCCGTAGCGCATCTTCTCGACTGCCACGGGAACCAGGTCGGGGTGCTTGCGGGCCATCGCGATGAATTCATCGATGGTGTAGACCTCCTTGTCCAGGACCATCTCGACCTTGAGGTGGGACAGGATGGTGGCCAGATCTTCTTTCTTCACGGGGAACTGGAACTTCCCGCGGGGCTGGAAGATCTCATAGCCTTCGGGGGTCTCGCCCACCTTGGTCTTGATGTCCAGCAGGCCGTCGCGCACCTTCACATTGGCGTCGTTCGTCTTCGCGCTCAGGAAGTAGGTCTCCTTCGGCATGCGGCGGGCCTGGAAGAGGACGGTCTTGCCGTTCCACATCTTTTCCTTCACGAACTCGATGATGCCAGGCCCGAAGACCCGGAACTCGGCGCGGGGAATCACCTTCAGGGCGTCTTCGGCGGAAGTGGCAGTGTTCTTGGCAAACACATCGGACATGGGGTTGCTCCAGTGAGGGGTGGATGGGAGATCCATCCAGGGCGGGTGCCCCTGGGGGCAGGGGCGGGAAGATGCCGCCGGGCCTAGAAGGCAACGGCGGCGTAGAGGAAGGAGAGGCCGACGATCCCCGCCATGCCGAGCGCCGTGAGGCGGGCGGTCTGGCGGTGACCGAAGGCGAAGGTGTAGGCGGTCTTCATCACATTGTTCGAGGCGGTGGCGATGACGATGGCCTGGAGGATCTGGTGCGTGCCGATGCCGAGGTTCCCCTGCAGGACTGACACGATGAAGGGGACGATGTCGGAAGCGCCCACGAGGAAGGAGAGCATCCGGAGCCCCAGCTCCTGGAAGCGCAGCAGAACGAACTTGGTGACCAGGGACACGGTGACGAACATGAGGGCGAACAGCAGTGCGGCGTTCAGCTCAAGCGGGTTGCGCTCCTTGACTTCCACGACCTCGTCACCCTCAGTTGGATCGGTGGCGGGGGCTCCGCCACGGCGCAGCCACCAGGCATAGGCACCGGCCATGAGGGAGAAGATCAGGAAGGGCGGCACGAGCTGGATGGCACCCAGGGGCATGAAGGCTGCAACCAGGAAGAGGATGCGGAGGTACATCGTGGGGGTGGACAGCATGATGGCCGCGGCGGCCTCCCGGGCCTGGTGGCCGTGGGCACGGGTCTTCTTGGAGATCACCAGGACCGTCATGGTGCTGGAATAGAGCCCCCCGATCAGGCCCGTCAGCAGCAGGCCCTTCTTGGGGTAGAGGTAGGTCTGCAACACATAGCCGAAGTAGGAGATGGCGGTGGTCACCACCACGGCCATCCAGATCTGATGCGGTCCGACGGGAAGCACGGCAAAGATCTTTCCGCCCAGGCCATCCGTGGGCGGTACCGCCGGGATCAGGGGCAGGATGACGCCGGCGATCGCCAGGAATTTGCAGGCGGTCACGACTTCGCCAGTTTCCAGCCGGTCCGTGAACTGCCGGATGCGGCCCTTGGAATGCAGCACGAAGAGAATGGTGACAGCGAAGGCGACGAGGTACCAGTGCGGCTCGTGGATCACCACCGGGCCCACGCTGTAGGTGAGGAGGGCGATGAGCACGCCGATGAGACCAGGACTTTTCTGCTGGCTGACCTTGTGGTTGTAGTAGATCAGGAGGAAGGGGCCCACCACCACCATGCCCACCAGGAAGGCGTAGGGGCCGATGACCGGGATCCGGTAGAGCATGTGACCCAGCAGCCCGAGGAAGATGAAGGTCCTGACCGTCCCGAAGGTGTCCCGCTTTCCTTCCTGCTCGTAGTATTCGCGCAGGCCGATGCCGATCAGCGAACTGATGGCGACGGTGAGGAGGAAAGGGGTGAACTGGGGTGGGAACAAATGACGCTCCAAGGCGGCCGGGGCCGGCTGCGGGTTGATCGCGGTTGTGGGGATCGGGCTAGGACCGCTTCCTGGACACGAGATCTTTGAAGTGGACGAGGTAGAGCCCCGCGAGAACGATGCCGGCGATCAGCCAGCCGAAGGACCGGCGCCTTGGCACCACCTCCACGACCATGGAGGTGTCATCGCCCTGACGAAGGCCCGTGAACTGCAAGATGGCGGCCTGATGCCCGTCCAGCTGGGTGAGCAGCACCCGGGGGCCGACTTCTGCCTTCTTCAGTTTCGGCAGTTGCTCGCGGATGGCCTGGGCCATCATGTCCTCCGGGAAGAGAAATTCGAACCGGTAGCTCCCGATGGCGGTTTCCTGGGAGTTCACGAAGGCATGCCGGAAGAGGCGGCTGTTTGCCGGGAGGGTGGTCCGCTCGCCCGGCCCCAGCTGAACCTCCTGGATGGCCCGCTTCACCTCGAAGGCGACGCGCAGGGTGGCCGTGTCCGGGATGCCCTCGGGCAGGTGGAACCGGAGGGTGGTCATGCCGTTTCGCGGCCCGCATTCCAGGCCCACGCCGGCTGGCGCTTCCACCAGCCGCGGATTCTCAGGGGAGGGAAAGCCGAGCGGCAGGCTGAGCGTGCCGGGCATTGCGCCCGTGAGGACCACCGTGGCCGTGGCCTGGCCAGTCCCCTGTTCGTCGGCGTGGAGCCGCACCACATAGGACTGGATGTCCGTGGCCATCAGCAGGCAGGGCGCCAGGAAGGGAAGAAGCCGAAGGATCCTCATGGTGCCACCGCCCAGAACGCGGGCGTGATGCCCAGCCAGTGGAACCAGGTGGCCCCGGAGATCACCAGGATCAGCACTCCTAGGGTGCAGGTGAGCATGCCGTACTTGAAATTGTCCGAAACCGTGAACTGGTTGGTGGAGAAGAGGATCACATTCGGCTTGCCGCTGATGGGCAGGCCCACCACCCAGTCGATGCAGAGGGCGGCAGGAAGGGCCAGCGACAGCGGATTCCAGCCCAGGGCCTTGGCCAGGGTGATGATGATCGGAATCATGATGAGGGTACGGACGGTCTTCGAGGTGGTGAGCAGGTGGCTGTACATCATCACGGAGATCACCACGGTGTAGGTGATCCCGAAGGGCACCCCCTGGAGGTTCATCCCCCCGAAGAGCATCCGGACGCCCCACTCGGCTGCCCCCGTGTCATCCAGGGCCAGGCCGCCCGCGTAGGCGCCCGCGCTGAAGATCAACAGGTGCCACGGAATGTCCGCCTCGGCCCAGGACAGGATGCCCCAACGGGGGAAGAGCACGATCACCGCCCCCAGCAGTGCGGCGAAGGGCGCGCTGATCTCCACGCCAAACCATCGCATGTGGAAGATGTCGGTCATCCATAGGAACAACACCATGCTGAAGATGGCGATGGCCTTCTTCTCCTGGAAGCTCAGGGGGCCCATGGCCCGGTACTGCTCCCGGACCAGATCAAGCCCGCCCTCCACCTGGGGAACCTGGTCTTCGGGCCGGATGCGGAAGAGGAGCTTCTGCCCGAGGATCCACATGAGCAGCATGGTGACGATGGCCACCGGCGCGCCCAGACGCATCCAGTCCATGTAGTAGACCCGGTGCCCGCCCATGTTCTGGATGAGACCCACTGCGATGAGGTTGGCCGAGCTGCCGGTCATGGTGATGGACGAGAGCACCGAAATGCAGGCCAGGTTGAGCAGCATGATGTTCTTGCCAAAGGCGTTCGGCGTGGCTTCCGTGGAGCCATAGATGGTGGCGACCACGATCATGAGGGGCAGGGTCATCACGCACCGGGCGGCCGTGGCGGGGATGAGCGGCGCGAGGGCCAGCTGCAGGACGACGAAGGCCAGCAGGGCCCAGCTGGCCTTGTGGCCGAAGCGCAGCACCAGCCACAGGGCCATGCGCTTGGCCAGGCGGGTCTTCACCAGCATGGAACTCAGGATGAAAGCCAGCAGGTTCAGCCAAATCACCTCCATCCCCAGGACATCCATGATGGCTTTGGCGTTCGAGGTGCGCGTCACCAGCAGCAGGAACATCAGGACGAGAGAGGTGACATAGGTCGGGAAGGGTTCAGTCACCCACCAGACCAGGGCGAGCATGAAGCAGGCCGCGCCGGATTGGGCCGACGCGCTCAGGCCGGCGCCGGCGGGCAGGTAGTAGATGAGGAGGAACAGCAGGATGCCGCCCGGGAATCCCAGGTAGCGCATCCACTGTTCGGTGGGGCTCTGCGCCTCCCTCACCTTCGAGGAGAGTGTCATCTTCTCCATGTCCAGGAGCTCCTGGAGGGTGGGCGAGGCGTTGGCGGGTCGTGCTTCGGAATTCATGCCGGAACCTGAAAGTGCGGGCCACCGATGGGGTGGCCCGCGGGAGAGGGATTAGGCCTTGGTCCAGTTCTTGAAGGGGTGCTTCAGGAGGTTGGAGTTGAAGTAGCGCGGATCACTGGATACCTCCTGGCCGACCCAGTCCGGCAGCATGATCTTCTCGCCTTCGGAGGCCAGCTCCACCTCGGCCACCACCAGGCCTTCGTTTTCGCCATGGAAGACATCAATCTCCCAGGTCTTTCCCCCGTGTACTTCCTTGTGGCGGTGCTTGTCGATGAGCGGCTGCTCGCAGAGGTTGTCCAGGAGGATCGCGGCATCCTCCCCGGGGATCAGGTACTCGAACTCGGCGCGGGTGACGCCCGTGGTGATGCCCTTGATGGTGAGTTTGGCCTTCGTCCCCTCGATGCGCACGCGCACAACCCGCTCCTTCTGCGAGTTCAGGTAGCCCTGCTTGAAATGCGTGCCTTCGCCCTGGGGTTTCCAGGCGGCGAGGTTGACGAGGTACTTCCGTTCGATTTCCTTGGCCATGTCGAGGCTCCGATTCAGTGTCTGGGGATGGGGTGGATTCGCAGGGCGTCTTTGAGTCCCTGCGGGTAACTGGTGTTGCCTCGCGCTCGGAGTCCCAGGCGGGCGATGACCTGGAGGGTCAGGCCAGGATCTTCGTGCTCCACGGAAAGGCACTCGACCCTGGCGTGGCGGATTGTCAATCGGTCGAATTCGCCGCTGACGCCATCCAGTTGAAACATTTCGGATTGCTTCAAGATGCTGACGGCACGGACCTCGGGGGTGTGCTGTCGGACGGTTTCCAGGAACTGCTCTTGGGTGTACTCGGATCGGTCCAGCTTCGGGGTCGGGAGGCCCCAGGCCTCGAAGAGTCGTGCCACCACCGCTGCCGGGCAGGGAAAGGCGGCGGAGAGGACCGGATCCCACAGTTCCAAGCCGCCGGGTCCCGTTTCCTTGCGCCACTTGAGCCGCACCGCGCCCTGCTGGATCTGGACATCGTGCATGCTCATCCGGCACAGGAGGCAGACATCCTGCGAAGTGACCGTTGGCGAGACCAACAACTCAGGGTGGTCCCGTCGGAATGTGTCGAAGGACGGAGCGAAGGATCGCCATTCCCAACGGGGCATGTCTAGGGGAGCGGCCTTGCTCATGGATATCCCGGAGGCCAGAGGGTGATGGGTTGAGTTCGTGCCTCCCGGAGACGGGCGGAGGGGGCCACCGCGATGGATGGCCCCTCCAGGCCGGATCCAGGATTAGAAGTTCACCTGCAGGCGGAGGCTGGTGAAGGCGAAGTCGTCGTTCACGATGCCGCCGTAGACGCCCTTGGGCTTGGCGTTCTCGTTGTTGTCCACCTTCGTGTAGTCCATCATCCAGCGGATGTTCTTGTTCATGTAGTAGGTCAGGCCGAGGCTCATGTTCTTCGCCACGCCGCCCTTCACCGCATCCAGGGCCGTCAGGTCGTCCTGGTCCATCTTGCTGTAGCGGGCCACCACTTCCCAGGCGCCGTTCTTGGAAGGCACCACTTTGCCGAAGAGGCCATCGCTGACCTCATAAGTGCGCTGCCCGCCGAAGACCCACGACACCTGGCCGTAGTAGGTGGCGAAGCTGTGATCCACCACGCTGGCCAGGGCCGCGGCGCCAGTACCGACCGCGGCGCGGCGGTAGACCTTGGTCTGCTGATACTCACCCTGCCAGGAGAACGGGCCCCAGACGCCCGCCAGCTCAGCGCCGTACTGCTTCCAGTTGTCCACATTCGAGATCTTCGCGTTCAGGAACTTCGCTTTGCTGATCTTCCCCGCCTCGGGCCGGCCGGAGAGATCCACCACATACTGCAGGCTCGCCAGGGGGGTGAGCGTGGTGGTGCTGTAGTCGGCGTTGGGCTTGCGGTAGGTGGTGGCCACGCCCAGGTGCACGGCCTTGGTTTCCGAGACCAGCACGGGCGCGAAGGTGAACCGGCCGGCGTAGCCCCAGCCCTGATCCGAGCCGTTGGCGTCGAGGGAACCCGCGTTGTTCGTGTCGTCAATGGCCTGGCCGAAGAAGTTCAGCTTGGTCTGCCAGCGCTCGCCCCAGGTCTGGTAGGCGACGCCCACATGCCGGTCCGGTGTCCAGACATCGCTGTACGAGCGCTCCGTGAACCAGATCGCGTTCGAGGAACTGAGGGTGTCGAAACCGAAGGGGGCCTTGAACTGGCCCACCTGGATCAGCGTGTTCTTGAAGCCCTGGTAGCCAATCCACATGTCCTTGATGGACGCGGTGCTGTCGGCGAAGTCGTAGTCGCCTTCGCCCAGCCAGTTCTTCCCGAAGGTGGCCTTGAAGCTGATGCGGGCGCGGCGCAGCTGGGTGCCGTTCGCCAGACGGTTTTCGTTGCCATTGAAGAAGACGGAATCGAGGTGGAAGCGGCCACCGAACTTCACGGTGAATCCGCTGTCCTTGGCGTCGTCCTTCCTGGTCTCGAGCTTCGTCAGCTTTTCGATCTTCTTCTCAAGATCGGACAGGCGCTGGTCCGTATCCGCCGATGTCTGGGCGAAGAGCGGGCCGGCCATCAGGGCCAGGGCCAGGGGGGAGAGGAGAGCTTTCATGGGTTCGCTCCTAGGTGAGCTTGAACGCAGGTCACGCGGGCCTGCCGGTGGGGGAGTAGATGTGTCGCCCCTGGCGTGGACCCGGGGCCAATTCCTCAACAGCAAGCCCCGAGCCATTCTCTACCAGAAGGTTAATTTCTTTGATTACCTTTAGATAGGACATTGGCATCCGCACTGCGGCCTCGGCTTTGCGCGGAATCTCGCACACCCCATGCGGGGTTCCGCTCGCGGAAAGGGCGGGCCCCTGGATCGGTATCAGCGTGGCGAAGGGCGCCCAGCCTCCACCCAGGCTGCCAGTAAGAGGTCGCCGGTGCGTTCGCCAGATCGCCGGAGCTGGCGCTCGGCCACCGCCTTCTGTTCGTGCCATGGGCCTTCTTCGGCCGACGCGGTCCCTCGGAGTCCGTGCCGGGGGGTCGCCGAGTCCGCCGCCAGCAGGGTCTGCACGAGGGCGTGGCTCTCGACCACCCAACTGGACACGGCACGGTGAAGATCCGCTGGCGCCACGGCCAGACGGGGATCGGGGAGGTTCTCGACACCCTGGCGCAACAGATCGATCTCCCAGCGCCGGTGCACGCCCTTCTGCCCGGTCAGCTTGCCGTTCCGGTTCCGGGTGGTGTGGAGGGGCACCTGGGCATCGGCGACATAATGGCAAAGCCAGCCGCTGGCCGTCACCACCGCTTCGAGTCGCCTCGACCGGAAGGCTTTTACGAGGAGGGCGTACCGCTCGGCGATCACCCATGGGAGTTGACCGCTCTGCTCGAAGGCCCAGGCACCCACCTGGGTGCGGGCTTCCGCGATGGTCAGCGGCACCCGGGTGGCGCCCCCGTAGGTTTCGCTGTAGATCCGATGGCGGCCGACTTCAGCGGGATCCTGGTCTTTCCAGAGATCTGGTTCCAAGGCCGCCAGGAGAAATTCTGGCTCCCTCCCGGTGTACCAACTCCGGAGGCCAGGCGGCAGGCTGGAGAGAGAGGCCGCCGCAGCCAATCGATGGCCTTCTGGTCCCCAGGGCAGCAGAGGCAGGCCCGTGGCCAGCAGAAGGACTGCGACCGCCGGCCTCACGGCTTGGCCTCCTGGGCGGGCGCTGGGTCCGGGGGCAGGGGCCGCTGTCGACATTCCTCCAGGCTTGGCGTTCCGTCGCCGGGTTTGACCCGGAGCACCCAGAAGCGGTCAAATCCCGCGACCTCCGGAAAGGTGTCCGGGTACCCCAGGGCGCTCACCAGATCCGTCAGGGTGTCCGAATGGCCGCAGACCACTATGACCTGGCCCGGATGCTGGATGAGGAGGTGCCGGCCGAGCGCGCCCTCGCTTCCCCGCGTGTAGACCCGGATCGGAAGGCCGAGCCGCTTCGAGAGGGGTGCCAAGGTCTGCTGGGTGCGGATCAGGTTCGAGGCGAACAGGGCCGTCGGATGATAGGCAGCCAGGTCGCCGGGAAGCGCTTCAGCGCGGCGGCGGCCCTGGGCCGATAGCACGGCGGTGTCGCCCCGGTGGGCCTTCTCCGCGTGCCGGAGGAATACGACCACGGTGTCCTGGGCGCCGAGGGTGAGGCAGAGGGTCAAGGTGAGCAGCAGGGAACGGAGCACTCGGGCCTCCAACTGGAAGGGGGGAGCGATAAACACGCTCCCCCCGGTGATCAGCCTGGCTGGAGGACCGGGCTAACCTTCGTACATGCCGCAGCAGATGACCATACCGCTCTGGAAAGCGACCAAGGTCCGCTTCACCTGGGTCTGCATGTTGGCGGGATTGATCTTCGTCTCCTCGACCCAGCCACCGCCCTTCTTGCGGGCGAGGCCGATCCGCTCCTGGATGTAGAGCTTCCCGGATTTGTCCTTGGCGGCGAACTGGTTGCCGCCGACTTCCTGGGTCTTCTTGCCGTGGCCAATGACCTTGCCATCGAGATCGTAGACCGTGAGGTAGAGCCGCTTCGTCTTCTGGACATTGAACCGCCCGGTGGGGCGCGACACTTCGTTCAGGAAGGCGTCACGGGAATTAGCCTTGGCGTAGCTGACGGCCTCCTTCACGAAGGCCTCGACCTCCCGGGTGTCCTGGGCCACCAGGACGGGACTGACCAGGGCGATGGGCATGAGCCAATGGGTGACTGACATGGGGACTCCTGGTGAGGCGGCGATCACTCGCCCAGGTTCTTGGCGCCGGCCCAGCGGTACAGGCGGGGGTTGCCCTTCTCGTCCAGGGTCCGCTTGTCGGCCTCGGTGACCACGGAGCGCTCGTAGTCGAGGGCCGCGTCCCCGATGAGCCGGATGGCCTCGGCACGCCCCTTGAAACCGGGTGAACTCAGGATCAGGTTGCCCTTCTTGTCCCGCCCTTTGTACGAGGTGAACCAGGTTTTCAGGATCGTGGTCGCCCCGGGGAATTTCGCGTCCAGCTCGTCCACACTCTTGCAGCTGGCGAAGGGGCTCCCTTCCGGGACGAGAATGACCTTGTCGTCAATCTCGCCGCCGTCGACGAGGCTGAGGATCCCGATGGGGCGCGTCTTCACCACGGATCCGGTGGGGATCGCGGGACCGAGCACGAGGACATCCACGGGATCGCCATCCCCGCCCTTCTGCTTGGAGAGGATGGTGCGGGGGATGTTGCCGTAGTTGCAGGGATAGCCCAAGTACTGGACGAATCGGGGGGCGCCGTTCTTCTGCTCCAGCTCGATGAGGCCGGTCTTGATGCTGACTTCGTATTTGGCCGTGGTGCCCGCGGGGATCTCGATCACGGCGTTGACCGTGCCATCCACATTGTGGGTGTCATAGCCCGTGAAGAAGTTCTTCTCCCCCTTGAGTACGGAGACCTGCGGGGTTACCCCGGGCCCAGGTTCGGCACCGGACAGGGGAAGGGCGCTCAGCCCCCAGCTCGTGGAAAGGGCCAGGCCCAGTCCGAACAGGGTGGCAACGGTCTTTTCTAGCGGTGTCTTTCTCATCTCTGCTCAACTCCATGGAATGGTTGGAAGGCGCGGTCGGGACATGCCTCAGGACGGATCGTCGTTGTTGGCTGCCTTGGGCTTCTTGGCCTTCTTCCCCTTCACGGGCTCGGCCTTGGGCGCGGGGGCCTTGGATGCGGCGACGGCGGGCTTGGCTTCGGCCTCTTCTGCTTTGACTGCGGGCTTGGCCGCCTTGGGAGCCGCTGGTGCCGCGGGCATCACGGTGAGGTGCGGCCGGCTCTTCTTGGCCGCATCGTCATAGGCCACATCGGGCCGTTTCAGGCTTTCCTCCCGGATGTCCTCGGGAGCGTATTCGAGCAGGTAGAACACCGGACCCCAGGTGGCGGAACCCGGATCCACCACCTCGCGGATCAGCGCGGCGGCATTCACCAGCTGCTCGGGGGTGCGGTCCGCGTTGTTCTTGGAATATCGGCCCGACTTGTTGTTCACCGTGAAGGTGTTCGTGCCCTTGTCGTAGAGGATCTCGCCACTGATGCGACCCATGCCGCCCGCCAGGGCCGAGACATGCCCGTAGTTCTCCGTGGTGCCGGGCTTGCGCTTGGACTTGTCCTCGGGCCGGTAGAAGCCCTTCTCGTAGGTGCGACCCAGGGGATGGGCAGCTTCCTGGATGATGCCCACACGGCCTTCCGCATCAATCACCCAGTTGTACGGCGCGTGCTTGGGATCCAGGATGCCGGGGTGGTCCTTCGTGGCCACCTGGAGGTAGGGGTTCAACAGGACTTTCCCGCCCTTATCCGCCTCGTAGTGCTTGATGTAGGCGGGCTGCTGGAGGGTGCCGTACTGCTTGTCCAGAAGGTCGGGATCCTGACCGCCGAAGGCGGGGAGGAAGGTGCAGACCAGGGCGGTCCGCAGCAGAGACGGGGTGAGCGACATTCGCATCGCGGGGGTTCTCCTTCGAAAGGGGTGATTGGGGGCCCTTGGCTACTGGCCGATGGGCCGCTTCATGAGGACGCGCACCTTGGAGCCGCCCCACTTGCCGTCATCGGCAAGCGCCAGGCCGGCCAGCTCGCCGCGCAGGACCTTGCTCAGGAACCGCTCGCCCTGGAGGTGGGTCTCAGGGCTCTCGTAGAGCGTCAGGTCTTCGTAGCCGTAGGAAAAGTCGTAGAGGAAGATCGGGCCGTCCTCCTTCATCGCCCAGCCTTCCATGGAGACGCCGCAGGGCTCGGTTCCCGGCAATACCACATAGCCTGGGCGGACGCGGTAGGAGTAGGCCTTGCTCGAAATCAGGCGCGTCCCCGCCGGCAGGCCGAGCTTCAGGAGCTCAGGCATGTACTTCCCGAAATCGCCCAGGGTGAGGCTCCCGAGGTCGTCCAGCGGCACCGAGAAACTGGCGCCCTTCTCGATGTAGCCGACGAGCTGGCCTTTGGGGCCGGAGCCGACATTGTCCTGGCACTCCTGCTCACCCTTGACCCCCACCACTTCCAGGGGCGCGGCCAAGGTTTTGGCCACCTCCTCATGGATGGCCTTCACGGTCACCTTGCCGTTCGCATCGGCGATGCCGGCCTTGTATTTGGTGGTGATGCGGATGAGGTAGCCCCGCTTCCAGAGGGCCTGATCGGCCGTGTCCAGGTACTCCTTCGTGGTCATCTCGACCTTGAGCGGAGCCTTCTCCTTCTCGGTGACCGTGAAGCCTTCCTTGGCGGCGGCGGCCTTCACCCGGGTCCAGACCGCCTTGAAGGCCTCCGCCGGCGTGCCCTTGGCCTTGGCGGGATCCACGAGGAATTTGTATTCCCGGCCACTCACATCTTCAAGCATGGGGGCGGGATGGATTGCGATCTTCCGCTTGAAGAGCGGCGTGGGGTCGTCTCCAGCCGTGACCAGGGCGCAGGTCGCGGCCGCCAGGGCCAGAAGCAGGTTCCTGAATGGCTTGATCATGACGCGTGCCTCCCTATGGCTGGGTCGCCCTGGAGCCAGCTCAGGGCGCATTCCGGATGGATTGAGCACCATCCGGCCCCGGGACGGGCCGGGGATCAGACAAGGTCGAGCAAGGGTCGAGCCATTCCCGACCTTGTGGTTAATTTATAGTAATTCACCCAATTACGCAGACCTGCACGAGCGGCGCACGGTCCACCTGAGCGGAATCCCGCACCTCCAGTGCGGGGTTCCGCTCAGTCTTTCCCGGTGGCGATGCCCAGGGCCTTGAGGCGGTCGTAGAGGGTCCGGCGGGCCAGCCCGAGAATCTGGGCGGCGTCCGTGACATTTCCGCCGCTGCGCTGCAGCACCTTCTCGATGTGGATCCGCTCCATTTCCTTGAGCGTGACAAGGCCGGCTTCCGTGGCGACCTGGCTCGGACGCCGCCCGCCCAAACCCAGATCCGCCGCTTCGAGGCATTCCCCCTTCTGCAGGATCATGGCCCGCTCCAGCACATTGGCGAGCTCGCGGATGTTGCCCGGCCAGGCGTATTCCCTCAGGGCCTCCAGGGCCCGGGCGCTGAACTGGACCTCGGGCCGGCCCATGCGACTGCAGACGCTCTTGAGGATGGTCATGGCGAGGACGGGGATGTCCTCGGCGCGTTCCCGCAGGGGCGGAATCCGGAGGGTGAGGGTGCTCACGCGGTAGAAGAGGTCGTCCCGGAATTTCTTCGCCCGGACCATCTCCTCCAGATCGAGGTTGGTGCTGGCGATGAGCCGGATGTCCACATGGCGGTCCCGCACATCACCCAGGCGCCGGAAGGTCTTCTCCTCCAGGGCCTTCAGCAGCTTCGGCTGGATGGCGGGGTCCATGTCGCCGATCTCGTCCAGGAAGACGATGCCCCGGTGGCCCACCTCCAGCAGGCCCTGCTTGGCGGCGATGGCGCCGGTAAACGCACCGCGCTCGTGGCCGAACAGCTCGGATTCCAGGAGCTCCCGCGTCAAACCTGCGCAGTTGAGGTTCACGAAGGTCTCTTCCCGTCGCGGCCCCTGGGCGTGGATCCACCGGGCGAGCACGCCCTTGCCGGAGCCGGTCTCGCCGAGGATCAGGACTGGGCTGTCCCACTCGAGCATCAGCCGCGCCTGTTCCTCCAGCCGCCGGATGGAGGCGCTTACGCCCTGGAAGGGATTCATGAGACCGGGCTGTTCGCGGCTGGCCACCTCCTGGCGCTTACGCAGGCGCTGCTGCTGCAGGAGGCGCTTCACGAGAACCAGGAGGGTCTTGGATTCCACGGGCTTGGTGAGGAACTGCTCGGCCCCCTCCTTGATGGCGCGAACCGCCAGATCAATGGAGCCGTGGGCCGTGAGGATGATGAAGGGGGTGTCTTCGCTCAGCCGCTTGAACTGCGGCAGCAGGTCGAGGGAGGTCCCGTCGGGCAGGCTGTAGTCCGCCACCACCACATCGTAGCCGCCGCTGCGGAAGAGCTCCGTCGCCTTCTGGCAGGTGTCCGCCTCATCCACCTCCATCTCGTTGGCACGCAGAAAGGCGGTCATGCCGTGGCGTACCGCCGGGTCGTCTTCGATGATCAGGATCTTCGGCTTAGCCACGGGGCTCTCCAATCAGTTCCATGCGACGACGGGGAGCCGGAAGCCTGAGGGTCACTCGGGCACCACCACCGGAGGCGTTCTCCACGGCCACTGTCCCGCCGTGCTCCTCCACGACCCGCTTCACGATGGACAGGCCGAGGCCGGTGCCGCCTTTCCGCCGTGTGAAGAAGGGTTCAAAGGCCCTGGCGAGGCTCTCGGGATCGAAGCCGGACCCTTCGTCTTCCACCGAGAAGGTCCACCAGTCATGGCCTTCGTCGCGGAGGTGCCGCCCGCGCACCGACACCGTCCCGTTCGAAGGGGAATGATGCAGGGCATTCTCGATGAGGTTCCGGAACACCTGGTGCATGCGCCGGGCATTCAGGGGCAGCACCAGCGCCTCATCTTCCAGGGCCAGGCGCACCTTGCAAGCGCGGCTGACCTGCAGGGTCTCGCAGGAACGAAGGGCATCTTCCAGCAGGGAGCGGACGCGACAGGGTTCGGGGTTGAGCGTCCTCGGCTCACCATAGTCGCGGAGGTCGTTCATCAGGCCCTGGATGCGGTCGGAACTCTCCCGCAGGGCCGAGAGGAAGGGGCGGTAGCGGGGTTCCTCGCCGAAGGTGGCCTCCAGGGCATCAAGGTTGATGGAGATGCCATAGACCGGGTTGCGGATCTCGTGGACCACGCCTCCCACCAGGGCCCGCAGGGATTCTTCGGCGCGGCGGCGATCGGTGATGTCCGTGCACATGCCCGCCATCCGCGCCGGCTGGCCATCGCTGCGCCAGGCGACGACCTTGCCCGCGTCGAAGACCCAGAGCCAGTCGCCGGACTGGGTGCGAAGCCGATATTCCACTTGGAGGCCCGGAAGCCGGCCCTCCAGGTGGGCGTTCAAGGCGGCTTCGGTCTGCAGGCGGTCCTCGGGATGGATGAGGTCGAAGCCCGCCTGCAGGGTGGAGGCAATGGCTCCCGGCTCATAGCCCAGCATCCCGAACCAGCGCGGACTGCGGTAGATGTTCCCGGTCTCCAGGTCCAGGTCCCAGAGGCCCTGCTGGGTGCCGTCCAGGGCATGGTTCAGCCGCTCTTCGCTGGCCCGAAGTTCCGCCTGGGCCACCTTGAGGGCGGTGATGTCCCGGGAGATCCCGGCGATGCGGTGGATGCGCCCCCACTTGTTTCGGACGGGGGTCAGGATGGTCTGGAAGGTGCGGACTTCCCGGGCGATGGGGTGCTCCTCCTCGAACTGGAGGGGGGTGCCTCCCTGGAGGACTCGCTGGAAGTGGGCGATCAGCTGGGTCGCGCTGCTGCTGGTGAGGCAGGACTCGGGTGAGCGGCCGGCAAAGTCCGGATTGAGGAAACTGCCTGAGGCGTGGAGCGGCGGATTCACCGTCTCGAAGGTCATCTCCCCCTGTTCGGAAATGCCCACGACATAAATCCAGTCATACAGGTTCTGGAAGAGCCCGTCGAACCGGTAGGGATCCTCTCCCCTGGCCAGACCTGAACTGCTCTGGGCCTGGCCCCGGGGTCCCATCAACCTCGCCCTGCCGCGGCGGAGCGCTTCGGGAGCCTGGGCGGCGGTCACATAGGTTTCGTGGAACCCCTCCCGCAGCATGGCTTCGCCGATGGCTGAATCGCCCTTGGGGATTCGCACCAGGGTGGGAAGGTCGGGATGATGGGCTCGGAATGTCCGGATCCTGATGTTCCAGGCCTCTGTCGCCGCGGGCCCCCAGAGCAGCAGCGCATCACCCGGGCCACAGACGAACGAGTCCAGCTCCGCCTCGGACCAGCCGCTGATGTCAATGCAATCCGGAACAGGCTCCCCAACCGCCATGAAGGCCCGGCCCAGGGCCCGTCGCATCGCCGCGGGCACCCCCACCGTCAGTAGCTGAAAGGAGGTGGTGGCTGGATTTGAAGGACTTTCCATCTCAATGACCTCGTACTCCAACCGATCATCGCATCATCTTTGCGGCAGCGGGGTGGAGGTCCAAAGCGCCTTCTCCTGCGTTTATTGGGTCCAATCCAGGCGAGAGGCAGCTATTAATACTTACGAGAACTATTGTCCTGTGTTGGTCGTTGGCCTATTTTCCGTAAAATATAAATATTCATTTTAAGAAGTAACTTCCACTCTTTAGAATATATTGTCGCTTTTAATCTTGGAATAAGTGTTCGTGCGTATTTATAATTGGCCGATAGCCTGTAGAATTAGAGTTAATTTTTTCCTTCTAACCCATCGAAATAAAACGCCCGGCGGATGCCGGGCGTTTTAGGCGGATGAAACAGGCGATCAGCCGGCGCCACCGCTGGTGGTGGCGGGACGATAGGTGAGGCTGGCCTTGATGAAGTCGCGGTTCATGCGCGCGATGTTCTCCATCTTGATGCCCTTGGGGCAGGCGGCCTCGCACTCGCCGTGGTTGGTGCAGGTGCCGAACTGCTCGGCATCCATCTGGGCGACCATGTCGCGAACGCGGATGTAGCGTTCGGGCTGGCCCTGGGGCAGCAGGCCCAGGTGGGTGACCTTGGCGGACAGGAACAGCATGGCGCTGGCATTGGGGCAGGCGGCCACGCAGGCGCCGCACCCGATGCAGGCGGCAGCGTCCATGGAGAGCTCGGCCTTCTCCTTGGGGATCGGCAGGGCATTGGCATCCTGGGGCGAGCCGGTGGGCACGCTGATGAAGCCGCCGGCCGCGATGATGCGGTCGAAGGCGCCACGGTCCACCATCAGATCCTTGATGACGGGGAACGCCTCAGCGCGCCAGGGCTCGATGGTGACGCTATCGCCGTCCTTGAAGCTGCGCATGTGCAGCTGGCAGGTGGTGGTGCGCTCGCGGGGGCCGTGGGGGCGCCCGTTGATCACCATGCTGCAGGTTCCGCAGATGCCTTCGCGGCAGTCGTGGTCGAAGGTGATGGGTTCCTCGCCCTTGCGGATGAGACCCTCGTTCACGATGTCGAGCATCTCCAGGAAGGACATGTCGGGGCTGATGTTCTCGGCGGGGTACTCGACGAACTTGCCGTCGCACTTGGCGTTCTTCTGCCGCCACACATGGAGGGTGAGATTGAGGTGCTTGGACATGGCTCAGTTCCTCACTTGTAGCTGCGGGTCGCGAGGTGGACATTGTCGAAGGTGAGCTGCTCGGTGTGGCGCACCGGAGCCTGGCCTTCGCCCTTGTACTCCCAGGCGGCCACATGGGCGAAGTTCTCATCGTCGCGCAGGGCTTCCCCCTCCGCCGTCTGCCATTCCTCGCGGAAGTGGCCGCCGCAGGACTCGCGGCGCTGGAGGGCATCCAGGCACATCAGCTCACCGATCTCCAGGAAGTCGGCCACGCGGCCGGCCGTCTCAAGAGACTGGTTCAGGTCGTTGCCGCTGCCCGGGATGCAGAGGTTCTTCCAGAACTCCTCGCGGATCTGCGGAATGAGCTCCAGGGCCTTCTTGAGTCCGGCCTCATTGCGGCCCATGCCGCACATTTCCCACATGACCTTGCCGAGTTCGCGATGGAAGTGGTCCGGAGTCTCCTTCCCGCCGATGGACATGAGCTGGCTCATCCGTTCTGAAACGGATTGCTCCGCGGACTTCACGGCCGGATCGTCAGCCTTGATGCGGGTGCCGGGCTTGATGCCCGCCAGGTAGCCACCGATGGTGTAGGGGATCACGAAGTAGCCGTCGGCCAGGCCCTGCATGAGCGCCGAAGCGCCCAGGCGGTTGGCGCCGTGATCAGAGAAGTTGGCCTCGCCGAGGACGAAGAGGCCGGGGATGGTGCTCATGAGGTTGTAGTCCACCCACAGGCCGCCCATGGTGTAGTGGCTGGCGGGGAAGATGCGCATGGGGGTCTTGTAGGGGTTCTCGTCCGTGATGCGCTCATACATCTCGAAGAGGTTGCCGTATTTTTCCTCGATCTTGGCAGCGCCCAGGCGGTTGATGGCGTCGCTGAAGTCGAGGTAGACGCCGAGCCGGGTGGGTCCGACGCCCCGACCCTCGTCGCAGACCTGCTTGGCGGCGCGGCTGGAGACATCCCGGGGGGCAAGGTTGCCGTAGGAGGGGTACTTGCGCTCCAGGTAGTAGTCGCGGTCCTCCTCGGGGATCTGGTTGGCGGGCTTGCCGCAGTCCTCCTTGCGCTTGGGCACCCAGATGCGGCCGTCGTTGCGCAGCGACTCGGACATGAGCGTGAGCTTGCTCTGGTGATCGCCGGTGACGGGGATGCAGGTGGGGTGGATCTGGGTGAAGCAGGGGTTCGCGAAAGCCGCCCCCTTCTTGTAGGCGCGCCAGATGGCGGTGCCGTTGCAGCCCTTGGCGTTGGTGGACAAGTAGAAGACATTGCCGTAGCCGCCGGTGGCGAGGCAGACCGCGTCCGCCACATGGGACTCGACCTTCCCGGTCACCATGTCCCGGGTGATGATCCCCTTGGCCACGCCGTCCACCACGATCAGCTCCAGCATCTCGTGGCGCGGGAACATCTTCACCTTGCCGAGGCCGATCTGGCGTTCCAGGGCCTGATAGGCGCCGATGAGCAGCTGCTGGCCGGTCTGCCCGCGGGCATAGAAGGTGCGGCTCACCTGGGCGCCGCCGAAGGAGCGGTTGTCGAGCAGTCCGCCGTATTCCCGGGCGAAGGGCACGCCCTGGCCCACGCACTGGTCGATGATGTTGTTGCTGACCTCGGCCAGGCGATGCACATTGGCTTCGCGGGCGCGGAAGTCGCCACCCTTGACCGTGTCGTAGAACAGGCGGTAGACGCTGTCGCCGTCGTTCTGGTAGTTCTTGGCGGCGTTGATGCCGCCCTGGGCCGCGATGGAGTGGGCCCGGCGGGGGCTGTCCTGGTAGCAGAAGCATTCCACTTCGTAGCCGAGCTCGGCCAGGGAGGCGGCGGCGGCGCCGCCGGCGAGGCCGGAGCCCACTACGAGTACCTTGTACTTGCGCTTGTTGGCCGGGTTCACGAGCTTGAGATCAAAGCGGTGCTTCTCCCACTTCTTGTCAATCGGGCCGTCTGGGATTCGGGCATTGAGTTCCATGGAGCGCTCCCTGGGATCAGTGGATGAAGCCGGTCAGGACGGCGATGGGGTAGGAGATGTTCACGCCCACGACGAGGACGGTCAGGCCGGTGGCGAAGTTCCGCCGGAGGCCGTCGTAGCGGGGATGCGCCAGGCCCAGCGACTGGGTGAAGCTCCAGACGCCGTGCCACATGTGGAGGCCGAGGCAGAGCTGGGCCACGATGTAGAAGCCAGCGGCAGCCGGAACCTTGAACCCGTTCACGAAGTTGGCGTAGGGGTTCGCGTGATCGAAGTTGGGATGGACGGTGCCGGTGGTGAGGTGGAGCAGATGGTAGACGATGAATGCGGCGAGGATGACGCCGCTCCAGCGCATGGTGCGCGAGGCCCAGGTGGAGGCCTGCGTGTGCTGGTTGCGGTAGCCCAGGGGGCGGGCGGCGCGGTTGTCGAGGGTGAGGGTCACGGCGGCCCAGATGTGCAGGCCGACCGCGCTGAGGAGCACTGCCCGGAACACCCAGATGCCCATGCCATGGATCATGGTGTGCAGGAACTCGGCGTAGTGGTTCATCGCCGTGGCCCCCATGTAGGAGGTCAGGTTCCCCAGCATGTGGACGGTGACGAATCCGAAGAGGAGGACGCCGGTGACGGCCATCAGGACCTTGCGTCCGACCGAGGACGCCATGAAACCGCGGCCGCGCGCTTCCGCGCCCGCGATGCTCTGTTCAGCAACGGACATAGGGGACTCCTTGTGAAATCGGGGAGGTGGGGCCGGGCACCCGCGGCTGACGGCGGGGCCCGCTTTCAATGACGGGGCCATATCTGACCCAAGTATCCTCGGAGGTGTCTCGAATCCCAAGCCCTAAAGGTGAATGCCCAGGTTCCAGGGGGCTGGCCGCCAGGGCCCGGTGGAAAGGCTGTTCCGAGAGCAATCCATCACACCCGGGCGGCCCGCTCTTGCAGTCGGAGCCTGTTCCCAGCTATCTTTGGTCACGATCTAGAGATGATCAAGGGTGGTTTGCCTCCGGGTGGGGGCTCAGGCCGCATCAAGGCCAGCCATCGAGAGCCGTATGACTTCCATCACTAATTAATTCGAGTGCCCGACTGACCCTTTCTTGAGTCCATATGGAGGAAACCATGGAGACGATGAAACGCGTGCTTGGCGCCCTGGCGTCAACCCGGATCTTTAGAGGGGGGCTGACCGCGCTCTTCCTCCTTCTTCTCGCGCCCCCGGCCTTCGCCGGCGGCGAGGCCGAGCTGAAGATCCCCGCCTTGCAGGGCAGCTTCATGGGCATGACGGGCCACAACCTGTTGCTGATCGGGCTCTTCATCTGCCTGCTCGGCATCGGTTTCGGCCTTGTGCAGTACGCGCAGATCCGCGATCTCCCGGTCCACAAGTCCATGCGGGAAATCTCGGAGCTGATCTACGAGACCTGCAAGACCTACCTGGTCACGCAGATCAAGTTCATCTCCCTCCTCTGGGTCTTCATCGCGTTCATCATCGTCGCCTACTTCAAGTTCCTGGCCCACACGCCCATGGGCTGGGGCCAGGTGATCGTGATCCTGCTCTTCTCGATCATCGGCATCCTCGGTTCCGTGGCCGTGGCCTGGTTCGGCATCCGCATCAACACCTTCGCCAACTCGCGCACGGCCTTCGCCAGCCTGGGGGGCAAGCCCTTCCCGACCATGGCGATCCCCCTGAAGGCGGGCATGTCCATCGGCATGCTGCTCATCTCGGTCGAGCTGATGCTCATGCTGGCGATCCTGCTGTTCATCCCCGGTGACGCCGCCGGCCCCTGCTTCATCGGCTTCGCCATCGGCGAGTCCCTGGGCGCCGCCGCCCTCCGCATCGCGGGCGGCATCTTCACCAAGATCGCCGACATCGGCTCCGACCTGATGAAGATCGTCTTCAAAATCAAGGAAGACGATGCCCGCAACCCCGGCGTCATCGCCGACTGCGTGGGCGACAACGCCGGCGACTCCGTCGGTCCCACGGCGGACGGCTTCGAGACCTACGGCGTCACGGGCGTCGCGCTCGTCACCTTCATCCTGCTGGCCGTGCCGAGCCCCGCCATCCAGGTGTCCCTGCTGGTGTGGATCTTCGTCATGCGCGTGGGCATGATCGTCACCTCCGCGGCCTCCTACTGGCTGAACGGCATGTGGGCCAAGGCGAAGTTCGCCACCGCCGCGAAGTTCAACTTTGAGACCCCCCTGACCACCCTGGTGTGGTTGACCTCCCTCGTCTCCGTCGTGATGACCTATGTGCTCTCCAAGGTGCTCATCAGCGACCTGGGCGACGGCATGTGGTGGAAGCTCTCCACGATCATCACCTGCGGAACCCTCGCGGGCGCCCTGATCCCTGAGCTGGTCAAGGCCTTCACCTCCACCAACTCGGGCCATGTGCGCGAAGTGGTGACGGCCTCCAAGGAAGGCGGTGCCTCCCTCAACATCATCTCCGGCATCGTGGCGGGCTACTTCTCCGCCTACTGGATGGGCCTCTGCATCGTCGCCCTCATGGGCGCCGCCTATTTCGTGTCCATCGGCATCCCGGCCGGCGTCATGGCCAGCACCGCTGCACCCATCTTCGCCTTCGGCCTCGTGGCCTTCGGTTTCCTGGGCATGGGCCCCGTCACCATCGCAGTGGATTCCTACGGCCCGGTGACCGACAACGCCCAGTCCGTCTACGAGCTCTCCACCATCGAGACCATCCCCGGCATCGAGGCGGAGATCCAGAAGGATTTCGGCTTCAAGCCTGATTTCGAGGAAGCCAAGATGTTCCTCGAAGAGAACGACGGCGCCGGCAACACCTTCAAGGCCACGGCCAAGCCCGTGCTCATCGGCACCGCGGTCGTGGGCGCCACCACCCTGATCTTCTCGATCATCCAGGTGCTCAACGGCAAGTTCGGCGTGGAGAATGTCTTCCGGGGCCTCTCCATCATCAACCCCCTGTTCCTGCTCGGCCTGATCACGGGCGGCGCAGTCATCTTCTGGTTCTCCGGCGCGGCCTGCCAGGCTGTGGCCACGGGCGCCTACCGGGCCGTGGAGTTCATCAAGCAGAACATCAACCTCGATTCCGGGGCCGAGAAGGCCTCCGTCGAGGACTCCAAGAAGGTCGTGGAGATCTGCACCCAGTACGCGCAGAAGGGCATGTTCAACATCTTCCTGGCGGTCTTCTTCTCCACGCTGGCCTTCGCCTGCGTGAACCACTACTTCTTCATCGGCTACCTGATCTCCATCGCGGTCTTCGGCCTCTACCAGGCCATCTTCATGGCCAATGCCGGTGGCGCCTGGGACAACGCGAAGAAGCTCGTGGAAACCGAGCTGAAGGCCAAGGGCACCCCCCTCCACGACGCCTGCGTCGTGGGCGACACCGTGGGCGACCCCTTCAAGGACACCTCCTCCGTGGCCATGAACCCGGTCATCAAGTTCACGACCCTCTTCGGCCTCCTGGCCGTGGAGCTGGCCATCGAGCTGAATCCGGCCACGGCCCACATGGCGGCCTTCGTCTTCTTCCTGGTCTCCACGGTCTTCGTGTGGCGCTCCTTCTACGGCATGCGCATTCCCACCGTGGAAGCGAAGTAGGCCACTTCGACGAACCTGACGAAGAATTAACAGCCGGGCCCCTCAACCGAGGGGCCCGTTCTTTCGTGGTACGGTAGACACCGTGATTTCCAGGAGCCCATCATGCCCTCTCGTTCCTTCCGCCCCTTGGGTCTGGCGGCCCTGGTGAGTGCCGCCCTGAGTCTGGCCGCCCAAGGCCCCGTCCCGCCTCTGGCCAAGCAGGTCGAGCACCTCTCCGTCTGGCACGGCGAGAAGGTCAATGACCCCTGGTTCTGGCTGCGCGAAAAGGCCAGCCCTGAGGTGGTGGCCTATCTGAATGCGGAGAACGCCTACACCGAGGCCATGACCGCAGACCTCAAGCCGTTCTCAGAGGCGCTGTACAAGGAGATGCTGGGCCGCATCAAGCAGACGGACCTGAGCGTTCCCGTGCGTCGCGGCGCCTTCTACTACTACTCACGCACGGAGGAGGGGAAGCAGTACCCGATCCAGTGCAGGCGGAAGGCCGCGAAGGGCGGGACCTACGACGAGAAGGCCCCCGAGGAGGTGCTGCTGGACCAGAATGAGCTGGCCAAAGGGCTGAAGTTCCTGGGGCTGGGCGGCATGTCCGTCAGCGATGATGACCGCACCCTGCTCTTCAGCACGGATACCACGGGTTTCCGGCAGTACAAGCTCTTCACCAAGAACCTGGCCACGGGCAAGGTGAGCGCCGCCCTCGCGGAGCGGGTGACCTCGTCCACCTGGGCCTCGGACTCCCGCCACATCTTCTTCGTGACCGAGGACGATGTCACCAAGCGCTCGAACCAACTCTGGCGGCTGGACCTCGCCTCCGGCAAACCGGAACTGGTCTTCGAGGAGAAAGACGAACTCTTCGGGATTCATGTCAACCGGACCAAGGACCGCAAGTTCGTCGTGGTGGAGAGCCGGTCCACGGATACCTGGGAGAGCCGGTATCTCTCCGCCGCCAAGCCTGGCGGCGCGTTCAAGGTGCTCCTGCCTCGGGAGAAGGGTCACAAGTACGACATCGAGCATCGCGAAGGCACCTTCTATATCCGCACGAACAAGAACGCGAAGAACTTCCGCCTGGTCACGGCCCCCGTGGCCACGCCGGGTCCCAAGCACTGGAAGGCCTTCCTCCCCCACCGGCCGGAGGTGCTGCTGGAAGGCATGGAGCCCTTCCAGGATTTCCTGGTGGTGGCCGAGAAGAGCCAGGGCCTTTCGCATTTCCGCTTCCAGGACCTCAAGACCGGCCGCTGGCAGGATGTCCGCTTTCCCGAAAGCGTCTACGCAGCCTTCCCCGGAGGAACGCCGGAGTACACCTCGAAGACCTTCCGCTTCGTCTACCAGTCCATGGTCACCCCCCAGAGCATCTACGATTGCGACATGGGTTCGGGCAAGCAGACCCTGCTGAAGCAGATCGAAGTGCTGGGCGGCTACGACAAGTCCCAGTACGCCACCGAGCGCCTGTGGGCCCCGGCCCGGGATGGCGTCAAGGTGCCGCTGTCCGTGGTCTACAAGAAGGGGATCAAGCGGGACGGCACGGCGCCGCTCTTCCTCTACGCCTACGGCTCCTACGGCTACGGCCAGTCCGCGACCTTCTCCATCCCGCGCCTGAGCCTGCTGGATCGCGGCATGGTCTATGTCATCGCGCACATCCGCGGTGGCAACGAGATGGGCGAGGCTTGGCACGACGACGGCATGCTGATGAAGAAGATGAACACCTTCACGGATTTCATCGACTCCGCGGAGTTCCTGGTGAAGGAGAAGTGGACCGCTCAGGATCGCCTCGTCATTGAGGGCGGCAGCGCGGGCGGCCTGCTCATGGGCGCTGTCACCAACCTGCGGCCCGACCTCTTCAAGGCCGTGCACAGCGCCGTGCCCTTCGTGGATGTGATGAACACCATGATGGACGCCAGCCTGCCCCTGACCGTCGGCGAGTACCTGGAGTGGGGCAACCCCAACGAGAAGGCGGCCTTCGACTACATGCGGGCCTACAGCCCCTACGACAACCTGAAGAAGGGCGCCTATCCGGCCATCCTCGTCACCACGAGTTTCAACGACAGCCAGGTGATGTACTGGGAACCCGCCAAGTACATCGCCAAGCTGCGCACCCTCAAGACCGATTCCAACCCCCTGCTCCTGAGGATCAAGATGGATCCAGCCGGACACGGGGGTGCCTCCGGCCGCTACGACGCCCTGAAGGACAAGGCCTTCGAGACGGCGTGGATGCTGAAGCAGGTGGGCATCGCCAAGTAGCCGCTCCATGCTCCAGGGGGCGCGTGGGCGCCCTCTGGAGAAAGTGAAGGAGGAAAAGATGGTTGCACCCATTCCTGCTGGCTACCACACGGTCACGCCCTATCTGGTCGTGCCCAACGGCTTGGCCTTCCTGGCCTTCGTTGAAAAGGCTTTCGGGGCGGTGGAGGAGAGCCGGACCCTCCGTCCCGATGGCACCATCGCCAATGCGGAAGTGCGCATCGGCGATTCCATGGTGATGATGGCCCAGGCCCGGGATCCCTGGAAGCCCATGCCGGCGGGCTTCTACCTCTATGTGCCCGACACCGACGCCACCTACCAGGCCGCTCTCGCGGCGGGTGGGGCCTCCCTGATGGAGCCCTCCGACCAGTTCTACGGGGACCGCAATGCCGGGGTCCAGGATCCCTGGGGCAACAACTGGTGGATCGCCACCCACATCGAGGATGTGGACGAGGCGGAGATCCAGCGGCGGATGGCGGCCCGGGGTTGAGTCCACACCGTTCTCGCGGGACAATGGAAAGGCGCGGCGAACGCCGCGCCTTTCTATGTCCAGGGGAACCATGTCCCTCTCTGAGGAAATCCAACGGCGGCGCACTTTCGCCATCATCAGCCACCCCGATGCGGGCAAGACCACGCTGACGGAGAAGCTGCTGCTCTACGGCGGCGCCATCGATCGGGCCGGCAGCGTCAAGGCCCGGGAGGGCGGGGCCGCGGCCCACTCCGATTGGATGAGCATCGAGCAGGAGCGCGGCATCAGCGTCACCTCCGCGGCCATGCAGTTCGAGTACCAGGGCCGGGCCATCAACCTTCTGGACACCCCGGGTCACCAGGATTTCAGTGAGGACACCTACCGGGCCCTCACGGCTGCGGATGCCGTGGTGATGCTCCTGGATTGCGCCAAGGGCGTGGAAGAACAAACCAAGAAGCTGTTCCGGGTGGCCAGTGAACGCAAGCTCCCCATCTTCACCTTCGTGAACAAGCTGGACCGCCCCGGTCGCGAGCCGGTGGAACTCATCGACGAAGTCGAGGAGCTGTTCGGCCTCCACGCGGTGCCCATGACCTGGCCCATCGGTTCGGGCACGGACTTCAAGGGCGTCTATGTGCGCGCCACCGGCCAGATCCAGGTCTTCGAGCGGGCCAAGGCGGGTCAGAAGGCCCGGGTGGCGGGGAAGGGCGGCCTGGATGACCCTGAGATCGCCGCGCTGCTGACCCCCGCCGAACTTCAGCAGCTGAAAGACGATGTGGACCTCATGGACCATGTGCTGCCCGCCTTCGACCGGGAGGCCTTCCTGCGGGGGGAACAGTCCCCCATGTTCTTCGGCTCGGCCGTGAACAATTTCGGCGTCGCGGAATTCCTGGAGGAGTTCCTGGAGCTGGCGCCGGCCCCCGGGGCCAGGCCCCTCATGAACGGCGGCGAGGTGCTGCCCGAACAGCCCTTCACGGCCTTCGTCTTCAAGGTGCAGGCCAACATGAATAAGGCCCACCGGGACCGCGTGGCCTTCGCCCGCATCGTGTCGGGCCGGTTCGAGCGCGGCATGGATGCGCTCCATGTGCGCGAGAAGAAGTCCATCAAGCTGAACTATCCCCATATGTTCTTCGGGCGTGAGCGGCAGATCGTAGACGAGGCTTACCCGGGCGACATCCTGGGCCTCATCAACCCCGGCCTCTTCCGCATCGGTGATGTGCTCAGCGCCCAGGGCGCCGTGGAATTCCATGCGGTGCCCCGGTTCTCGCCGGAGCAGTTCGCTTCCGTGCGGCTGGCGGACCCGGGCGCCCGCAAGGGCTTCCTGAAGGGGCTGGGCCAGATCGCGGAAGAAGGCGTGGTGCAGGTCTTCTGGCCCAAGGGCGGCGCGCCCCTGCCCATCCTCGGCGCCATCGGCCGCCTCCAGTTCGAGGTGCTGCAGCACCGCCTCAAGGAGGAATACGCCTGTCCGGTGCTGCTGGAATCCCGGGGTTTCCAGATGGCCCGCTGGATCGGGGGTGGCTGGCCCGAGCCCAGCCGCTTCTGGGGCGAGCTGGTGGAAGACGCCGAGGGCAACCCCGCCATCCTCTTCGAGAACGACTGGCAGCGGAGGACCACCGCTGAGAAATGTCCCGGTTTGACTTTCCGGGAGCATCCACCGAAGTAGGCTCGTCCGGCTCGGAATGCGGCATTCCGAGTGGGGAAGAGATGAAAGGCCAGCATGGAAAGAGCGGCGCATTCGCGCCGCTCTTTCCATGCTGGGAACGCAAAGCGTTCCTAGCGGCTATTTGGCCTTCGCGAACGCATCCATGACGGAGTGCAGCAACTGGATGGCCTCGACCTTGGGGCGCTGGAAGGCGTTGCGGCCCATGATGGAACCGAATGCGCCGCCGGCGGCGATCTCGGCCACTTCCTTCAGGACTTCGTCGGTGCCCTTGGCTTCGCCGCCGCTGAAGATCACGATGCGGCGGCCATTGAAGGCGCTCTGCACCACATGGGCGATGCGGTCCTTCAGGCTGGCGGTGGGGATGCCGAACTTCTCGTAGACCTTCTTCGCCTCGGCCTGTTCCACATGGTCCTTGGGCGGCTTCACCTTGATGATGTGGGCGCCCAGCTGGGCGGCGATCTGGGCGGCATAGGCCACCACATCCACGGCCGTCTCGCCTTCCTTGGAAAGGCCCGCGCCGCGGGGATAGGCCCACAGGACAGTGGGCAGGCCCACGGCCTTGGCCTCGAGGATCAGCTCGCGCAGGTCCTGGTACTGCTCATTGCGGGCGCCGCTACCGGGGTAGATGGTGTAGCCGATGGCGGCACAACCCAGGCGCAGGGCATCTTCCACGCTGCCGGTGATGGCGCTGCAGGGCTCGTGGCCCTTGCTGAGGCTGTCGCTGTTGTTGAGCTTGAGGATGAGGGGGATGTCCCCGGCGTAATCCGAGGCCACATGCTCGATGAAGCCCAGGGGCGCGGCGTAGGCGTTGCAGCCGGCTTCGATGGCCAGCTCGATGTGGTAGCGGGGATCGTAGCCACCGGGGTTGGGTGCGAAGCTGCGGGCGGGTCCGTGCTCGAAGCCCTGGTCCACGGGCAGGATCACGAACTTGCCGGTGCCGGCGAGCCGGCCCGTATTCATGAGGCGGGCCAGGTTGGCCTTCACGCCGGGGTTTTCAGAGCTGTACCAGGACAGGATCTCGCGGACTTTCGCCGTGGCCATGATGTCACCTCGCATGAATTCAAACGGCCATTCTACCTGTAAAAGGGCCCGTTCGGCCCGTCTCAGGCCTTGCCGTAGTCGTAGAACCCGCGCCCGCTCTTCTTTCCGAGCCAGCCGGCATCCACATATTTGATGAGCAGGGGGCAGGGGCGGTACTTGGGATCGCCCAAGCCCTCATGCAGCACATTGAGGATGAAGAGGCAGGTATCCAAACCGATGAAGTCCGCCAGGGTCAGCGGGCCCATGGGGTGGTTCATGCCCAGCTTCATGATCCCGTCGATGCTCTCCACCGTGGCCACGCCTTCGTAGAGGGCGTAAATGGCTTCGTTGATCATGGGCAGCAGCACGCGATTGCTGACGAAGCCGGGGAAGTCGTTGCAATGGATGGGGGTCTTGCCGAGCTGCTTCGAGAGGTCCATGACCGCCTCAAAGGTGGCATCGCCGGTGGCCAGGCCGCGGATGACCTCGATGAGCTGCATGACCGGCACGGGGTTCATGAAGTGCATGCCGATGAAGGCCTCGGGGCGCTTCGTGACCGCCGCCAGCTTGGTGATGGAGATGCTGCTGGTGTTGCTGGCCAGGATCGTGCCGGGCTTGCAGACCTTGTCGAGGGTCTCGAAGATCTGTTTCTTGACCTCCCACTTCTCGGTGGCGGCCTCGATGACGATATCGCAGGGGGCCAGGTCTTCGAGCTTGGTGGTAGTGCGGATCCGGCCCAGGACGGCTGCCTTCTCGTCGGCCGTCATCTTGCCCTTGTCCACGCCCCTCTGCAGGTTCTTGTCGATGGTGGCCACGCCCTTGGCGGCAAAGGCCTCACTGATGTCCTGCATCAGCACGCTGAAACCCGCCTGCGCGAAGACATGGGCGATGCCGTTGCCCATCTGGCCTGCGCCGATGACGCCGATGCTCTGGATGCTCATAGGGATCTCTCCTTGCCTCCAAGCATAGCGGAGGAAGCGGTCACCAGCCTGCGAGCAGGGTGGGCAGCTCCCGGATGGACTCAAGCACGGGGAAGGGGGACTCCCCGGAAGCGGTCACCACTTCATGCGCCCAGGTCAGGTGATAGGGAATATGGACGGCGCGGGCCCCCAGGGCCAGGACGGGGAGGATGTCGGATTTCACGGAGTTGCCCACCATGGTGAAGGAGGCGGGGGCGATCCCATGGCGCTGGAGGAGGGCCGCGTAGGTGGCCTCGTCCTTCTCCGACACGATCTCGACCTTGGAGAAGTGGTTGCCCAGGCCCGATTTCGCGAGCTTGGTCTCCTGGTCGAAGAGGTCGCCCTTGGTGATCACCATCAACTCAAAGGTTCCGGTCAGCTCCGCCAGGACCTCGGCGACGCCCGGCAGGGGCTCCACCGGCTTGTCCAGCATGGCCTTGCCCAGGTCGAGCACCCGCCGGAGCCCCGCGCCGTCGAGACGGTCCTCCGTGAGTTCCAGGGCCGTCTCAATCATGGAGAGGGTGAACCCCTTGATGCCGTATCCGTACTGGCCCAGGTTCCGCATCTCGGTGTCATGCAGGCGGGCATCGATCCAGGCATCGTCGTGGAAGGGGCGCAGCAGGGCGCGGAAGGCCTCCTGGGTCTCGGCGTAGTGGGTCTCGTTGTGCCAGAGGGTGTCGTCGGCGTCGAAGGCGAGGGTGCGGAGCATGGCGGTCCCGTGGAAGAACTCCCAGCCTACAATGATGGATTCCCGGGGATTCCATGGCCGCTTCTAAAACCCGTACCGACTGGGCCCTTCTGCTGCTCCGCCTCGCCGTGGGCGGCATGGCGGTGGTGCAGGGGTTCGAGGTCCTCCGCCGCGCCCACGGGGCGATCTCGTTTGCTCATGCCTCCACCTGGGGCCTGGCCCTCGGGGAGCTGGTCTGCGGCGCGTTGATTCTCCTGGGCCTGTGGGTCCCCCTGGCGGGTGGCCTCCTAGTGGCGGTACTGGGCTGGCCCCTGGTGCATGGCTGGATGCACGGCACGGGGGTGCTCGGGAATCTCGGGGGCCTCTTCCGCCTGCTGGTGGGCCTGGCCTGCGCCGTGGGTGGCGGGGGCAAGTGGGCCCTGGGGCGCTGACCATGCTGCGCCCCCCGCATCATCAGCTCTTCGCCTTCGACGCCGAGTGGGTGCCGGATCCGGCGACGGGCCGCCGGGTGCTGGACCTGCCGAGGGACATGCCGGACGACGAGGTGATCACCCGCCTCTGGGCCTACGGTGGCGCCACCGAGGCCGACCCCCGGCCCTACCTGAAAACCATCCTCTGCCGAGTGGTGTCCATCGCCGCGGTGATCCGGACTGTGAAGCACGGCGAGGTGCAGCACCGCCTCTATGCGCTGCCGGAGGGACCCGAGGCGCTGCCGGAGGACGAGCTGCTCCGCCGCTTCCTGCTGGCCATCGGGGACAAGAAGCCGCAGCTGGTGGGCTTCAATTCCAGGGACTCGGACCTGCCCATCCTGGTGCAGCGGGCCATGGTCCACCGATTGTCGATCCCGGGGCTGGGGCGGAGCGCCGAGAAGTGGGCCGCGGGCGATTTCTTCGACCGCTACGGCAACCAGCACATCGACCTGCGAGAGATCACCGGCGCCTGGGGCAAGGCGTCCTCCACCCTCCATGAACTGGCGACGGCCTGTGGCATTCCCGGCAAGCTGGGCACGGATGGCAAGAGCGTCATCGACCTCTGGCGAGCCGGGGACTTGGCCGGCATCGTCCGCTACAACCAGTTCGACGCCCTCACGACCTTCCTGGTCTGGCTGCGGGCCATGACCCTCTCCGGCCACCTGACTCCAGAGCAGATGGAGGCCGAGGAGGCCCAGATCCGGGCCCTGGTCCAGCAGAAGGCCGCCGTCGATCCGGGCTTCAACCTGTATCTGGAGGGCTGGACCCGCCTTTCCTGACCCGTTCCGCTTGAATCCCTCCCGAAGGCCGCTAGACTGGCCGCACCATTCCAGTCGTTGCGTTTTCTTCCAAGGGGGGATGTGTGAATAAGCGGCTTGCGGCGGAATTCTTCGGGACGCTCTGGCTGGTGCTGGGCGGGTGCGGAAGCGCGGTGCTGGCCGCGGCTTTCCCGGGGGTGGGCATCGGGCTCCATGGCGTCAGCCTGGCTTTCGGCCTCACGGTGCTCACCATGGCCTTCGCCATCGGGCCCATCTCCGGCTGCCACCTGAACCCCGCCGTGACCCTGGGACTGGCCGTGGGCGGGCGTTTTCCCTTCAAGGACCTGGCGGGTTACTGGATCGCCCAGGTGCTGGGGGCCGTGGCGGCCTCGGCCATCCTCTATGTGATCGCCACCGGCAACGGCTCTGCCATCGGTGGGTTCGCCAGCAACGGATTCGGAGAGCACTCCCCCGGGAAGTACGGGCTCGGCGCGGCCCTCCTCACGGAAGTCGTGATGACCTTCTTCTTCCTCATGGTGATCCTGGGCAGCACCGCCAAGAAGGCGGCGCCGGGCTTCGCCCCCATCGCCATCGGCCTTTGCCTGACGCTCATCCACCTCATCAGCATTCCCGTCACGAACACCTCCGTGAACCCGGCCCGCAGCACGGGCCCGGCCCTGTTCGTGGGCGGGTGGGCCCTGTCCCAGCTCTGGCTCTTCTGGGTGGCTCCCCTGATCGGAGCGGCCTTGGCCGGTTTCGTGTTCCCGAAACTCGAGGATTGAGGGGCCTGGAGGCCCCGGCTACAGCAAACCCCGCTTCGGGCCGATACACTCTTGACCCGAGGAGCCGCCATGACCCAGGAGATCCGCCCCGAGGACCTCATCGTCACCGAACAAGACGGTACCCGCCGCATCAACCACGATGTGATCGAGAGCTATGGCCTCTTCAACCTGCCCCGCGCCACCATGCGCCAGGCCCTGATGGTCTATTACGACAACGCCAGCCGGCAGGGCCGGGGCCCGGCTCAGACGGTGCGCGTCTTCATCACCCTGGCCAGTTCCATCACCCGCTTCCCCCGGCAGGTGGCCATCAACTTCACCCGGGGCGTGGCCTACCGGCGGAACATGCGGATGCTGAGGCGCTTCAGCCGCTGACCTCGCTGCGCGGGTTCAGGAGCAAAAGGATCAAAGGCTGCGTTGGAGGCGCACGATCGAGGTGGCCTTGCGACCTTCGGTGGTCACCAGCACCGCGTGGAGCTGGAGATCGCCTTCGGCGACCTCGTACCGGGGGCGCTGCACTTTCAGGAAGCGGCCCAGGCTGGCCTCCTTCTTCATGCCGATGACGCCGTCGTAGGGGCCGGTCATGCCGATGTCGGTCACATAGGCGACGCCGCCGGGCAGCACCTTGGCATCCAGGGTGGGGACATGGGTGTGGGTGCCCAGGACGGCGGCGGCGCGGCCATCCAGGTGGTGACCCATGGCCTGGGCCTCGCTGGTGGCCTCGGCGTGCATGTCCACGAGCACCAGGTCGGCTCGCTCCTTCTGGAGGATGGCATCGACGCAGCGGAACGGGCATTCGCAGGGAGGCATGTGCACCCGGCCCATGAGGTTGATGATCAGCACCTCAGCGCCGGAAGGCGTGTGGAGCTTCACCCAGCCGTTCCCGGCCGTGTCCGGGGGGTGGTTGGCGGGCCGGAGCAGGCGGGGCTCCTGTCGGAAATAGCCGTCGATGCCCTTCACATCGAACGCGTGGTTGCCCGTGGTGATGACATCCACGCTGTACCGATCGAACCACTCCCGGGCGATGGTCTCCGTGATGCCGTGGCCGTGGGCGGCGTTTTCGCCATTCACGACCACCAGATCAGCGCCGGTCTCCCGCCGCAGGTCGGGCAGGAAGGCCTCCACCAGCCGCCGCCCCGGCTCTCCCACCACATCGCCCAAGGCCAGGATTCGCATGCCTCCAGACTAACGAAAAAAGGGCGGCGCAGGTGCGCCGCCCTTTCGTGGTGCGGTTGGAACTAGAAGGCGAAACGGGCGCCGATCTGGATCTGGCGGGCGGCGCCGATCCAGGTCTGCTGGGGGGTGGGCGCCGGGTTGACCGCATCGATCGTGGAGGCGTTGCCAACCGAGGGGGCACGGTAGGACAGGTAGGTGTCCTGGCGGTTGAGCAGGTTGAACACATCGGCGGACAGGGTCATCTTGATCCGCTTCGTGAAGAAGAAGTCGCGGCGCAGGCCGAGGTCGAAGGTCAGGTTGGAACCTCCGCGCAGGGTGTTGCGGCCGGGATCGACGCCATTCTGGAAGACGCGGTCATTGGTGCTGTTGGCATCGCCGTTCACATCGGTGCTGTAGGTCAGGGTGTAGGGCGTGCCCGTCTGGTAGCGGATGGAGACGGAGGTCAGGATGCCCGTCACTTCCTTGTCGAGGAAGCTGAAGTAGCCGGTGAGCACCTCGCGGCGGTCAGTATCGGCATAGCCCCACTGGGCACCCAACCGGCCCTGGTCCTGGATGCCGATGCCGGAGTAGTTGCGCTCGTTGGAGTCGCTGTCCTTGTTGATGGCGTAGGTGTAGTACAGCTGGGCATCGAAGGGGCTGCCGTCCTTGTGGTACTTCATGCTGGCCGTGTAGGCGTGGTACTGGCTGGTGGCATCGGACAGATACAGACCCATGGTGCCGTAGGCGGCGTTGGGGCGGACCGCCGTGTAGGCACCGGAGGCGCTGATGGTGCTGGGGTAGATGAGGCGGCCCGAGGCATTCGGGGTGGGGTTGCCGAGGTTCAGATCCGCCGTGCGCTCAAGCTGCTTGGCCTTCGCGTAGGTTGCGGACAGGCCCAGCACCAGATCGCCGAAGAAGGGGCGCTCGGCGCCGATGTTCACGCGGTCGGTGTAGGGGTTCTTGAAGTCGGGGCTGAAGCTCCAGATGTTGAACCCGGAGAGGGTCACGCCCGCGGGCATGGCCGAGATCCAGTAGGGATTCGCGGCATTGAAGGACGCGCCGCGGGGGATGCCGTAGGTGGCCGCTTCGGTCGGCTGGAAGTCCTTGGAGCCCGTGCGGATCCCGTTGGCCGCGAAGGCCTGGTAGAGGAACACGGCGGGGGTGGTGCTCACATAGCGGCCCACGCTGCCACGGACCACGGTCTTGCCCTGGTCGAAGGCGGGGGTCCAGGTGAAGGACACGCGGGGGGAGAACTGGCTGTCCGTGGGGATCTTGGCCGTCACGGGCATGGTGGTCGCGAGCCGGTTGCTCATGTCCAGGATCGGGAAGTCGGGGTTCTCCTGGCGGTCCCAGCGGACGCCGACGCCCAGCTTGAAGGTGTCGGTGAGGCGCCAGTCGGTCTGGATGAACGCGGCCAGCTGCTTGTAGCTGGTGTCGAAGAGGCCCGCCTGCTGCACGGGGCTGTTCAGGCCGAAGTTCTGGCGGTAGTAGGACCAGTTGCCCGCCCGGAAGTTGGCGAGGGAGCTGAACTGGTAGACACCCTGCCAGTTGCCGGCGAAGAACTCAGACACATTGATGTCGTTGTAGTCCACGCCCGCCTTCACCTGGAAGGTCGGCGTCACATAGCTGATGTTTTCCTGGAACTGGGTGCGCTTCGTGCTGTAGGTGCGGTCGAAGGGATAGGCGCCGTAGTAGCCCACATTGGAGATGCTGACTTCGGGGATCTTCGAGTAGGTCGACCGGGGCATGTCGTCCTTGGTGTGGCTGATCCGGAACTCGTTCATCCAGTTGCCGTTGATCACCCAGTTCCATTGGAGGACATAGGCGTCGGTCTTCACATCGTCCGAGGCGAGGTTCTCGTAGGCCGCCATGCTGCTGGCGCCGGTGACGCCCTTGAAGCTGGAGTGGTTGACCCGGAACTGGATGTTCTGGTCGATGGTGGGGTTCCAGTCGAAGCGGATGAAGTAGACATCCGAATCGAGCTTGTTGGAGTAGCTGCCGCCCTTGGCGAGCAGCACCGCATCATTGGCCTGGCCCGGGAGCGCGGGATTGAGGGTGACCGGCGTGTTGCCACCCCAGACCTGGTTGATGGGGGACTTGTAGCGCTGGGCGTCGTAGGCCACGAAGTAGAAGAGCTTGTCCTTGACGATGGGGCCGCCCACGCTGAAGCCGAACTGCTCCTGCTGGAAGTCGCCGACGGGATTGGTGGTGGTGCTGCCATTGGGCTGGCGCAGCGTCGGGCCGGCTTCCACCCAGCCGCGGGGGCGCATGTAGTAGAAGAGGCTGCCGCTGAGGTCGTTGGTGCCGTTCTTGGTGATGGCGTTCACATAACCACCGCCCATGCGGCCGAACTCGGCGCTGGCGCCGTCCGTGACGACCTGGTACTCACGGATCGCTTCGATGGAGATGGTGAAGGGGGTCTTGCCTTCCGCCGCGCCGGTGGCGCCGCCGAAGAAGGGCTCATTGTTGTCGCCGCCGTCGATGTTGATGGAGGTGTTCACACCACGCTGACCGGCGATGGCGAGGTTGCCGCGGCTGCTGTCCACCACGACCTGGGGGGCCAGCGTCGCGAGGTTGGTGAAGTTGCGGTTGAAGACGGGCAGATTGGTCAGGTTGTCGGGGGAGACGATGGCGGCGGCGCTGGCGCGCTCGCTGTCCACCTGGCTGGCGGCGGCTACGACTTCCACCACGGCGCCGGTCTCGGGAGCCAGGCGGATGGCCAGGGGGGCGGCATCACCCAGGTTGAGGTTCACCTTCACATTGCTGGCGGTCTGGAAGCCGGCCTTGGTCACGGTGACGCTGTAGGGGCCCACCGGCAGGAGGGTGGCCAGGTAGCGCCCTTCGGCGTTGGTCTGCGTGGTACGGGTGAGACCGGTCTCCGTGTTGCGGATGGTCACCGTGGCACCCGCCACGGCCGCGCCCTTGGTATCCATGATCCGGCCACCCAGCTGGGCAGACACGCCCTGGGCCATAAGGGGAGCCGCCGCGACCAGCAGGGCCACCAGGGTTGAGCTGTTCAAATGCCTTGAACGCATGGGAAGTTCCTCCGTGATCCAAGAGTAGCCTCAGACCCCCTCGTAATAAAAGGACCGGTTGGTCAAGGAACGAAAATGTCACCCCGGGCACCTGAAGGTCACAGGGGCGCCCATTCGGAGGCCGTCCCGGTTCCCGGGACAGCCCTGCTAGGCTTCATTCTTTCCTTGAGATGTCGATGAAACTGGTCGCCCTTGCCTTCACCCTCCTCTTCGGTGCCTCCCTGTGTGCCCAGGGGCCAGCCACCATGGGCGCGTCCGAGATCCGCGCCGGCATGAAGGGGTATGGCCGGACCGTGTTTCAGGGCGGCAAGATCGAGCGGTTCGACTTCGAGGTGCTGGGCGTCCAAAAGAACGCCGCGCCGGGCCGCAGCCGGATCATGGTGAGGGCATCAGGGGGGCCCTTGGCGGAAACCGGCATCCTGGCCGGGATGAGCGGCAGCCCCTGCTACATCGACGGCAAGCTCATCGGGGCCCTCAGCACGGGCATCGCCTTCGAGAAGGAGGCCATCGGGGGCATCACGCCCATCGCCGAGATGCTGGATCAGCTCCGGGACATCCCCGAGACCGCCCCGAGCCGGACCCCCCTGATCCTGCCCAAGCTGGAGCCGCCGAAGGTCCTCAAGTCCGCTCTCACGGGTCAGATGCTCGATTTCCGGGCCCTGATGGGCGACCCGGACCCCCAGGCGCTGTCCATGTCCATCGCCGGCAGCGCCCTGGGTGCCGAGGTCCAGCGCCTCTGGGCAGGGCTGCCGGTCACCTTCGCCGCCGCCCCCGTGATGTCCGGGAGCCGCGAGGAGGCCAGCCCGCTGGAGCCCGGCGGCATGGTGGCGGTCACGCTCATGCAGGGTGACCTGGATCTGGCGGCCGCGGGCACCATCACCTATGTTTCGGGCAAGCGCATCCTGCTCTTCGGCCACCAGCTGTTCAACCTGGGCCCGGTGGACCTGCCGCTGTGGTCGGCCACGGTGGCGAGCACCGTGGCCAGCTATCAGAGCTCCTTCAAGATGGCCATGCCCGTGGCGCCCATCGGCGCCCTGCGCCTGGATCGCAGTTCGGGCGTGGCGGGGCTGCTGGGGGCCGAGGCCCGCATGGTGCCCCTGCGCATCGGCCTGAACCTGGGGGGCAAACGGACGCTGAACTTCCGCTTCGAGATCATGGACCATCCCGTGGTCACGCCCGCGCTGGCGGCCACGGCCGTGGCCCAGACCCTTGAGGCCCATACCCGCGGCCTCGGATTCCAGAGCCTCTCCATGCAGGGGAACATCAAGCTGGCCGGGCATCCCGCCATCCAGATCGAAAATGTCATCGCGGACCTGAACTCCCTCCGGATGGCGCAGTATGTGGGCGGCATCCTGCAGGCCGTGAGTTTCAATCCCTTCGAGCGGCCCGTGTTCGAGGGCATCTCGCTCACGATCAAAGCAGAGGAGCGGCTCGACCTCACGGGCATCGCCGGCATCCGCCTGCTCAAGGCCCGGGCCAAGCGGGGTGAGGTGCTGCCGGTGCTGGTGACCCTCCAGAACATCCAGGGCGTGCGGGAGACGGCCACCTTCAACATCCAGGTGCCTTCCTCGGCCGCCAAGGGCAAGGCCATCCTCATGGTGGGCGACGGCTTCAGCCTCATGGCCGCGGATCCGGACGAGCGGATGATCGAGGTGGCCAGCCTGAACGACATGGTGCGGATCCTGAACGGGGCCCTCCGGAACAACCACGCCTACGCCCTGCTGGTGCAGGCACAGCCGGGCGCCGGCCTCCGAGGCAGCCGCATCGAGGGGATCCCCCCCACCGTGGCCAGCCTGGTCGGCGGCGACGGGGCCAGCAGCGACAACCGCCTGCAGCGGCGGATCGTGGGCCGAGCCGTGCTGCCGCTGGAGCGGGAAGTCCGCGGCCTCAGCCAGTTGGAAGTGGAGATCGAGTGATGAGCATGAGAGGAAAGGGTTCTATGCGCTGGCTGACCATGCTGCTTCCCACCGTCCTGAGCGTGGCCGCCTTGGCGGACCAGCCCATGGCGACTTTTTCGGGATTCAACGACTGGCTGGGGTCCGAGACGCGGGGTGTCCGCATCGGCGCCGACGGCCGCCTGCGCCTGGCGCCGAACCTTCGGCGCGTGGGCCAGCTGCCCGAGGGCGTCATCTGGGCGGCGGTGTCGGACGGAGCTGGCGGGGCCTACCTGTCGGCAGGCACGGATGGCAAGCTCTTCCACTACGCGGGCGGCCAGGTGAAGCCGCTTGGCCAAGTGAAGGGCGGCATCGTGTTCGCCCTGGCGCGGCTGGGGCAGGATCTGGTGGTGGCGCCCACGGGCGAGGGCAAGCTGTTCCGGGTGTCTCCCGCCGGCGAGGTGAAGCCGTTCGCCGACATCGAAGCCCGCATCGTCTGGGCCCTGGCCGTCGAAGGCGACGCGGTGATCGTGGCCGGCGGGGCCGAGAAGGGGGCGGTGCTGCTGCAGGCGAGGGAAGGCTCCAGCCGCCGCCTGGCGGAACTGGCGGATGAGACGGCCTTCACGGCCATGACGCCGGACGGGCAGGGTGGCTGGTACCTGGGCAGCCATGGCCGGGGCCTGGTGCTGCGCTACAGCCGGCAGGGCGATCGCCTGGAAACGCTCATGGACACGCCCTTCGAGGAAGTGCGCGCCCTGGCCGTGGCCGAGGGCCAGCTCTATGTCGGCGCCGACAACGGGCTCACGCCCAAATTCAGCACGGGTCAGCTCGAGCGTCGGGAGGGCTACCTTCAGGCCGATACGGCAAGCACCGCCCGCTCCGCCGTCATCCGCCTGGACCGGGACCGGGTGCCGGAAACCCTGTGGCAGAGCGCCCAGAGCCAGGTCTATGCCCTGACGGCCTGGAAGGGGCAGCTGCTCGTGGGGACGGGCAACCGTTCACGCCTCTTCTCGCTGCCTCTGGGCAAGACCCGCGATGCCGATCCCTTCGCGGTGGTGCAGGAACTGGGAACAGCCCAGGCCACGGCGTTTCTTCCCGCCGGTGGGGATCTGCTGGTGGTGGGCTCCAATCCGGCTGAGCTGCACCTGCTCTCGGAGGCCCAGGCCACGGAAGGAACATTGGAATCCAAGATCCTCAAGGGAGCGCCCCTGGCCGACTGGGGCCGGGCCTACCTCGAGTCGGACCTGCCCACCGGCACGAATGTGGAATTGCAGTTCCGCACGGGCAGCACCGAGACGCCGGACGCCACCTGGAGCGCGTGGACGCCGCCGCTGCGCAGCGGAGAGCGCCCGGCGCTGCCGCCCTCCCGGTTCGCCCAGTTCCGGTTGCGGCTCAGCAGCACCCGGGGTGGCGCCACCCCCACGGTGGAGACCGTCACCCTGCACTGGGCTCACCGCAACCTGGCGCCGGTCTGGGAGGGCGTGGACATCATGCCGCCCGGGCTGGTCATCACCCGTACTGCGCCACCCGATGACATCGGCATCGAGCGCGTGCCCCTGGAGACCCAGAAGCTCATCCCCGCCTTGGGCTACATGGGCGCGGAAAAGCGCAGCTTCCGCCGGGGGGGGGCGAGCTTCGTGTTCCGGGTGAACGATCCCAACGGTGACGCCCTCGAGTTCACCATCCGGTTGGTGCCCGAACGCGGGGCGCCCCTGCTCTTGGAAAAGGCCTGGAGGGAAAAATTCTTCAGCTTCGACACCCTGCCCGTGCCCGATGGCCGCTACCGATTGGAAGTGGTCGCCTCGGATGCGCCCACGGTCCCCTTCAACGCCGCCCTCACGAGCACCTGGCGCACGGCACCCTTCCTCATCGACCATACACCCCCGGCCATCGCCGAGCTGAGCGCCGTGCCCGAAGGCGAGGGCGTGCGCCTGCGCTTCGTGGCCCGGGACGAGACCTCGGTGCTGAAAGAGGCCGCGGTGAGCGCCGATGGCGAGCACTGGCTCCAGATCGTTCCCGAGGACCGCGTCTTCGATCAGAAGGAGGAGCGCTTCGATGTGATCGTGCCCCGTGAGGCCGTGCGCGGCGACCGCATCCTGGTGAAGGTCGCCGATCAATACCACAACGAGCAGACGGCGGTGGTCAATGTGGGGGCCACCGCCAAGCGTTAGCGGTTTCCTCTTTCAGGAAAAAGGCGGGCCGGATGGCCCGCCTTTTTTGAGGATGTCAGAACCTAAAGGCCTTTGAATTGCGCGGCCCGCTTCTCCAGGAAGGCGCCCATGCCCTCCTGCATGTCCTGGGTGGCGGCCAGGAGGCCGAAGAGGGCGGCCTCGTACTGGAGGCCCTGCTCCTGGGGCATCTCGAGGCCCTCATGCACGGCCGCGAGGGCGCTGCGAAGGGCCAGCGGACCGCGGGAGAGGAGGGTCTTCGCGAGCTTCTCGGCGGCGGCCCGGAGATCGGCCTGGGGCACGACCCGGCTCACGAGGCCCATGCGGAGGGCATCGGCAGCGGGCGTCATCTCCCCGCCGAGGATCAGGTCCAGGGCCACGCCCTTGCCCACGAGGCGGGGCAGGCGCTGGGTGCCACCGTAGCCGGGGATGATGCCGAGGCTCACCTCGGGCAGGCCGAAGCGGGCGTTCTCGCTGGCGATGCGGATGTGGCAGGCCAGGGCCAGCTCGCAGCCGCCGCCCAGGGCGAAGCCGTTCACGGCGGCGACCACGGGCTTGGGCATGGACTCGATGCGCTGGAATACGGCCTGGCCGCGCAGGGCCTGCACCCGGGCCGAGGCCGTGTCGAGGGACTTCAGCTCGGCGATGTCGGCCCCGGCCACAAAGGCCTTCTCGCCGGCGCCGGTGACCACCACCACGCCCACCTCGGCGTCGTGCTCGAGTTCCGCGAAGGCCTGTTCCAGCTCTTTCAGCACTTCGTTGTTCAGGGCGTTGAGCTTCTCGGGCCGGTTGAGGGTGACCCAGGCGATGCGGTCGGCTTTCTCGACGAGGACGAAGGGCATGGGGACTCCTGATGGGGGATCGTTGCCGACCATTGTACGCTGGGGCCGGAGTGACCGATGTTCCATCCCCCACACCCCGAAACCTACCGCGACCAGCTGCGCGCCTTCCTGCGCGAGGATTGGGGCACCCAGGACTGGACCACGGCCGCCGTGCCGGACCGGCCCATGGTGGCGCGGGTGGTGGCCAAGGGGGACCTGGTGCTGGCCGGCCTGCCCGTGGCCCAGGAGGTGTTCCGGCTGGCCGAACCCGGGCTGGCGGTGACCCTGGAGGCCGCCGACGGACAACGGGTGTCCAAGGGGACCGAAGTCCTGCGCGTGGAGGGGTCCAGCCACGGCATCCTGCTGGCCGAGCGCGTGATGCTGAACCTCCTGCAGCGGCTATCCGGTACGGCGACCCTCACGCACCTGTTCGTGGACGCCATCGAAGGCACGGGCGCCCGCATCCTCGATACGCGCAAGACCACGCCGGGCCTCAAGCTGCTGGAGAAATACGCCGTGCGCTGCGGCGGGGGCGTGAACCACCGCCTGACCCTGGGCGATGGCGTCCTGCTCAAGGAGAATCACCTTGCCGCGGCCGGCGGCATCCGGGCGGCGGTGGAGGCGGCACGACACGGCGCGCCCAACCTGGTGAAGATCGAAGTCGAGGTGGAGACCCTGGGCCAGCTGAAGGCCTGCCTGGACCTGCCGGATGTGGATGGCGTCCTGCTGGACAACATGCCCCTCGAGCAGATGCGCGAGGCGGTGGCCCTGCGGGACCGCAGCGGGCGGCGCCTCTTCCTGGAGGCCAGCGGCAACCTCACCCTGGAGCGCGCCCGCGCCGTGGCGGAAACCGGCGTGGACTTCCTCAGCGTCGGGGCCCTCACCCACAGCGCGCCTTCGGTGGATCTCAGCCTGCGGATGGACTGAAGCGGCGACCTGCGCCATGATCTAGGCCTCAATACACGAGGCAGGAGGCGGCATGCGTTCGAATCGATGGGGACTGGTCCCGATGGTGCTGGCGGCAGCAGGGCCCCTGCTGGCCCAAACGCCGACGCCGACGCCGACTCCGGCCACGCGGCCCATGACCTTCATGGATGTGATGGAGATGCGCGGGGTGGGCGGCGGCCAGCTGTCGGCCGACGGGGCCCGGGTGGTCTACACCGTGAGCATCCCCCACTGGAAATCGGGCAAGACCTTCACCGAGATCTTCATCGCGGAGGCCGCCACCGGCGCCGCCCGCCAGATGACCTTCACCCGCGAGAAGAACGAGACGGCCCCCCAGTGGGCTCGGGACGGCCGGCGCTTCGCCTTCCTCAGTGACCGTGAGGGCAGCCAGCAGGTGTATCTGATGTCGGTGGACGGGGGCGAGGCCCGCAAGCTCACGGAGGCCAAGGACGGCGTCCACGCCTTCGCCTTCAGCAGGGACGGGAAGTGGCTGGCCTTCAGCGCGGGCAAGGCGGAGGAGCGCCAGCTCTCGCTCGTGGACCTGGCTGCGGAGGACCTGACCGTGGCGGCCCTCCCCAAACACGCCGCGCCCATCCGCGACTTCGCATTCACGGAGGACGGGCAGCGCATCTTCTTCACCAGCCCCGATGGGGTGGACAAGGACGACCTGAAGCGGAAGGAGAAGAAGTTCGATGTGCGCGTCGCGGACCCGGAGCAGCCGCCCGTGCATGTGTGGTCCGTGGATCTGAAGGACAGGACGGAGAAGCGCTGGACGGCGGGGGCGGGCTTCACCGTGACGGCCTTCCAGCTCTCGAGGGATGGCCGCTGGGCCTCGTACCGGGCCCTTCCGGCCGCACGCCGCGTGGGCGACATCACCCACGAGGAGGCGAGCCTGCATCTGCTGGATCTGGGCAGTGGCCAGGGCCGCCAGGTCCTGGAGAGGTACGCCGGATTCTCGGCCTTCTCGCCGGACGGGCAATGGCTTGTCTACGCTGCGCCCGAGCGGTTCGAGCGCCTCCGCAACGAGAAGCTCTGGGTGGTGCCTACGGCCGGCGGGCCGGCCCGGAATCTGATGGCCGGGAAGGACATGAGTGTGTCCAACGCCAGCTGGAGCGAGGACTCGCACACCCTCTACTTCACCGAGGCCGTGGGCGCGAACCAGCACCTGTTCGCGCTGTCCGTCGCCGACGGCGCCATGACCCAGCTCACGAAGGAGACCGGCGTCCTCAACGGCGGCTACAACGCCGACGCCAAGGCCTTCCTGGTGGGCTACAGCCAGCCCCGGAAGCCCCTGGATCTCTATGTGGCGAAGCCCCGGACAGTGGGGTCGGCGGCCAGCTGGGTCAGGGTCTCTGACGCGAATCCCCAGGTGGCGCGGCTGGCCCTGGGCGCCACGGAGACGGTCCGCTGGAAGGCCAAGGATGGCGTCGAGGTGGAGGGCCTGCTCATCAAGCCCCTGGGCTACGAGAAGGGGAAGCGCTATCCCCTCATCGTGCAGCTCCACGGTGGGCCGGCCGCCGCGGACATGAATGGATTCCAGGGCCGCTATGTCACCTACCCGCACATCTACGCCGCCGCAGGCTACGCCGTGCTCCAGCCCAACTACCGGGGCTCGACGAACTACGGCGAGGCCTTCGCCCGGCAGATCGGCGGGAACTTCATGCGCCTTTCCTACGGCGACATCATGAGCGGCGTGGACCACCTCATCCGCGAGGGCGTGGCGGATCCGGACCGGCTCGGCATGATGGGCTGGAGCGCCGGCGGGCACCTGTCCAGCTGGACACTCACCCAGACCGACCGCTTCAAGGCCATCAGCACCGGCGCCGGGGCGGTGAACTGGATCTCGATGTACGCAGAAAGCGATGTCCAGAGCGTCCGCGAGTTCTACCTGGGCGGAAGACCCTACGATGCCTGGGACAACTTCCTGAAGGAATCGGCGCTCAAGTACATCAAGAACGCGAAGACCCCCACGCTCATCCATGTGGGCGAGGCGGATCAGCGGGTGCCCAAGCCCCAGAGCGATGAGCTCTACATGGCCCTCAAGAAGCTGGGCGTGCCCGTGGAGTACCTCGTCTATCCCGGCATGCCCCACGGCCTCACCGAACCGCGCTACCAGCTGGTGAAGATGGTCAGCGAGTTCAACTGGTTCGAGAAGTGGATCAAGGGGAAGAAGGACTGGTTCGAGTGGAAGGTCCTGCTGGATACGCTGCCGGCGGATGCGGAGGCCAAATCCGAAGGACCTTCGGCTTCCGCCGCTTCGCGGCGGAAGTAATACAGAACGGGCCCCGGATGGGGCCCGTTCTGCGCAGGATGGAACCCTTACTTGACTTCCAGCTTCCGCGCTTCCAGCAGGTGGCCCAGGGCCTTCTCCAGGGCGGTGATGGCCTTGGCGTAGGTGATCTGGGACTGGAGTTCGCTGCTCTTGGCGGTGTCGAGGTCGTTCTGCTTGGAGAGCACGAGGAAGTTGGTGCTCATGCCGTTCTCGAACTTCTTCTGCTCGGCTTCGAGATCCTTCTCGCGGAAGATGCGGGTCTTCTCGGCGGCGGCGACGCCCTTGGCGGAGGCCTCCACATTGCGGAAGGCCTGGCGGGCCTCCAGGGTGATGCCGAGCTCCAGGTCGCGCAGGCTCCACTCGCTCTGCCGCCGGTTGGCGCGGGCCTGGGCCTGGTTGCCCTTGGCGGCCCGGTTCTGGATGGGCAGGGCGAACTGGAGGCCCACGGTGTAGCCGGGATAGGCGCCCTTGGTCAGGTCCTTGTTGACGGCCGAGAGACCCTCGGAGGGGATCTGCGAAGCCGCGTTGCCGTTGTAGGTGGCGTAGGCGTCCAGCTGGGGCAGGGTGCGGTTGTTGGCCGCGGTCTCGAGCACCTGCTTGGACTCCAGGTCCAGGCGGGCGCTCTTCAGCTCGATGCGGTTCGCCAGGGCCTGCTTCTCGGCGGCGGCCTCATTCAACTCCAGGGGCTTGATGCTGGGGGCATCGGTGGGCTCCAGGCCGGCGGGGCGCTCGGACGACGGATACAGGGCGCGGATCAGGGCGTCCTTGGCATTCAGCAGCTGGGCCTCGGCGGCGATGATGTCCTGCTCGCGCTGGGCGACGGAGGCCTCGGAAGAGGTGACCTCGATGGGGGCCAGGGTGCCCACCTGCACGCGGATCTGGTTCTCCTTGAGCTGCTTCTGGGCCAGGGTCAGGGCCTGCTGCTTGTTCTCCAGGTTGCGCTGCGCGTACACCACATCCCAGTAGAGGGATTCGGTGCTGGCCACCAGGTCGATGATGGCCTTCTGGAAGGCGAGATCCGCGGCCTGGGCGCTCTTGCGCGCCACGATCAGACGGCTTTCCGTCGCGTCGCGGCCGAAGCCCTTCAGCAGGCTCTGGGAGTAGGTGGCCGAGAAGCTGCCGTCGTAGGGGTTCGTGGTGAAGGGGGACTCGGGCCCGCCGTTGACCGTGCCCTTGCTGAAGCGGTAGGTGGGCGCGTAGTTCAGGCTCAGGTTGCCGCCCCAGCCGAAGGCCTTGGTGGAACCCAGGGTAAAGTTCCGGCTGAAGGTGGTCGTCTCCGAAGAGGTGAGGGGACCTCCCGGGAAATTCTGGGCGCGGCTGGCGTCCTGGACCTTGCTCAGGCTCAGGCTGCTGGTCAGATTCCAATCGAAGGCACCCTGCTCGATGGTCAGGCCGGCACGCGTGAAGTCCCGCGTCTCGACGGCGATCTGCACCTGCAGGTTGTTCTTCAGGGAAGTCTCGATGGCGCCCTGCAGGGTCAGCTGGGTGGTGACCTTGGCTCCATCGGCCTTGGGAGTCTCCTGGGCCACCAGGGAGAAGGCCACCAGCAGGGCCGGGAAGATCGGGAGACGCATCATCTACCACTCCTTGAAGATCGAAAAGAGCTGCCACGGGGACAGGCTGCCTACGGACGGGTCCTGGGGCCGGTTTAGGTTAACCCCGGAAGCAGGATGCCTCCCTCGCAAGATGAGGGCAAGAAAGATTTCACCAGGTGTTGAAAATAATTACTTCAGCAGTTCCCGGGCGATCACCATCCGCTGGATTTCGCTGGTGCCCTCGTAGATGGTGGTCACGCGGACATCGCGGTACAGGCGCTCGACGAGGTATTCCCGGGAATAGCCGTAGCCGCCGTGGATCTGCACGGCGCGGTCGCAGATCCAGACGGCGCTTTCCGTGGTGAAGAGTTTGGCGGTGGCCGCCTCCACCGTGCAGGGCTTCCCGGCCTCCTTCAGCGCGGCGGCACGGTAAACCAGCAGGCGGGCCGCCTGGAGGCGGGCCTCCATCTCGGCCAGGTAGGTCTGGATCATCTGATGTTCGCCGATGGGCTTGCCGAAGGAGACACGGGCCTTGGCGTAGGCCACGCTCTCGTCCATGGCCCGCTGGGCGATGCCCAGGGCCTGGGCCGCGATGCCGACGCGGCCGCCGTCGAGGCCGCCGAAGGCCACCTTGAGGCCGTCCCCGGGCTTGCCCAGCAGGGCATCCTCGGCCACGAAGGCGTTCTCCAGGGCCACCATCACGGTCTTGCTGGAGCGCAGACCCATCTTCTCCTCGGGCTTGCCCATGACCACGCCGGGCTGCCGGGCATCGAGGATGAAGGCGCTGATGCCCTTCTTGCCCTTGTCCGGATCGGTGCGCGCCATGGTCACGAAGTACCGGCCCACGCCACCGTTGGTGATCCAGGCCTTGGCGCCGTTCAGCTGCCAGCCGCCATCCACTTTCGTGGCCCGGGTCTTCTGGGCCGCGGCATCGGAGCCGGCATCAGGCTCCGTGAGCATGAACCCGCCCAGTTCCTCGCCGTTGGCCAGGGGCTTCAGGTACTTCTGCTTCTGCGCTTCGGTGCCGAAGGCCAGGATGGGGGCGCAGGCCACGGAGTTGTTCACGCTCATGGTCACGGCCACGGAAGCGTCCGCGTAGGCCACCTGCTCCAGCGCCAGGATGTAGCTGAGGAAATCCACGCCCGCACCGCCGTAGGCTTCGGGGACGGTCATGCCGAGGAAGCCCATCTCGCCCAGCTGCTTCAGGATCGCCTTCGGGAACTCCCCGCTGGCATCCCGGGCCGCCGCGCCAGGATCGATCTCGGACATCGCGAAGTCGCGCGCGGCCTCGCGGATGGCGGTCTGGTCCTCGGTGAACAAGGGGAACATGGTGACTCCAGGGGAATCATCCAGGTTAGCAAGCCAGGAGCCTCCCTCATCGCGCCGGGCGGAGGGCGTGCCGCGGGTCACAGACCGCGGTGGTCACCCGGCGCAGGTACCGATCAGGCGCAGGCCGGGAATCGCAGCGTGAAGGTGGTGCCCTGGTTGGGTTGGCTGACCAGAGAGAGGGACCCGCCGAGGAGCACCACGGTCTGGTGGACGGAGGCGAGGCCCAGGCCGGTGCCGCGACCGGGGGCCTTGGTGGTGAAGAAGGGCTCGAAGATGCGGGCCTGCAGGGGTTCGGGGATGCCCACGCCCGTATCCGAGACCGTCAGTTCCGCCTGGGACCCCCGGTCCTCCAGGGCCACGGCGAGGCGCAGGACGCCGCCGTCGGGCATGGCATCCCGGGCGTTGAGGACGAGGTTGACGATCAATTGATCGAGGCGGCCGGGCTGGCTGAGGACGAAGACGGGATCCGGAGGGAGATCGACCGTGAACCGGATGCCGGCGGGCAGGGTGGCGCGCAGCAGGGGCCGGAGCTGCTGCACCCGCAAGGCGAGATCCACGGCCACCGGGGCATCCTCCGAGCCGCGGCCGAAGGCCATCAGGTCCGCGGTGAGCGCTTCCGCCCGGGCGGCGGCTTCCCGGAGCCCCTCCACATCCTGTCGGGCCTCGACCTCCCGGTTCCCGAGGCGGGCCGTCAGAAGGTCCGTGCGCAGGCGGATCACGCCGAGCAGGTTCTTCAGGTCGTGGGCGAGACCCGCGCCGAGGATGGCCACGCCGTTCAGGCGCTCCGTCTTGAGCAGGAGCTCCTGGGCCGCCTCCAGGGAGCGGGTGCGCTCCTGCACCCTGGCCTCCAGGAGGGTGGAGAGCAGCTGGAGATCGCGAAGCGCCAGCAGGCCCCGGAGCAGCCCCAGGGTGGTCATGAGGATGCCGGTGATGAGGAAGGGGCGGTCCACGCGTTCCGGTGCGAGAAACAGCACGCTCAGGGCGAAGGGAACGGCGGTGGCGGAGGGGACCAGGGGCAGGATGAGGGTGCCCAGGGAGGTGTCCCTGGTTTCGGCATCCGGCGCGGGGCCGGGCTGGACCGCGTGCGGCGCCAGGGGGGCCAGGAGGACGCCGAGGCCCGCGAGGAGCACCAGCATGTCCAGGGGGTGGCCCACATAGTAGCCACCGGCCAGGCTCAGGGGCACCTGGATGGTCACCTGGAGGAGGGAGAGGCCGAAGGTCAGCATGACCCAGCCGAGGGGCCCCCCCAGGCGGCTGGGCTGACGGGCGCAGAGGTAGGCGCCGATGCCGAGGATGGTGGCGTTGCCAAGGAAGAAGCCCACCATCACGGCCCGGTTCAGGGGCGTGGCGGCGGTGTCGCGGAAGAGTGGGCCAAGGGCGAAGACCCAGGCGGCGAAGAAGACGGCCGCCGCGATGCCCAGGCCATCGAGGCCCTTCCTCAGGCGCTCGGAACCGCTGGCCGAGGTCAGAGGCCAGGCCAGCAGGGCCGCGATGGTCAGGCCCAGAGACAGGAAGGAGAAGGCTTCCCCCAGGGAAGGGAAGGCCGGTGGCTGGCCGTACCGGAGCAGGCTGTGGAGCGCCCAGACCTGAGTGAGGAACTGAGCGGCCAAGGCCAGGCCGAGCAGGTTCCATCCCCAGGCGGCCTCCGGCTCCCGGCGGGCCCGGTGGAAGGCCGCGGCCCCTGCGGCACCGAAGATCGTGGCATTCAGCAGATTCAGGGCGATGTCCCGCGCCGCCACCGGCAGGGCCAGGCTGGCGAATCCGGCCCCGACCAGGACGATCACCACGCCCACAATGAACCCCGGCCAGCGGTGGGGGCCATGAGCGGGGAAGGTCGGGAGGAGGGGAGGCATGGCCGGTCCCTTCACCTATCGGCGTTTTGAAGGGGGACCTGAATCCGGCCGCCTGCTTCAGGCTTGGGCAAGCCAGGTCTCCAGCAGCTTCAACGCCGCCTTGGAACCTTCCCACTTCATCAGGTCATGGGCCTCCTTCAGGCCGCACCATTTGCATTCACTGTGCTCCAGCGGCTCCAGGCGGACCGGGGCCTCCGGGGCCACCTCCATGGAGAAGCAGATCTCGGTGTTGAAGCGCGGTTCGGCATCGGGGAATCGCACGATGGCGGGATCCACCCAGAAGCTGTGGGAAAGGCCCAGCGGCCGCAGGGTGCCGGAGAGGCCCGTCTCTTCCATCAGTTCCCGATGGGCGGTTTCTTCCGGCGTTTCCCCCGGCTCCATCATGCCGGTCACGCTCTGCCACCAGAGGCCATGCTCAGGCACCCGGAGCATCATGAGCACTTCGGGACCTGCGGGGCCCCGGCGCCAGGTCAGGGCCGAAACGCTGCGGCTGGGCTCCCGAACGGGCTGGAGATCCAGAGCCAGGCAGCTAGTCAGGTGAGCCTGGAGCCGGTCCGTGGCCGCTTCCAGGGTGGGCGCGGCCTCGCCCAGCAGGGAAGCGAGGCTGCAGACACCCTTGTCCGTGAAGCCGCAGGGCGTGATCCAGCGGAAGTGGTCGAGGTTGGGGCGCACATTGAAGGCGATGCCGTGGGTGGTGATCCACCGGCTGAGGTGCAGGCCGATGGCGCCCAGCTTCTCCAGGCCGCCTCCGGTGCGATATCGGGCGGTGTCCACCCAGATGCCCGGTGCGCCCTTCAGGCGATCGGCCACCACGCCGTAATCCGCGGCGGTGCGGATCATGGCCTCCTCCAGGCCCCGGACCAGGCGACCCACATCCTCGCGGCCGCCCCGCAGGTTGCAGATGGGATAGGCCACGATCTGTCCGGGCCCGTGGTAAGTGACCTCGCCGCCCCGGTCCGTGCGGTGGACGCTCACGCCCTGGGCGGCCAGGAAGTCATCGCTCATGTGGATGTCGGCGGGCGTGGCGTTGCGACCCAGCGTGAAGACGGGATCGTGCTCCAGGATCACGAGCTGATCCGGGTTCCCATCCTGGCTGACATGGGCCGAGAGGGCCTTCTGCAGCCGGAGCCCCGCGGGGTAGAACACGCGCCCGAAGCGGCGGAGCTGGGCGGGGTGGAGGGTGGAAAAGCCGATGTCGGACATGCCTCGAGTCTACCCGTACGCTCCGATCACGGGCCCGGACCGGCCCCGCTCTGGCATCACTCTGGCATCATCAAGGAACAGATGAGCCTGGACCCTTCCACCATCGGCCGCTACAAGGTCCTCGGCACCCTCGGTTCAGGGGCGATGGGCACGGTGTACCTGGCGGAAGACCCGCTTCTCAAGCGGCCCCTGGCCATCAAGGTCGTGCGGGAGGGCACCGGGGACGCCGAGGTGCTGGAGCGCTTCAAGCGCGAGGCGGAGATCTCGGCCCGCCTGAACCATCCCAGTGCCATCACCGTGTTCGATGTGGGCGAGGAGCCCGATCTCGGTCCGTTCCTGGTCATGGAATTCGTCGAAGGCGAATGCCTGTCGGAGCGGATTCGGCGGGGCCCCCTCGAACCCGAGGAGGCCCTGGGGCTGCTCATCCAGGCCGGCGAGGCCCTGGAGGCCGTGCATGCCCTGGGCATCGTCCACCGGGACATCAAGCCCGAGAACTTCATGGTGGGCCGCGATGGGCGCATGAAGCTCATGGATTTCGGCATCGCCCGCAACGATGACGGACGGCTCACCAGTACGGCCGCTTTTCTAGGCACGCCGGCCTATTCCGCGCCGGAGGTGCTGAACGGGGCCAGGGCCACGGCGGCTTCGGACCGCTGGTCCTTCGCCCTGACGGCCTACGAGATGTTGACCGGCGGCCTGCCCTTTTCGGGCGAGAGCGTGGGCGCCACGCTCTACCGGATCATCCACGACCCGCCGGTCTTCGCGGAGGGGATGCCTCCCGAAGCGGTGGCCGTATTCCGGCGGGCCTTCGAGAAAGACCCCGCCCTGAGGTTCGGGGACCTGCGGGCCTTCCTGCGGGCCCTGGTGGAGGTCCTTCCCCTCGACCCGGCCCTGCGGAGCGGGTGCCTGGCGCGAATCGAGGCTCTGGGCACCGAGACTTCCCCAGGCACCCTGCGCATGCCATCGGCGCCCACCGGGCGGTTCTCCTTGCGCTCCCGGTGGGTTTGGGCGGCCGGGGCCCTGGGCGTGGGCCTCCTGCTCTGGGTGGCCTTCTTCCGCCCGGACCGGAGCCGTGTGCTGTCCATCGAATCCCGTCCAGGCGGGGCCCAGGTCTTCCTGGACGGAACGCCCCTGGGCCAGACGCCGCTCCGCCAGGTGGTGGTGAAGGGCAAGGCGGAAACCCTCCGCCTGGAGAAACCCGATTTCCAGCCCCTGGAAGTGCGCCTCAAGCCCGAGGATCGCGATCTCTCCCTGCGCCTCCAGCCTGCGCCCTTCGAGGTGTCGCTGATCACCGAGCCCGCCGGGGCCGAGGTCTTCCTCGACGGGGAATCGAAGGGACGGACGCCCGCCACGGTCTCCGTGCCTGGCGAAGGCACCCATCAGCTGCGGCTGACCCTGGATGGCCACGCGCCCTGGACCACCGTGGCCGAGCGCCACCGCCCCCTGCCCGAGCCCATCCGCCTTCAAAAGCTGCGTGGGAAAAAGGGCCATCCGGGAGACGGGAAGATCAAGAAGTTCTTCAAGGGCATCTTCCAGAAATAGCCCTCGACGATGTTCAGAGGTGCCCGCGAGGCCGGGTTCCCTAGGGCAGGCGGTCGTTCAGCAGCACCTTCTGGGTCTGGGCTTCGCGGTAGGCGCGCAGGCGGGCGCGGAGGGCCTCGTCCGTGCCCGCCAGGATGGCCGCCGCGAAGAGCGCCGCGTTCACCGCGCCGGCCTTGCCGATGGCGAGTGTTCCCACCGGGATGCCCGCGGGCATCTGCACCATGGAGAGGAGGGAATCCAGGCCGTTCAGGGACTTGCCCTGCACGGGAACGCCCAGCACGGGCAGGGGGGACTTGGCGGCGACCATGCCCGGCAGGTGGGCAGCGCCGCCGGCTCCGGCGATGATGACCCTCAGGCCCCGGCCCTCGGCCTTCTCGCAGTATTTGAAGAGCTTGTCCGGCGTGCGATGGGCGCTGACGACCTCGGCCTCGAAGGGGATGCCCAGCTCCTTGAGCATCTCGGCCGCGTGCTCCATGGTCTCCCAGTCGGAGCGGCTGCCCATAATGAGGCCGACCAGCGGTGCACTCGTCATGATGGGCCTCCCAGGGTGGCGTTCGAGCGAAGGATGGGGCAGAGGTCTGAGCCAGCGAAGTCGGCGAAGAAGATGAGGCCGACCAGCGGTGCACTCGTCATGATGGGCCTCCAGGGGTGGCGTTCAGGCGAAGAATGATGATGCCGACCAGCGGTGCATGGGTCATGGATCATCCCCAGGCGTGATGTCCCAGTGTAGCCCCGCCTCGGCCATGATGGAGCCATGGCGAAGGTGGTCGTGGTGGGCGGGGGTGCGGCAGGACTGGTGGCGGCCTGGCGGGCGGCCTCGCGGGGCCATGCGGTCCTGCTGCTGGAAGCCAATGGACGCCTGGGCGTGAAGCTCCGCATCAGCGGCGGCGGCAAATGCAACATCACGCATGACGGCCCCCCCAAGGCCCTGATGGCGGCCTTCTCCAAGGAGCAGGCGCGGTTCTTGAGGCCGTCTCTCCACGCCTTCGACAACCGGGCCGTGCTGGACCTGCTTCGGCGGGAGGGGGTGGAGACCTATGTCCGGGACAACGGCCGCGTGTTTCCCCTGGACCGGCCCGGCAGCGCCGGGGCGGTGGTGTCGGCCTTCGAGGCTCTGGTGCACCGGGCGGGGGTGGAGGTGCGGACGGGCGCCCGCGTGACTGGGCTGGAAGGGGAGCTCCCCCGCCTGGCGGCGCTGTGGGTGGGCGAGGAGCGCCTCGCCGCGGACGCCTTCATCCTGGCCACGGGGGGCGCGAGCTATCCGGAAACGGGCACCCGGGGCGAGGCCCTGGGCTGGCTGAAGGGCCTGAAGGCCCCGGTGCGCCCCTGGTTCCCGGCCCTGGCCCCCATCCCCCTGGCCCGTCCCCGCGCCACCTGGGAAGGCGTGGCCCTGCGGGAGGGAGAGCTGCGCCTGAGCGCAGGGCCTGAAGGCCGCCGCCTCGCCGCCTTCGCGGGAGACATCCTCTTCACGAAGGTGGGCATCAGCGGGCCCGCGGCGCTGGAGCTGAGCCAGGCCACGGAACGGGCCCGGCGGGAGGGAGCCGCCTGCCTGGTCTACGCTTCAAGCCTGGAGGCGCCGGAACGCGTGGATGCGACGCTGATCGAAGAAGCCCGGGCAAACCCGCGCCTGCTGGCCGCCACCTGGCTGCAGCGGCATCTGCCGGAGCGGCTCGTGGACCCGCTGCTGCAGGAGGCTGGCATGGATCGCGGGCTCATGCTCAAGGATCTCTCCAGGGCCGCGCGCCGGGAGCTGGTGGGGCTGGTCACGGCGCTGCCCCTCGGCGCCCCTCAGCCGGTCCCCCTGGCCCGGGGCGAAGTGGCGGCGGGCGGCGTGGAACTGGCGGCCGTGGATCCGCACACCATGGCCCTGCGGGGCTGGGAGAACCTGCGCGTCTGCGGCGAGCTCCTGGATCTGGATGGCCCGGTGGGCGGCTACAACCTGCAGGCGGCCTTCAGCACGGGCTTCGCGGCGGGGAATCTCTAGATCCTGGCCGCCAGGTCCACCACCAGGTCGCGGAGCCGGGCGGCGTAGCCGGTTTCGTTGTCGTGCCACCCGAAGACCTTCACGAAGCGGGGTCCGAGCATCATGGTCAGGTCCAGATCCATGATCACGCTTTCCGTCCGGCCCGTGATGTCGCAGCTGACCGTGTGCGGATCGGCCAGGGCCACGAGACCCTTCCAGGGGCCCGCGATGGCGGCGGCATAGGCGGCCCGGATTCCCGCGACCTCGGCATCCCGGCGGAGGGTGGCCACCACATCCACCAGATTCACACTGAGGAGGGGCACGCGCAGGGCCACGCCATCGAAGGCCGGAGGCAGGTCCGGCATGGCGCGGTGCAGGGCGCCGAAGGCGCTCGAGGTGGTGGGGATGATGCTCTGGAAGGCCGCCCGGGCTCGCCGCCGGTCCTTGTGGGGCAGGTCCAGCAGGCGCTGGTCGTTGGTGACCACATGCACGGTGCTCATTCCCGCGTGCTCCAGGCCGAAGGCATCTTCCAGGATCTTCAGCATGGGCGCCGTCGCGTGGGCGGTGCAGCTGGCGTTGGAGACGATGCGGTGGCGCGCCAGATCCAGTCCTGAGCCGTTCACCGGGGCGATGACGGTGTAGTCCGCATCCGGGCTGGGCGCGCTGATCACCACATGGGATACCGCCCCCTTCAGATGCCGGGCGGCCTCCTCCCGGCGGGTGAAGCGGCCGCTGGCCTCCACCACCAGGCGGGTTGCGGAAGGGAAGGGAATGCTGCCGGGATCCGTGGCATGGAAGAGGGGCAGGCGCCGGTCCCCCAGGAGGAGGAAGTCCTGTCCGCCCTCGGTGAACCCGTCGATGGGGCGATGGCTGGGCCCATGCACCGAGTCGTACCGGAGCAGGTGCACGAGCTGGTCCAGCGGGGCCGGGTCGTTCACAGCGCCCAGGAGCCCGGGTCGGGTGGTGCCCAGCAGGCGGACCAGCAGCCGGCCGATGCGGCCCAGGCCGTTGAGGGCGATGGAACCCATCGACTAGATCCGCTCCAGCAGGTGCACGCAGAGGTCCTTCAATCGTGCCGCGTAGCCGAATTCGTTGTCGTACCAGGCAAAGACCTTGACCAGCCGGGGGCCCAGCATCTTGGTGAGGTAGGGGTCGTACAGGGTGCTGGCGGTGCTGCCCACCAGATCCGCGCTGACCAGCTCGGCGTCGAGTACCTCGACATAGGGTGCCAGGGGGCCGGCCGTGGCGGCCTGGCGGAAGAGCTCCTGGATGCCCTCCAACGAGGCATCGCGCTTCAGGGTGGCCGTGAGGTCCACGAGGCTCACATCGGGGGTGGGGACCCGCACCGCGATGCCGTCCAGGCGCCCCTTGAGGTGGGGCAGCACCAACCCGATGGCCTTGGCGGCGCCCGTGCTGGTGGGAATCATGCTGAGGGCCGCGGCCCGGGCCCGGCGCAGGTCCTTGTGGGGCAGGTCGAGGATGCGCTGATCGTTGGTGTAGCTGTGCACCGTGGTCATGAAGCCGTAGTCCAGGCCGTAGGCGTCGTCGAGGATCTTAACGACCGGGGCCAGGCAATTGGTGGTGCAGCTGGCGTTGGAGATGATGTGGTCCGCGGTGGGATCCAGGGCCGCCTCGTTCACGCCCATGACCACGGTGCGGTCCGCGTCGCCCGCCGGGGCGCTGATCACCACATGGGTGACGCTGCCCTGGAGGTGGACAGCGGCCTGGGCGCGCTTGGTGAACTTGCCCGTGCATTCGAGGACCACCTGGGCCCCCTGGGCCCCGAAGGGGATGAGCTGGGGATCCTTCTCGGCGTAGACGCGGATGCGCCGCCCGCCGAGCACGAGGTAGTTCCCGTCGGAGGCCACGGGGAAATCCGCCTGGCCGTGGACCGAGTCGTACTTCATCAGGTGGGCCAGGGTGGCCGCATCGGTGAGGTCGTTCACGGCCACCACCTGGACATGCGGGACCTTCATCAAGTGGCGCAGCACCAGCCTTCCGATCCGTCCGAGTCCATTGATGGCCACCTTCTTCATGGCGTCCTCCGAATCCTTGTTGTATCGGCCCCGTCCCATCCTGTCGAAGGAAAAGGCTGTCGCGCCGACAAAATGAAAAGCCCGGCGGGGCCGGGCTTTGGATGAAACGGAGCCGGGGATGGGGGCTTCAGCTGGCCAGGCTCACCTGGCGGATCCGGCTGGGGGGCGTCTCCAGCTTCTTGGCGAGGGTGTTCCGGTGGATGCCCAGCTCCCGGGCAGCGGCGCTGTGGTTGCCCTCGTGGGTGGCCAGCACCTCTTCCAGGTAGAGCCGCTCGAATTCGCGGCGGGCCATCTCCAGAGGGACGCCTCCACGCACCATTTCGGCCACGAGGACTCGCAGCTTTTCGCGCATTCCGTCTTCTCCAACAACCGTATCGGGACCAAGAAGGTAGCACCGCGATGACAAGAGGGAAAGCCCCGTGACAACTTGGAAACGCAGGCGCAGACTGTGGAAAAGTGTGTGGAATGCCTGTGCAGGCCATGGGGGTTGATGTGCGCAAGACCAAACTCGTGATGACCTTGGGTCCGGCCCTGATGCAGGGCGATCGGTTGCGGGAATCCCTCCGCGAAGCCGATGCGGTGCGATTAAATGCGAGCCACGGGGATCCCGAGAGCCGGGCCGAGGCCCTCCAGAAGGTCCGGACCCTGGCTCAGGAACTCGGGCGGTCGATTCCCGTCTTCCTCGATCTGCAAGGACCGAAGTGGCGGGTGGGCCTGCTCGAGGCGCCCATCGACCTGGCCGAAGGCAGCGAAGGCTACTTCTTCGCTGCAGGGGCGACGGTTCCCGCCGACGCCGCCTGGGCCGCACCCCTGCCGCACCCCGAGCTGTTCGAGGGGGCCGAGGCCGGCCAGCACTGGCTCCTGGACGACGGCGCCATCACGGTGGAGATCCTGGCCAAGCGTGCGGATTTCCTGAAGGCCCGGGTGATCATCGGCGGGCCGCTGAAGGCCAGGAAGGGCATCCATCCCATCGGCATGGACATCAACATGGATCCCCTCACCGAGAAGGACCATGTCGACATCCGGTGGGGCGTGGAGCACGAGGTGGACCTCTTCGCCCAGAGCTTCGTCCGCCGGGCCTCAGATGTGCAGCAGCTCCAGGCCATCATCCAGCACCTGGGGGGCACCCAGCCCATCATCGCCAAGATCGAGCACCCGGCAGCCCTCGCCAATCTCGGCGAGATCCTGGAGGTCTCCTGGGGGGTGATGGTGGCCCGCGGCGACCTGGGGGTGGAACTCGGCGTGGAGCGGGTTCCCGGCCTCCAGAAGCAGATCATCAAGACCGCCCGCCGGGCCCTGAAGCCCGTGATCACCGCCACCCAGATGTTGGAGAGCATGATCGAACACTCCCAGCCCACCCGGGCCGAGGCCAGCGATGTGGCCAACGCCATCTGGGACGGCACCGATGCCGTGATGCTCAGCGCCGAGAGCGCCACCGGCGCCCATCCCGTGGAGGCCGTCCAGTGGCTGGCCCGCATCGCGGCGGAGGCCGACGCCAATGTGAAGCAGCGCACACCCACCCTGCCGGACGAACTGGCCGAGAAGGTGCTGGCCCGCACGGACATCTCCGTGGCCTTCGCGGCCTGCCGCACGGCCGACGAGATCAACGCCCGCTGGATCGTGGCCTTCACCGAAGGGGGCGGTACGGCCCGCATGGTGAGCCGCCTGGCGGGGCGCACGCCCGTCCTGGGGGCCACGGTGGACGAGGTCACGGCCCGCCGCATGGGCCTGCTCCGGGGTGTCACCTCCCTGCTGATCCCCCGCGTGAGCAACACGGACGAGATGGTGACGGTGGTGCGGGAGCTGCTGGTGGCGAAGCATCAGCTGGGCAGCATGGATCGGGTGGTGATGACCATGGGCCTGCCCCTGTGGAAGACTGGAAGCACGAACACCATGAAGGTGATGACCTTCTGAAGAGGAGAACCCATGGCCCTCACGCGACCTCTCCCGGGTGAATACCCCGAAGCCTACGCCCCCTACATCGCCGCGGCGGGTGAGGGGGAGATTGCCAGCAGCCTCCAGAGCCAGATGGGTGAAGTGACGGCCCTGTTCGCGGGGCTCTCCGAGGCCCAGGGTGGCTTCCGCTACGCCCCGGGCAAGTGGAGCCTCAAGGACCTCCTGCAGCACCTCAGCGACGCCGAGCGCATCTTCGCCTATCGCTGCCTGCGCATCGGCCGGGGCGATGCCACGCCGCTGCCGGGCTTCGACGAGGAGACCTACGCCGTCGCGGCCCGGGCGGACGCCCACTCCGTGGCGGACCTGCTGGCCGACTGGCGCGCCGCCCGCAGCGCCAGCCTCACGCTGTTCCGCAGCCTGCCCGAGGCGGCCTGGGATCACCAGGGCACCACCAACGGCCGGGCGATCATCGTGCGCTGCCTCCCCTTCATCTGCGCGGGTCACACGGCCCACCACCTGGCGGTGATCCGCGAGCGCTACCTGCCCGGGCTGAAGTAGCCCTTCCACGCCTCCAGAGAATCCGCCAGCTTCTCGAGCTGGGTGGATTCCGTGGTGCGGAAGCGGCTCACGAGCTTCCAGCCCTGGGCCACCTTCTGGTAGCGGTGCAGCCAGAGGAAGGGGCCCTCCCAGTCGCCTTCGGGATCCGTCTTCGTCTTCACCAGGAAGGCCACGGTGGTCCAGGGCCCCCGGGCCAGGACGCGCCGGCCCAGCTCCTGGATGCCGGACTCCTCGTCGGATTCCAGGACCAGGTCGTCCAAATCCGGGATGATCATGGGAACACCTCTTCCAATTCCATCATCCTAAAGCCCAGGAGGCGCCTCCGTGGAAAAGCTCATGGGTTTCGTCGGAGCCACCCTGGGCAGCCTGGCGGGGTGGTACCTCGGCGCCCTCATCGGCGTGACCACCGGGGTCGTTCTCAGCATGGTGGGCACGGGCGCTGGGATCTGGCTGGGGCGCTGGGCCGCGCGGGAGTGGCTGGAGTCCTGACCCGCATTGAGCTTTCGCGATCCCCGTGGTTCCATTCCCTTCATGCGCATCGAATGCATCGCCATCGGAACGGAACTGCTCACCACGCGGCGTCTCGACACCAACTCCGTATGGCTGGGCGAGCGCCTGGCAGCCTTGGGTCTTGGCTTCCACCGCAAGACCGCGGTCGGCGACAGCCGGGAGGACCTGGCCCAGCTCTTCCGTGAGGCCCTGACGCGGTCGGATCTCATCATCACCACCGGCGGGCTGGGCCCCACTTTCGACGATTTCACGAAGGAGTGCTTCGCGGACATCCTCGGCGCTGAGCTGCGTGAAGATGCGAAGAGCCGCGAGGACATGCTGGCCTTCTACGCGGCCCGGAAACGGGTCCCGCCCCAGGCCAACTTCAAGCAGGCGCTCATCCCCGCCGGTGCGGAGGCCCTCGCGAACCCCGTGGGCACGGCGCCGGGCGTGTGGTGGTCGGGTCCCCCAGGACACCCCGGGACGCGCCTCGTGATGCTGCCAGGCGTGCCCCGCGAGATGAAACGCATGTGGGAGGAGCAGGTGGAGCCGCGCCTCCAGGCCCTGGCCGGCCGGCGGGTGCATACGCTGCGCCTGGTGGTGGGGGGCGTGCCTGAGAGCAACCTGGACGAGCGCACCCGGGAGGCCCGCGAACGCCACGCCCACCTCGAATGGACCATCCTCGCCAGCCTCACCCAGGTGGAGCTGCTGGCCCGGGGAAGCGATCAGGCCGCCCTCGAGGCCGCCCGCGTCGAATTCGAAGCCTTGTTGGGCGGGGACCTGGTCGGCGTCGGGGACGGCAACCTGGAGGATGCCGTGCTGGACCGCTTGAAGGTCCGGGGCGAGACCCTGGTCGTGGCGGAAAGCGTGACCGGCGGCCTCCTGGCCGCGCGTCTCACGGCCATCCCCGGGGCGAGCGAGGCCTTCCTCGGGGGCGCCACGGTCTACACCGCCGCCGCCAAGACCGCCCTGCTGGGGCTTCCCAAGCCCTTCCTCGCGGTCGAAGGCACCGTCTCCGAAGCCACCAGCCGGGCCCTGGCGGAGGCGGTCCGCACGAAACTCGGCGCCACCTGGGGCCTCGGCCTCACGGGCAATGCGGGCCCCGCGGCGGAAGGAGGAGCGCCTCTGGGCGCCGTGTTCATCGCCCTGGCTGGACCGGGAGGCACTGTCTCGAAGGCGTTCAACCAGCCAGGTGACCGCACGGACATCCAGCTCCGCAGCACGGCCTGGGCGCTGGATCTGCTGCGCCGGGCGCTGTCCGCGTAGCCTTCCTGCCGGCGCACGGCCGCTGATACACTGCGTTCATGCCGTCATTCGATCCGAAATCCCTGGTCCTCTGGTGCCTCGCGGCCTTCTTCTGCGGCAGCATCCCCTTCGGTCTCCTGCTGGTGAAGCTGGCGGGGAAGGGGGATGTGCGCGCCCACGGCAGCGGCAACATCGGCGCCACCAATGTCAGTCGGGTGGGGGGCAAGGCCTTGGGCGTCGTCACCCTGCTGCTGGACATCCTGAAGGGCTTCCTGCCGGTCTTCCTGGCGAAGCGGGCCGGCCTGGGTACCGACATGCTCGCCCTGCTGGCCCTGGCCGCGGTGCTGGGACACATCTATACGCCCTGGCTGAAGTTCCAGGGCGGCAAGGGCGTGGCCACGGCCCTGGGCGTGATTCTCGCCGCGGAGCCCACCCTGATGGTCCTCCCCATGGTCACCTTCATCTTCGTGCTGTGGCTCACGCGCCAGGTGAGCCTGGGCAGCATCCTGGCCGCGGCCATGGTGCCGGTACAACTGTTTATCGGAATGTACTGTTTCTCGGCTTTCGGATTTTCTGCTCGGAGGGACCTGTGGCCCGTCCTTCCCTGGCTGGCCCTGGCCATCCTGGTGATCTGGAAGCACCGTGAGAACATCAAACGCCTGCAGGAGGGCACGGAATCCAAGCTCTGGGGCGCCAAGAAGGAGGACAGCGATGTCCAGGGCTGACATCGGCGTCTTCGGTTCCGGCGCCTGGGGCACGGCCCTGGCCATCACCTGGGCCCGGGCGGGCGCCAAGGTGGCCCTGTGGGGCAACTTTCCCGATGAGATGGCCCAGATGGCCGCCACGCGGCGCCACCTGCGCCTGAAGGATGTGGTGTTCCCCGACAACCTGCAGACTTCGGACGACCCGGCTGCGGCCTTCGAGGCCCCTCTGTGGATCTCCGCCATGCCCACCCAGGCCACGCCCGGGGCCTGGCGACGCCTTCGGCCCCGAGCGGGGCAGGCCCCTGAGCTGGTGATCCATGTGAGCAAGGGCATCCTCCAGAGCACGCACCAGACCCTGTCCCAGGCCCTCACGGGCGTGTTGGATGTGCCCGTGGGCGCCCTGTCCGGCCCGACCTTCGCCGACGAGGTGAGCCGGGGCGTGCCTTCCGCCATCGTGCTGGCGCTGCCGTCCGCCGTGTCCGATGAGCGGGCGAAGGCCCTGCAGGCCCAGCTGTCCTCGGAGAAACTGCGCATCTACCTCAGCCGCGATGTGGTGGGCACAGAGCTCTGCGGCGCCTTGAAGAATGTCCTCGCCATCGCGGCGGGCCTGGTGGACGGTCTGAAGCTGGGCTACAACGCCCGGGCGGCGCTCATCACGCGGGGTCTGGCCGAGATGGCCCGGCTGGTGGAAGTCCTGGGCGGCCAGCCGTCCACGGTGATGGGCCTGGCCGGCATGGGCGACCTGCTCCTCACGGCCACGGGGCCCCAGAGCCGCAACCGCACCTTCGGCGAGATGGTGGGCAAGGGGCAGAGCGTGGACGCGGCCCGGGACGCCCTGGGCGGCCAGGTCATCGAGGGCATGTTCACCTGCGAGGCCGCCCTGGCCCTGGCGCAGGAGCACGGCCTCGACCTGCCCATCGCCACTGAAGTGCAGCGCCTGCTGAATGGTGAACGGCCCGAAGAAGCCGTGCGGCGACTGATGACCCGCTCGTTGAAGTCCGAGTGACCTGGAGGCCGCCTTGGCCGATCCGTTCCGTTTCCGAGTGAACCAGCACGGCCCGGCGGGCTCGCCAGTGCACGAGGCCTTCGTGCCCGGGGATCCGAAGCCGGGGTGGGTGCGGCTCGAGCTGAAGGCCATGGCCCTGAACCGCCTCGACCTCTGGACCACCGAAGGCCTGCCGGGCTTCCCGCTGCCCCTGCCGCTCACGCCCGGCTGCGATGGCGCGGGCGTGGTCGAGGCCATGGGCGAGGGCACGGTCCTGCCGCCGGGCGTGGAGCCGGGCGGCAGCGTGATGATCGCGCCGGGCCTCAGCTGCGGCGTCTGTCCGGCCTGCCTGCGCGGCGATGACATGCTCTGTCCCTCCTACGGCGTGCTGGGCCATGTCTGCGACGGCACGGCCGCCACCCATGTGCTGGTGCCCGCGGCGAACCTGCTGCCGATCCCGCCGAACTGGGACTTCGAGCAGGCGGCGGCCTTTCCCCTGGTCTTCCTCACGGCCTGGGAGATGCTCGTCCACAAGGCGGCCCTCCGGCCCGGCGAGACGGTGCTGGTCTGGGGTGGCGGCAGCGGCGTGGGCAGCGCGGCCATCCAGCTGGTGAAGGTCCTGGGCGGCACGGCCATCGCCGTGGTGGGCAGCGAAGCCAAGGCCATGAAGTGCTGGGAGCTGGGGGCCGAGCACGCACTCGTCCGCGGCGATCTGAAGGCCCTGGCCGCCAAGGTGCGTGATCTGACGGGCAGGCGCGGTGTGGATGTGGTGTTCGAGCACACGGGCGCGGCCACCTGGGGCACCAGCCTCTCCGTCTGCACCCGGGGGGGCCGCATCGTCACCTGCGGCGCGACCACGGGCCGCGAGACGACCTTCGACCTGCGCGCCCTCTTCGCCAAGCAGATCCAGATCCGGGGCTCGTACATGGGCCGCCGGGAGCACCTCTGGTCGTTGCTGTCCCTGCTGCGGCGCAATCCCACGAACCCGCCCTTCCGCCCCGTCATCGATCGCGTCTTCGATCTGGTCGACTATCCCGCAGCCCAGCGCCACCTCGAAGCCGGACAGGGCTTCGGCAAGGTGGTCTGCCGGGTGCCTTGATGCTGCGCAACCTGCCGCTTCCCGAGGGGTCCTCCTTTGCGTGGGTGGACCTGGTGGATCCCACAGCCGAGGAGATGGCCGAGGTGGCGGACCGCTACGGCCTGCACCCGGCGGCGGTGCGCGACTTCCTCAACCAGCCCCACCTGCCGAAGTTCGAGCGCCTGCCGGGGCAGCAGCTGCTGATCCTGCGGGCCTACGATGAGGTGGCCAAGCGGGGCGACACCATCCAGGCCATGACCCGGCGGCTCGTGGTGCTGATGATGGAGGGCGCCGTCATCACCGTCCACCGGCGCGAGCAGCCCTTCTTCACCACGGCGGCGCAGCAGGCGGCCGCGGGGGGGACGGCGCTCCGGCCGGAGCAGCTGGCGCTGGCCCTCTGCGCGGGCGCGGTGAAATCCTTCGATGATCCCCTGAAGGAGAGCGAGGACAAGCTGGATCAGATCGAGGCGGCCCTCTTCAGCCGGAAGACCCCGCACCAGGGCATCAAGCAGATCTACGGCCTCAAGCGCCGCTGCGCGGTCATCAAGCGCACCCTGGGCCGCATCATGACCTCCCTGGGCCATCTGAAAGAGCAGGCCAGAGACGACCAGGGGCTGCTGGCGGATGTGGTGGAGGAGGCGGATCGGCTGCACACCTGGGCGGACGAACTCCTGGAGAGCGCCACCCATCTCATGAACCTAGAGATCAATCTCGCCAGCCAACGCACCAACGAGGTCATGCGGGTGCTCACGATCTTCAGCGCCTTCTTCCTGCCGCTCACCTTCATCGCGGGGGTCTACGGCATGAACTTCAAGCGGATGCCCGAGCTGGAGCACCGGCTCGGGTATCCGCTCGTGATCGCCGCCATGGTCCTGACGGCCTTGGCCATCTGGGGCTGGTTCCGGCGGAAGGGCTGGCTGAAATAGGCGCGGGGTTCCCGGCCTACCAGCAATCGTTCCCTTCGTATTTCGTGGACAGGATGGTGCCGCGGGCATCGGCCTCGAGGACCACTCGGCAATAGAGGTTGCTGTTCAAAGGCACGGAGACCTTCCGGGTCAGGATGCCGTCGGTGCCGTTGTTCGCCCATTCGGGGGGGGTGGCTCCCGGCGCCTGCTGCACGCGCTCGTGGGTGGTGGTGTTGCGGAATTCTTGGTAGACGATCTTGTCCTCCTTCTGGCGATAGGCCGCGAAGACATAGGTCTTGCCGCCATCGGGCCGGGCGGAAGTGGTGGAGGGATCGCCGTTGGCCTGGATGAATTCGGCGGCGGGGCGACCAACCCAGCGGTTGAGGTTCGTCTCGAAGTCGGCCTTCCTCTTGGGGGCGAGGCAGGCCACGGAAGTCGTCAACAGCAGGCCGACGAGCAGGGTCGAGGCATTCATGGAACCTCCTGGGGGTGGGTGGTGGTAAAAGACAAAGCAATATTTATACCTATTGAAAAAGGTGAGATTGGACGCGGATTAATAGCCCATAAGCGATCCCTTCTTGCGGCAATCTTCCACAGGGTGCGTGGCGATTCGCCACGCACCCTGCCCCTCCCCGGGCAAAACGGGATGTTCATCGGCCTGCCCAGGCTCTAAGCTGAAATGTTTGCGTGAGGAGCTTTCGTGAAAGTCCTGATTCTCGGCGTCAATGGTTTCATCGGGTCCCATTTGGTGGACCGCATCATGCAGGACACGGACTGGGAGGTCTATGGCCTGGATCTCAGCGCCCATAAGGTGGCTGAGCATCTGCCCAACCCGCGCTTCCACTTCGTGGAGGGCGATGTGACCATCTCCAAGGAGTGGATCGAGTACCACATCAAGAAGTGCGATGTGGTGCTGCCCCTGGTGGCCATCGCCACCCCCAAGGTCTATGTGACCGATCCCCTGCGCGTGTTCGAGTTGGACTTCGAGGAGAACCTCCGCGTGGTCCGCCAGTGCGTGAAATACAAGAAGCGCGTGGTGTTCCCCAGCACCTCCGAGGTCTACGGCATGTGCCCCGACGCGGAGTTCGACGAGCATGAGTCGCCCCTGGTGACGGGTCCCATTCCCATGAACCGCTGGATCTACAGCACCAGCAAGCAGCTCCTCGACCGCGTGATCTGGGCCTACGGTTTCCAGCAGGGCCTGAAGTTCACGCTCTTCCGCCCCTTCAACTGGATGGGCCCCAAGCTCGACAGCCTGAACACCGCCAAGGAGGGCAGCAGCCGCCTGGTGACTCAGTTCAGCTGGAACCTCTTCAACGGTGAGCCCCTGAATCTGGTGGACGGCGGCCACGCGCACCGCTGCTTCTGCGATGTCAGCGACGCCATGGACGGCCTCATGTCCATCCTGCGCAACGAAGGTGGCAAGGCCGACGGCGGCATCTTCAACATCGGGAACCCGGCCAACGACTACAGCGTGCGCGAGATCGCCGAGATGATGATCGCCATCTGGAAGGACCATCCCTTCCGCATCGAGCGCGGCATTCCCGAAGGCCGCACGGTGGAGACCAGCAGCGGCGAGTTCTACGGCAAGGGCTACCAGGATGTGGCCCGCCGCACCCCCAGCATCAAGCGCATGCAGAGCACCTTCGGATTCGATCCCAAGGTGTCCATGAAGGATTCGCTGAAGAAGGCCATGGACTTCTTCGTCGAGGAGCACAAGGCACTGGAGAAGGTCGTCGAGACCGAGAACTAGCCCTCTGAGCCCCGCGCCCATGACGCGCCGCGAACGCTCCACCCTCATCGCACTCTGGTTCTTCCTCGGCCTGCTGCCCCTTCTGGTACGGCCGCTCTGGGAGCCGGATGAGGGCCGCTATGCGGAGATCCCGCGGGAGATGCTCGCGGCCGGCGACTGGCTGACCCCGCGCCTCAACGGAGTGCTCTACTTCGAGAAACCGCCCCTTCAATACTGGCTATCAGCCCTCAGCATGAAGCTCTTCGGGTTGAACGGCGCTGCGGCGAGGCTGCCCCTGGCCCTGGCTTCAGGCCTCATGATCTGGGCCGCCTGGCGGCTGGCGAAGCGCCTGGGCGCCCGGGATCCCCTGTGGGCGCCCTTCATGGCGGCCACGGGCCTGCTGGCCTTCCTCGTGGGCCAGGTCCTCACCCTCGACGCCCTCTTCAGCGCCTTCCTGGTGGCGGCCCTGGCCGCCTTCGTGGAGGCGGCAGCCCAGCGCAAAGAAGGGCAGGGTGGTCTGGGGTGGACGCTGACCGCCTTCACCTTCATGGCCGGTGCCATGCTGACCAAGGGGTTGGCCCAGGTGATCCTCATGGGCGGCATCCTGGTGTTCTCGCTACCCTTCGCCTGGAAGGATGCCGCGCTCCGCCGGGCCGTGCTGCGCACGGCCCTCGATCCCCTGGGCTGGCTGCTCTACCTCGGCCTGGTGGTGCCCTGGTTCTGGGCTGTCAATCGCGCGAACCCGGGCCATGCCCAGTTCTTCTTCATCCACGAACACTTCACGCGCTTCCTCACCCATGAACACGCCCGCCAGGGCTCGAACAACTGGCTGCTGGACAAGCTCTACTTCGTGGGCGTCCTGGCCGTGGGCCTGCTGCCCTGGCTATCGGCCACGGCCGTGGGGCTGAAGCGCGGCTGGACCTTCCTCAAGGGCCGGGGGCCGCAGGGCCAGGACCACCTGGCCCGCTGGACTGTCGGCATCACCGCACTGGCCTTCTGCTGGCCCCTGGTCTTCTTCAGCGCCTCCGGCTCCAAGCTGGCCCCCTACATCCTGCCGGCCATCGTGCCGCTCGCGGCGCTGGCCTGCACTTTCGAGCGCGAGGGCGAAGAAACCGCCGCCCTGCGCCGCATGGGCAAGGAGCTGGTGCTGCTCGGCGGGATCTTCCTCCTGGCCGCGGCCATCTTCCGCAAGGATCTGGGCGGATTCGCCTGGATGCTGGCCCTCGGCGCCGGCTTCGCGGGCCTCGGCCTCTGGGCCCACCGGCCCAAGGGGCTGACGGCTTCCCGCCTCAGGGCGGCCATGGGGGCAGCCCTGTGGCTGCTGGTCTGGACCGCCCAGACGGCGGCGGGGCCGGGCAAATCCGTGGCCGATCTCCTTCGCGCCGCGCCGGCGAATGCCCAGTGGATCAGCTACGGGACCTACTTCCAGGGGCTGCCTTTCTACGCCCGGACCCGGGTCGTGGTGGTGGCGGGCACGGGCGAGCTGGCCTACGGCCGGGACAAGCTGGGCGCCGAGGTGGCGCGCTGGTTCGACGAAGACCCCGCCACCCTGGGTCCCATGGCCGACCGCCTGAAGCAGGCTGATCCTTCACGCCCCGTCCTGGTGATGGCCAAGGCCGCCAGCTGGAAGCAGCTGGGCGCCGACGAAAAGGCCCGCTGGGAGGAAGTGGCGCGCAATCCCGCGGCTGTGGTGGCCCGGCGGCGCTGAGGAAACCGGTCGTCTTTACTTCTTCACGGCCTCTTTGATCCCCTTGCCAGCTTCCTTAGCGCCCTTGGCAACGCCCTTGCCCGCGGTTTTCGCCCCGCGTCCCACGGCTTTTCCGCCTTCCTTCGCCGCATGGCCAATGGCTTTGCCGCCTTTCTTGAAGCCCTGGCCGATCTCCTTGCCCGCCTGCTTGATGTCCTCCTTCACGCCGTCCGCCGAGGGAGCAGCCGAAGGAGTGGCCGAAGGAGTCGCAGGCGTGGCCAGAAGCAGGAGGCTGAACAGGAGGGGACCCATGTTCCCATTCTAACGCCTGGGCGGAAGGCGGCTTTCCGGGCGAAGATGGAGGGATGGACGGACACCTGCCCCCGCCGCCTCCCTTGAGGTCCAGAGCCCGCCTGGCGGACTGGCTGCGTGCCCATGCACCCGAGCTGCTCTTCGCCCTGCTCCTCCTGGCCGTGCTGCCCATGCGCGACCTGTGGGCGCCGGACGAGCCCGACTTCGCCCAGTGCGTGAAGGAGATGCGCCTTCGCGGCGACTGGATCCTGCCCTACCTGAACGGCGTGCCCTACAGCGAAAAGCCGATCCTCTACTACTGGGTGATGAAGGCCTCTGCGGGGCTGCTGGACGCGCTCACGGGCGGTCTGGGCTTCACCCAGGGTGTGGCGGCCTGGGCCTTGCGCCTGCCGTCGGTGCTCGCCGCCGTGGCCTTCCTGGCGGCTTTCCGCCGCTGGGCCGCGCGTTTCCTGGAACGGGGGATCGCCATGCCGGCCGCGCTGATCCTCGCCACCACGCCCCTCTGGTTCTGGCAGAGCCAGTTCATCCAGATCGACCTGCTGTTCGCGGCCCTGCTGGCCTGGAGCTGGTTCTGCTGGCTGGGCGGCTACCTGCTCTTGCGCGGCCAGCAGCAGGAGGCCTCGTCTGATGAGCACCGCCGCTGGTTCCTGAAGGCCTACTTCTGGCTGGCCCTGGCCTTCCTCGCCAAGGGGCCCCTGGCGCCGGTGCTGTCGCTGCTGCTGCTGGCGGCCTTCCTCCTCTGGCAGCGGGATTTCGCCGTGCTCCGCCGCGCGGGCATCTTCGCGGGCCTGGGCCTCACGCTGCTGCTCGTGGCGCCCTGGTATGTGGCCGCCGGACTGAAGGGCGGGGCGCACTACGCCTACGAACTGATCATCTTCCAGAACTTCGAGCGGGCCACGAAGGCCTGGGACCACATCCATCCCTGGTGGAAGTACGGCGAGTACCTCCTCGGGGACTTCTACCCCTGGGTCCTGCTGCTGCCGGCGCTGGGGCTGCATCTGCGGCGGGAGCGGAGCCTGGGCGATCCGGCCCGGCGCTTCCTGCTGCTGGCCTTTCTTGTGCCGTTCCTCTTCCTCAGCGCCGTGCAGAGCAAGCAGGGCAAGTACCTGCTCATGGGCTATCCCTTCCTGGCCCTGCTGCTGGCCGATCTGTTCTGGCGGATGGAGGGTGCCCGCACCCGGCGCCTGGGTCTGCTGCTCGCGGCGGGCCTCGCCGTGCCCGCGCTCGTGCTGGCCGCCGTGGCCCTGGGGGCCGGCGGGCCGAAGATGCGAGGGCAGGTGGCGCCCTTCCTCGGTCCGATCCGCCTCATGGCTCTGGTGATGGTGGCGGGGACGCTCGGGACGGCCGTCCAGGCCTGGCGCCAGCGGGCCCAGGGCCTGATTCCCGTCGCGGCGCTGGCCCTCGGCCTGCTCTACCTGGTGGGGGGGACCTGGGGCTTCCGGCTGCTGGATCCAGCGAAGTCCTACCGCCGCTGGACGGCCGCCGTGCAGCCCCTGATCGCCGGGCGGCAGGTCTACTACTGGCAGACCATCCGCAGCGGCGTCATGGTCTATACGGATCACCTCATGCCTGAGTTGCGCAGCGCCGGGGCCCTGGAGCGGCTGGATCCCGAGGCGCGGCTGGTGGCGCAGCGCGGCGAGTGGGAGCTGGATGCCTGGGGCATGACGCCGGCCCTGCGGGACCGCTTCGAGGTGCTGCTGGCCGTGCCCACGGGTGGCGGCGAGATCCTGCTGCTGAAGAAGAAACCATGATTCCCTCCGGCGCCCACTGGCTCCGTCTGCCCCGCTTCGTCGGCGACGCGGTGCTGATGCACCAGGCCGCCGCCCCGCTGATCGCCGCGGGTCTGCCCCTGGTGGCCTGGGGCCCGGCGGCCACGGTGGAACTCTTCGAGGGCGCCGAGGGCTATGCGGGTGCCGTGGCCGATCCCCCGGGAAAGACCGGGCTGCGGGAGGGGGTCCGGCTGCTCCGCGCCCATCGCCCAGCCTCCGTGCTGGCTCTGGCGAAGAGCCTGCGCGCCCCGGCCGCGGCCTTCCTTGCCCGCGTGCCGCGCCGCGTGGGCTGCGGCGATGGCGGCGCCTCGCTCCTGCTGACCGCCAGCTTGAAATACTGGGACCGGGATGACCACTCGCTCGACCGCTACCGGGACATCGTGAAGTGCGGCTATCCCGAGTTGGGGCCGGCGGCTTTCCTGCCCTTCCACCCGCGGCAGGCCAGCGTGGAGGCGGTGGTTGAGCAGCGCCGCCGCCAGGGATTCGAAGTCGCGCCCTATCTCGCGTTCGCCATCGGGGCGGCGGCGGGCGCCAAGCGGCTGGGGCTCGATCTGCTGGTGGATCTGGCGCGGCGGGCCCTGGGAGCTGGGTACCGCATCGTGGTGCTAGGCGGGCCCGGCGACGATGTGATCTGGGGCGCCAGGCTGAAGGAGCAGGTGCCCGAGGTGCTGAACCTCACGGCGCAGCTCCCCTGGTCCCAGAGCGCCGCCTGGCTCGCGGGCGCCACCGCCGTGCTGGCCAACGATTCGGGCCTGGCCCACCTCGCGGCGGCCTGTGGCGTGCCCGTGGTGGCCGTCTTCGGGCCCACCATCCCCCGCCACACGGCCCCCCGGGGGCCCCAGGTGACGGTGCTGCGCAAGGAGGATCTCGCCTGCCTCGAATGCCAGCAGTGGCACTGCCCGCTGCCGGATCACCCCTGCATGACCCAACTGCCCGCAGAACACATCTGGGCCGCCCTTGAAGCCCATGCAGCCACCCGCCAGGTCCCACGCCAAGTCCTGCCCGCCCCGGAGGCCCCATGAGCCCCAACCTGAAGGCCATCCCCCTCATCGTGCTGGGCGTGCTGCTCAATGCCGCCGCGCAGATCTGCCTGAAGAAGGGCCTGCAGGCGGCTGGGGGCATGCAGCTGGCCGCGGGCCCGCTGTTCCGCCTCATGCTCGAGCCCTGGGTCATCGCGGGGCTGGCCTGCTACGCCGTGAGCGTCGTCGTCTGGCTGGGCGCCCTGTCCATGGTGCAGGTGAACTACGCCTACCCCTTCCTGGCGCTGGGCTTCATCGCCAACGCCCTCATGGCCCGGGCCTTCCTCGGCGAGGCCATGACGCCCATGCGGTGGGTGGCGCTGCTCATCATCGTCATCGGCGTGGGATTGCAGGCCTGGAGCGGACGGGGGCAGTGAGAAACCATTAACCACAGAGGGCGCATTCGTCTTTACCCGCACACCCTGGCCAGGACTCCGGATCGAAGCTGGCCGGCGCTGTAGACGCCGCGATCCAGCACCAGACTGGTGACGAGGTCCACCGGGGTGACATCGAAGCTGGGGTTCCACGCGGCCATTCCTTCGGGGGCCCAGCGCAGGCGGCCATGACCGCGCACCTCGGCGGGGTCGCGTTCCTCGATGGGAATGGCGGCGCCGTTGGGGCAGGCGAGGTCCACCGTGGAGAAGGGGGCCACGGGATGGAAGGGCACGCCGTGGAAGCGGGCCTGCACGGCCAGGCCGTAGGTACCCACCTTGTTGGCGAAGTCGCCGTTGGCGGCCACGCGATCCGAGCCGACCAGCACGCGCTGGACCTTGCCGTCGCGCAGGAGCAGGGCCGCCATGCTGTCGGTGATGAGGGTGGACGGGATGCCCAGCTTGCTCAGTTCCCAGGCCGTGAGGCGGCCACCCTGGAGCAGGGGCCGCGTCTCGTCGGCGAAGACATGAATGCGCTTGCCCAGCTCGTGGGCGCGGCGGATGACGCCCAGCGCTGTGCCGATGCCCGCCGTGGCGAGACCCCCGGTGTTGCAGTGGGTGAGGATGCCTTCGCCGTCCTGGATGAGGGCGGCGCCGTGCTGGGCCATGCCCTCGCACAGTCGCACATCCTCCTCGAAGATGGCCCGGGCTTCCACCCCGGGATCAGTCGCCGCCTTCATGCGGTCCATGGCCCACATGAGGTTCACGGCCGTGGGCCGGGCCGCGCGCAGGGTCGCGCAGGCGGCGGCGTACTCGGCCGCGGTGGCCCCGCGCTCCGCGCAGGTGGCCAGGCTGGCCGCCGCGGCCACACCAATGAGAGGCGCCCCCCGCACGGCCAGGCGCTTGATGAGCGCAATCATGTCCTCAGGAGCGCTGCCATCCAGCCAGACTTCGGCGTCCGGGAGCTGCGTCTGGTCCAGCACCCAGAGCGTGCGTCCGTCATGTTTCAGGCCAAGGGATTCAAAGGGGTTCATGGTTGATTCTCAGTCATGGGGGGAGCTGGACGAAGGGTGGATTCATCGTGGGAAGCGCAGAGATCATTCGTTTCTTATTATCTGTAAATTATGCATTATATATAGTTATGGTTGTTTCATCCGTTTAGATGATCCTAGGCCCCAGCTTGGCCCGAAGCGCTCGGAGTTCGTCCAGGTCGGCGGGTTCCAGGCGCTTGGCGCCGCCCAGGGCTTCGGCCTTCCAGAGGATCTCGGCCACCTGTTCCAGCCGCTCGATGCCGCCCACGGCCTCGTCCAGCTGCTCGCCCCAGCACAGGCCGCCGTGGCGGGCCAGGATCATCAGGCGATGGTCGGGCAGGAAGGGCAGGAGGTTCGAGCCCATGGCCTCGGTGCCGGGGATGGCCATGGACACGATGGGGATGCGGCCCGCGGCGAGGATGACTTCCGGCAAGCCATCCGAAGGCAGCTCCCTCAGCTCGGGCCGCGCCAGCGACCAGGCGATGGCGGTGGGCGGGTGGGCGTGGACGATGGCCCTGGCTTCCGGCACGGCGCGGTAGATGGCCAGGTGCATGGCGCGCTCGCTGCTGGGGCGGCCCGAGAGGATGGTGCCGTCGAGGGCCAGGTAGGCCAGGTCCTCCAGCCTCACCTTCGCCTTGGGCACGCCACTGGGTGTCATGGCGATGCGGCCGTCGGCCAGCCGCAGGGACAGGTTGCCGTCGGAAGCCGCCAGCAGGCGGCCTGCGTGGAGGCGGCGGCAGGCCTCGAGGAGGTCGTGGGGGAGATCGCGAAGGGGGCCGGAAGCATCCATGGAGCGATTATCGCCTGCTCCGGAGCGCCGCGGGGCGGGCCTTCGCCGCCAGGATTGCCGATACGCGCTTGGGCGCCACGGCGAAGAAGCTCTCCTCGAGCCAGTCCAGCAACAAGGGCAGGGGGATCGTTTCTCCCAGCGGGAAGGTGGCCGTGATCCATCCGCTTTTGCCGAGGCCGTAGCCCGTGGGCTTGGTGAAGGGCAGAAGGAGGGCGAAGCCGTTCGACTGGGGCAGCTTCATGGAAAGGGAGAGCCTGGCGTCGCCCGTGGACAGGAAGAGGAACACCTTCCCCTTCACCTTGAAGGCGCACTCGCCCCAGGGGTGGTCCTCCGTGGTCTCGGGGAAGGCCAGGGCCGCTTTCCGGAGGGCGGTCACGGGTCGAGAAAACGGAGGGGGCTTGGGCATGGGGCGCTCATCAAGGAAGCTGGCTGGGCGGGATCTCCTAGGACTTCGCTTTCTTCGGGGGCTTCGACTGGCCGGATCGGTTGAGGTCGACCGCTCGGCGGATGAGCGCCTTGAAAGCCGACGCGTCGACTTCTTCCCCTTCGCGGATGTCGATGGCGCGCCGCGCGTTTCCATCGAGGCTCGCGTTGAAGAGATGGTCCGGATCCTCCAGCGAGGCACCCTTGATGAAGGTCAGCTTCACGGCCTTCTTGTAGGACTCCCCGGTGCAGAGGATGCCGTCGTGCGACCAGACCGGCGTGCCCATCCACTTCCACTCTTCGACGACCTCTGGATCGGCCTCCTGGATGAGCTTGCGGACTCGGCTGAGGGTTTCCCCGCGCCAGTCCCCAAGCTCGGCGATTCGTTCCGAGATGAGTTCCGACGCCGAGGGACCTTGACTCACGCTTTGTTTTTTCATGGCCTCCTCCTAGGAGCAGGGGAGATTTTATGAACAAGGGGGTGGGAGTGGCTTTCTTGGTTCGATGTCGCTAACGGCGAGTTGACAAGCGGAGCCGAGATCGCGAAAGGCCGAGAGAGTGCGGAAGGTCACGGTGGCGGGGTCGAGTTGAGTCGAGGGTCAGGCCAATCTAATGGGCATGCATTCCGTCAATGAATCCCTTCACAAAGTCATTCAATGAACCACCAAACCAGAGAACCAATGCCGAGATGAGCATGATGTTTCGATTCTTCTTGGTGTAGCCATAGATGAGGCCGATCAGGCCAAGGCTTTCGAGGACAAAGGAAATTTTGTTTTGCATGGAAGTGGCACTCCAATGAGTTCGTGCGGGGAGGCGAGTGGCCTAACGAAGGACGCTAACCGGCCCCGCCGGCCCCAGGGCGCCTAACGGAGGTGAGGAAGCGGGTAGCCGAGAGAGAGCGGAGGGCAATGCAGGCGGGGTCCGAGTTGGGCTGAGGGTTAGGCTTACGAGGAGGTTACAAATCATTTTCGCACTTCCCCTGGACCCAGGCCGATACGCTTGTTCTCTTTAAGAAGAATGACTGCTTCAGCGATTCGCTTTTCACGCGTATCTTCGCGCTTGGCGGATGACACCCAGCCGACATATCGACGCTGATGTGATGGAGGCAAGTTCTGAAAGTTGCTCAATGCGACCATATCTGCCTGGACGGCGGTCATAAACCAAACAGGCGGGAATGGTTCGGGTGGCTTACTTGAGTCAGTTTGGGCGGACCTTGCCTGATTGAGTGAGGCAATCCCTGATGGCGAAAGGAGGCCTTCGGCCTCCAATTCTTTTGCTAGTGCAATATTAATCGAAGACCATCTAGATGTTTTGGTGCGTGGAGAAAATCGCTGTGCATACTTTTCGTCGTCGATTCGCTGGCGCACACCGTCAATCCAGCCAAAGCAAATGGCTTCTGATAGAGCATCCCTGTATGTAAATGTGAGTTGGCCAGAATGTGCCTTTTTAAAAACCAGCCAAATTTCTTTCTCAATGGCGTGGTGATGCTCAAGCCAGTCGCGCCATGCTTTGCGATGTTTGGGTTCAAGAGTGGCTGCGAGCAACATCGTAAGCCCTAACAAATGAAGCTAAGCGGCCAAGCCGCCGCCGAGGCGACGAGCAGAGCCGAGTTAGCGAAATGCTGAGAGAGAACGGAAGGCCGTTCGGGCGCGGCCCGACTTGAGCGGAGAGTTGGGCAGCACTTCCAACGCCCGGGGTGTGGGCGCTCCGCGTTTACGCCTCATCATAGGCTTTCTCCAGTGCCGCCACATCGAGCTTCACCATTGTCATCATGGCTTCCATCACCGCCTGTACCTTTTTGGGATTCTTATCGGCAATGAGTTCCATGAATCGCCGCGGGACAATTTGCCATGAGAGACCGAAGGGATCCTTGATCCAGCCGCACGCGGTAGGTGTCGCCCCAGCCTTGACCAGTTTGTCCCAATACCCGTCGACTTCAGCCTGGCTCTCGCAGTCAACATAGAGCGAGAAGCCTTCGGAGAATGTAAAGTAGGCCCCTCCGTTGTAGCCCATGAAGACTTGACCACCGACGACGAATTCGGCGGAAGTGATCGGACCATCCTTGCCGGTGCGGGCGACATTCCTGATTTCGGAGGCCGGGAAGGTGGCGGTGTAGAACTCCATGGCCGCCTCGAGCTGATCGTTGAACATCAGGAACGGGGTGATTTTGGTCATTGGGGATTCTCCTTCATCGCGGGCGATGGTAACCGGTGGTCGCATATCCATCCAGAGGTGCGCCTCCGTTCTGTCTGCCTAACGAAGGAAGCTAGCCGGCCCCGTCTGCACCGAGGCGCTGAACGGAGTCGGGACCGCGAGACGAAGAGAAAGAATGGAAGGCAATGCAGGCGGGGCCTGAGTTGAGCGGAGGGTTAGGCACAGGCTCACTCAGAATCGTCGCCGTAAGGATTGGAAGGAACCGATAGTAAGGCAAATAACGGCAGGAAAGAATGTGATGGCGAAAAGCAATCCACAACCAATCGGATTGGGGTTTGGATCTGACAACATGCTTAATTTTGAAAGAAGGATGATCGCGAAGAGGGGACCCCAACCCAGCGCCACTAGAATCAGCCCGACCTTTGTCCAGCGATTTGACAGGATGGATCTCAGGATAGACATGTGTTGGCGCCTAACGAATGGAGCTAAGCGGCACCGTCTGCACCTAGGCGCTGAACGGAGCCGGGGAAGAGAGAAACTGAGAGAGAGCGGAAGGCAATGCAGGCTGGGTCCGAGTTGAGCTGAGGGTTAGGCCGAGGCTCACTATTTTGGGCCGACTGAACCTGGACCGACAGAGGAACCACACGCCTCGCAGAATTTGGCGAGGGGGCTGATGGGATGCCCATTTGGGCAGTGTGTCGGCCTAAGTTGTTCCTGGGTGCTCATTCTGGAATACAGAATTGAAAGGGCAGCACAGTAGAAGGCCATCCAGTGGCCCGAGAAGCCCCTTACTACAGCTGGTGGCATTGGCCCAGAAGCAGGGTGCGCAGGAGCAGAAATGATGAATAGAGCGAAATTGAAGATGGCGTACCCGAAGAAGAAGTAGGTGAGGTACTTCATCCAGGGTGGGCACCCACGCAGTGCTGCCTTCCAGAAATCTTTGGAAGGTACATTGCGGCTTAAAGACTGGCTTGCGATGACCGCTGGAATCCAAACAACAAAAATTCCAATATGTAAGATCCAGGAGAAATCACCCAGAGGGCCGGCCAGACCAAAAAGGGCGAATATATGGGAAACAAGGCTGACGACCAATCCGATGGCCGCGAGGGAAGCGAATAGATTCAGAACTGGTTTCATTGGGAACCTGGAGGCCTAACGAATGAAGCTAACCGGGCCCCGCCTGCGCCGAGGCGATGAGCGGAGCCGAAATAGCGAACTGCCGAGACGAAGAGCGGAAGGCAATGCAGGCGAGGTCCGACTTGAGCGAGAGGTTAGGCGTCTGCATTTGAATCGCCAACCTGGCGTGAAGTGTGGAATGCCAGGGTGATAATTGTGGGAAAAATAAAGCCCTTGAGATAGGAGAGTGGATGCCTACCCAGAGTGAAATCGACGGGCAGGTTCCCGAAATGCGCCCAATAGTGCGTTGCAATAAGCCCGGTGATACCGGCCCACATCCCGCACAAAGCCCAGCGTTTGCCAAAGACCACGAGTAGCAAACTGAGAGCAATCACCGCTCGAAGGACCGATTGTATGTATTCGAACGTCGTATGAGTACTGGTGCCGGCGCCTAGATACAGATCGCACAGGGTAAAGGTGTGGTAATAGATCAGCAGTCCGGCGAGAGCAAAGATGATCAGGCGCCGGAATACCAGAAATCGGCTCGTCTGCATTCCAGGTAGTGTAGTCACCTCGGCCTTCCATTCAATTGCGTATATAAAAGAGGACAAGCCACATACTCCTCGATTCGCATTGGTCGATACCTTACTTCTTCGATGATTTTGAGCGATTCAGATGATTCGAGGCTCAAGGCGTATCTCCCTTCTACAGACGCCTAACGAATGAAGCTAACCGGGCCCCGCCTGCACCGAGGCGCTGAGCGGAGGCGAGGAAGCGAGAAGTCGAGAGAGAGCGGAAGACAATGCAGGCGGGGTCCGAGTTGAGCGGAGGGTTAGGCAGACGATTACGGGGAATGGGCTTGTGTCAATGATTCTATTCGATTGCTCGGAATGCTTTTCGCCAAATCGGTTCACTTGGGAAAGTTGAGCGAACGGAAACCGCCCATTTCTTGCCATCGATTTCTACTGCCCCCTTTTCTTTCCTGGTAGCAAGAAATGCTGTGAGCCGTTGCAGTTGTGACCCTGGGATAAAAATGGAAAACGAATCATCCCTGCGTTTAACTGTCGATTCCGATGACAGCCCCGGCCAGTCCTTGGGCCAATGGATGGACTCCTCGGGTGCGTATTCATACGGCCAAACCATGGCTTCGATATACCGAGGCTTCCACTCCTGCATTTGGGTAGGAGTAAATTTGGCCAGAAGAGTGAGCAGAGACCGTGTCTCCTTTGACAACCTCGACTTTCCCTTTACACCAGGTACGGATCGCTCCTTTGGCCATGAGAGCCCGTAGACCGAACAGAGGAAACGATCTTCACCAAAATCAATCATCACGCTGGTTTCCGGCTGATCAGTAGCTTCTGTCAAAGAAAGTCGGCTTGGTTTTGAAGGGAATGGACCACAGGCATGGATCTGGGCTTTGATTTCGTTGAATTCTTTATCTGTGAGCTGTTTCCAGAAATAGACTGATCGATCTTCAGGCAGTACCTTCAGGCGAATCAGTTGACCGTCCTCGTAAAGAACAAGATTGGGAGTATCAGAACCGATAACCATTCGCCAGGGATCGGAAACGAGGATGACGACTATTGGTTTGGGCCCTTCAAATGGCTTGAACCCCCCGGCTAGAAGGGTGAGAGGCATGATGAGAAGGGCGAATAGCGTCTTTAGAACACTGTTCATGGGCTGCCTAACTAAAAAAGCCAAGCGGTCCCGCCTGCACCGGGGCGATGAGCGGAGTCGAGGAAGCGGGGAGCTGAGAGAGAGCGAAAGGCAATGCAGGCGGGGTCCGAGTTGAGCGGAGGGTTAGACCGCCCTAGAACGGCAAAGCTATTTCTTGGGGGCACTATCACTTCAAGACCCGCGCAGCCATTCGGAATGATCGTTGATTGAATGGTAGCCCTTGCAGGCAGGAATAAGGTAAGGGTCTCTTGAGTGGGAGCGCTCTCTGGGTTTTCTTCTTCTGAGGGTGGCTCAACCAGCTTGTATGTAAGCTCGACCGTGAACTCAGTGCGTTTGTGGGGAACAAACCGCCACGATTTAACGAATGCCAACGAGGATTCAACTAATGTGGGCGGTCCCGACAGGCAATCCACAGCCACCGGCTTGGACCCATCAGTAACTACCGAGACCAAAACAACACCTGAAATCCCGAGTGACCGAGCAGGAACTGGGTAGATCAACAAATTAGAGGCAATAACCTTCGGGCGGGCCGGTGGCTGCGCCTGGAGCATAGATGCAAGGCAGGACAGGGCCAACATGAGGATCATTCGAACATTCATGGGCGGCCTAACGAATGAAGGTAACCGGCCCCGCCTGCCCCGAGGCGCTGAGCGGAGCCGAGGAAGCGAGAAGTTGAGAGAGAGCGGAAGACAATGCCGGCGGGGTCCGAGTTGAGCGGAAGGTTAGGCTGGGCCTCAGCTCCCAATCTATGAATGAGCTAATTTAGCGGCCTTCCATCGCGGTAGCAGAATTTATAGTCCGGTGATGGGTAGTATTCGTGCCCATCGGCACATACAAGTTTCCCGACCCGAACACCGTTTGGATGGGGCATCGGCCAAAAAGCTCCTTCTTGGATAGCGCGTTTCGCTGCTGCCATGATCAATTCATTAAATTGCCGCGACAATTCTATTTGTTGGGCTTCCTGGCTCTTTGTGAGGCGTACATTCCCCTGGTGAAATTGAGGCTTATGATATAGCGCTCTCTCTAGGCTCATCGCCTTAACGGTAGCTAGAAGTTCAGGTTCAATAATCAAATAGCCTTTACCATCCTCTTGGTACCAGAGGAATTCTCCACGAACGGTTTTGATAAGGGCCCTTGCCTGCTCTGGTTGGACATCGCGGGAATTAAGGTTGCCATCGCCACGGGAGTAGACCCAAGAAATTGAATTAGCTAGCGGGTTGACTGTTCGGAGTTCCTGAGCAGTGAATAAGGCGCTGTAACAGCAAAGAGCGACTACCGACACAGCCAACGGCCGAGGCGATCTCATTGGAACCTCCAGGCAATTTGAGTGTGAAACGGGAAGCCTAACGAATGTGGCTAACCGGCCCCGCCTGCGCCGAGGCGCTGAGCGGAGCCGAGGAAGACGAATGAAGAGAAAGAGCGGAAGGCAATGCAGGCGGGGTCCGAGTTGAGCTGAGGGTTAGGCGCTGGTTGCAGCACTGTATAGAAAGAGTATGAAAAACAGAAGGTAGGCTATGCTCCAGATTAGAGCGGCAATTCGCAGTTGCCGTAAATAATCTTTCGCGGTCTCATTTTGATTTATCCAATCAGGTGTTTTAAAAATGACCTTAAACATAAAATACCGGGCGGCCATGGCGTTCTGATATGAATCCTCCCCCGGTGCCCACCAAAACGAGCCCTTTGGCTTGCCATCAGCTATCCAAGTCTCTCGATTTGTTTCGTATTCAATTCTTAAAAGCCTATCGAAACGAATCACGCTATATATCGAAATGACGAGGAATAGGACCGCGATGAGAAGGAGCATGATGATTTGAGAATTGGTCATCGGAGACTCGGAAGCGCCTAACGAATGAAGCTAACCGGCCCCGCCTGCGCTGAGGCGATGAACGAAGCCGAGGAAGCGAGACGAAGAGAAAGAGCGGAAGACAATGCAGGCGGGGTCCGAGTTGAGCTAAGGGTTAGGCCGCTGAGTTATAGGCGTTGGATCTGGTGGGAGAAGGTTCTCGGCAACGTGATAGGTATGAAGCAGCCGCCTCTGTTGGACATCGTATTCGAAGACCACTGTGACCCTCTCGATACCACCAGCGAGGCCACTTGCTTTGGCAAAAAGGAGTTTCTTCGAGGCGTTATATCTTAAATCGCAAGGATAGACGTAGTCGCCTGGATGGCCGATTGTTCGTGGTGTGGATTCATCAGAGAACTGCCCCTGAAATTCACCACTAATCCAACCAGTGGCGGTAACCAGTAGAGTCAGGCCATTGCCCAGATTGATGGACTGATTCCATTGATGAACAGATGGATGATAAATGGTACTCCATGATGGAGTGAAGCTCTGGGAGGATTTATAATCCGCCAGCAATGGGTGATTAGCTGAGGACACATCAACCTTGCTTGGCTGACAGCCGAGTACCAGGGCGCATGCAATTGGGAGAAGGCGTTTCATCAGCGGCCTAACGAATGAAGCTAACCGGGCCCCGCCTGCACCGAGGCGCTGAACGAAGCCGAGGAAGCGTGATGCTGAGAGAGAACGGGAGGCCGTGCAGGCGGGGTCCGAGTTGAGCTAAGGGTTAGGCCGCTGGGCTGGCTTTAGGGTATTAACCACAACGGTACTTTCGCAATCTCCAGATTTAAGAGATGCATCGAAAGGCTCTTTCTCAGAAAATCGATCATCTTGAGCAATCAGTTCCTCAAGCTGTTGCACGCAGGCAATTAACTGGGCTTTCTGGTTGTTGGATAGTGGCTTCTTTTCAAATTCAATGCGTTCCCCGGATTTTGTGACGATTCGTGTTGCCAATCCGTGTTGGAGAAATAACAACTTAATTCGACCAGAATCCAGAGGCTCCTTGGTTCCTTTGGTGTAAATGTAAATTACATCGTTAATGACTTTGGACCAATGCCCCGTAGAGACCCAACTATCGCCGTGGAATGATGGGGGGCGGCCCTTCAAGCGATCGTTATCCACGCAAGCCAGTCTCGAAAGTGCTTGGATCGCCTGACGGTGTGATATACCGCCCTTTCTCCAGGAGATGTATACGCAATCAGTTACATCCTTGACCTCACCGACCTTGGTTTTATGGAAGTCTAAGGTAATAGTTTGTCTGTCTACTTCTAGAACAATAATCTCGGCAGAGGCACCTTGAGCCAGCAACGACTGTGTGGCTTGGGCAAGCACAAGAGTTATTGCCTTGTTCATGAGCGGCCTAACGAATGAAGCTAACCGGCCACGCCTGCACCGAGGCGCTGAGCGGAGCCGAGGAAGCGGGAAGAAGAGAAGGAACGGAAGGCAATGCAGGCGGGGTCTGAGTTGAGCTAGGGGTTAGGCGCCGGAGATATGGATGGGACCTACTTGGCAGCCACTTGGACGGGTTTCATTCCAGATCCTAACCAATTTGGCATGAGAACGAGCGAACCACCATTCGATGAGTGCCTTCTCTCTGGTTCCTATGGTTCCGTTGAGATAACGCCCATCTGATATTGAGAAGGTGGCATCGATACTACCTTTCGAAACATGGAAGTGAGGCGGAGCGTGTTCGCGAGAGAATATTTCGATTCGCAACCCGTTGAAACTATCTACCAGCTTTCGAATACTGCCAATCTGGCCTTCGTACCCGACTGCGTACCCGCCACTGAGGAGGATTTCGAGCACCATGGCTATATCCTCGAGCGATTCGCTCGATGTAATACGGTTCTCAAAATAGGCTGAATTCATGGCGCCTAACGAATGAAGCTAAGCGGCCACGCCTGCACCGAGGCGACGAGCGGAGCCGGGATAGCAAAATGTTGAGAGAGAGTGGAAGGCAATGCAGGCGGGGTCCGACTTGAGCGGAGGGTTAGGGCCGCCGGAACCATTCTTGGAACTTAGCCCATAGTGAAGGCTTTGAGGGAGAAGTAGTCTCGGGACACCACCAACCAGAAACTTGGCCGGTATGGGGTTTCCCATTGTCATCGATGATCTGTACTTCACAGAGGTAAGGTGACTCAATCAAACGCGGATCAGACGAATAGGGACGGGTCTGAGCGAGATCGTAGGTGACTGACATTTGCGCTGCGGTGACCAAACTTAGGTCAGAACCACTGCGTTGCAACAGTGCTGGGAATTGAGTGCAGTAACCCATTACAGAACCGAGGACAGGGGCTGGGAGGAGTTCAGGTGGTTCTGCCGTGGCTCTCAGAAGATCAACATGAAGAATGAATTTCCCGGAATTGCGGGCAGCCAGAAGCAGGTGGCCCATTACATAGTCATTGCCCCAATAATTCATGGCGCTCGTGAAGGAGTGCGCTGTATTGTGAGCGACGCTTTTTAGAACTTTGTGTGAAGGCATGATTGTTGGCGGCTCTAACGAATGAAGCTAAGCGGCCGCGCCTGCACCGAGACGATGAGCGGAGCCGAGGTAGCGAGATGTTGAGAGAGAGCGGAAGGCAATGCAGGCGGGGTCCGACTTGAGCGGAGGGTTAGGCGTTACTGGCCGGGAACCAAATAGGAGCAATATTCTTTCGGAATTCGGAGGCGTATAAAAGAGTGCGAATAAGAGGGAATTGCTCTGACACCATATTTTTTTTGACGCTGTGATCGAGTAGATATTTCATGATATCAGCCATAAGATCGGAAACGAGCATAAGGCGCCCACCACCCAGGGTTGGATGAGTTGTACCGCTGCCGTAGAGGAAAAGTGCGATCTGTTCTATATCCTTTGGGATTCCTAGATTCGGAAACATAGAGGGAATGTACTTTTTCCCCGCTAAAAATTTCTTCGTGTATCTGGATTCTCGTTGAGCCCAAGAATCTGTATCGAGTGAGGGTTCAATATGAACTAGATGTTTTCGTTCTGGGTGGAAGGCGACAACATCAAGTTCGGTTTCATGGCCCCCAGCGCTTCGCTTTCCAACCAGTACATTCCTTCGCACGAAGTAGCCCTGGACCTCGTACCATTCACAAACTAGTTGTTCCAGATGGTTGTTAGACATGATTCGGCATCTCCATGGTGACGCCTAACGAATGAAGCTAAGCGGACCAGGCGCTTGCGCCTGGGTCCGCTTGAGCGAGAGGTTAGGCACGGCGAGATGCGAGGGAGAGAGAACGCCCGAATTCGCGGCTCCTAGATTTGAAAGGGAAAGAACAGACCTTCAGAAACTGTGGACCCAAAGGCTTTAAAAGCTGGGCGTGGACCCAGGTTGCCGACCAGGATGGATGATGATGACAAGAGTCTTAGTGTTTCTGGGTGGGCCACTGCGAACGGTGTTGGTTCGACGGGCGAACGGTAACTGCGGACAAGCAGGGGTAGAAAGTTGGTGAGGCCTAACGAAAGAAGCTAACCGGACCCGCCTGCACTGAGGTGCTGAACGGAGCCGAGGAAGCGAAACGATGAGAGAGAACGGGAGGCAATGCAGGCGGGGTCCGAGTTGAGCTGAGGGTTAGGCCAAGGGCGTACTGTTCCGCTGCTTTGACTTTTTGTAATGAAGGTACTTCCACCCGGCCCCCAAGCAGATGACAGCGTACGGGGCCATATTGAGGAAGGTATCTTCTGCTGAGTAGTTGGGATGCCAGAAGAAAGGTGTAATAAGCATGCCCAAGCCAACGACCAGTAGGCCATACCCAACGAACAATGAGGAGGTCGCTTCACTTGGTCCCTCGACTCTCGGACCTGTATAGGGCTTTGAGGTATACACCTCAGGGTACGCCGATAAGAAACGCCTGCTAAAACGCTCCCCGCACTCAACACACCAGGGGTATCGGTGCCCCTTGTATATCGCCTTGTGGCAACCAGGGCACTCGGCGATTTGGATTGAGGGGTTCATTTGGTAGAGGGCCTAACGAATGAAGCTAACCGGACCCGCCTGCACCGAGGCGACGAGCGGAGCCGAGGAAGCGGGAAGCAGATAGAGGGCAGGAGGCAATGCAGGCGGGGTCCGAGTTGAGCTGAGGGTTAGGCATGTGCCAAGACCACCAGGTCCTTAGGTAAGGGTAATGAGCGTATCAATGATTTTACCATTTCGAAGGAGTTCAAGACCTCCAGTTCCATGGATAGCCCCAGGTGGAGGCGGCGCATAGAACTCAATAAGAATGTCCGTAGGTTGGATCTGGGATTTGAACTTCAACCACTCCGCATGATTGAAACCGAATGCGACAGGTTCTTTCCCCAACCTTGGATCTGTGACCGAATGCTTTCGCTCTGCCTCTTCGATGCTGATAGGTCGACGAAACCCCTTATCCCAATCCGAATTTCCGGGAGCGGGGACTAGGGGTGAATTTGAGGGTGCATTGCAGCAAATTGACCCGAATGTGAGCCCAAGACTGAGCAATCCGACTATTGGTCTCATGGATTCCTCAAATGCCTAACGGAAGAAGTTAAGCGGACCAGGCGCTTGCGCTTGGGTCCGCTTGAACGAATGGTTAGGCATTTCGAGGCTGATGTTAACGAGCGACCCGAGTTGCGATACCAAGCGTTCTTGAAAGTGGAAAGAACGAAGAGAACGCGGTGAACAGAAGGCTTGAAATGCTGGGCGTGGACCCAGGTTACCGACCAGGATGGATGATGATGACAAGAGTCTTAGTGTTTCTGGGTGGGCCACCGCGAACAGTGTTGGTTCGGCGGGCGAACGGTAACTGCGGACCAGCAGGGGAAGAGAGTTGGTGAGGCCTAACGAAAGCAGCTAAGCGGACCAGGCGCTTGCGCCGGGGTCCGCTTGAGCGAGGGGTTAGGCACGGCGCGATTTGAGTAAGAGAACGACCCGAATACGCGGCACCTAGTATTGAAAGGGGAAAGAACAGGATTTCAGGAAGTGCAAATCCGAAGGTTAGAAAAGCTGGGCGTGGACCCAGGTTGCCGACCAAGATGGATGATGATGACAAGGGTCTTGGTGTTTCTGGGTGGGCCAGGCTGAACAGTGTTGGTTCGACGGGCGAACGGTTACAGCGGACCAACAGGGGAAGAAACTTGGTGATGCCTAACGAATGAAGGTAACCGGCCCCGCCTGCACCGAGGTGCTGAGCGGAGCCGAGGAAGTGAGATGCTGAGAAAGAACGGAAGGCAATGCAGGCGGGGTCCGAGTTGAGCGAAAGGTTAGGCGCATTTATGGTTCAATATTTATCTTTTACAGACACCAGCACGAGGCTTGCGACTGCAGCAATCAAAACTAAAACAGGAAGCATTTTTTCCCAATCAATATGAGTTGTTTCCCAGCGAACCTCGTTATTTTTTCTATTTGTGTAACTTCCTTTGGGTTTCCATAGGAAGGTCCATTGTGTTCCACAATCATTTATATAGACCTCTCGCCGATACTCGTCGCTCCAGGTGATTCCATCTGTCTTCCAAGCTGGACGTATAAACGCCAAAATAAGAAGAATTCCAGCCACCTGGCTTGCAATTACTGTTCTTCTTTTCATTTTTTCTCCATGCAAGCGAAGAGTGCTCTGAAGCCTAACGAACGAAGGTAACCGGCCCAACCGCAGCCGGACGATGGGAGGGGAGCGGAATCCCAACCAGGACGGGAGAGCGGAAGACAAGGGCGGTTGGGTCCGAGTTGAGCGCAAGGTTAGGCCGAGACGCCAGCTCTGCCGTGGCATGAACCGAGGCGAAGGGGAAACCACGCGGGGATTGGAAAGAGCGACCTGGGGCTTGCCACCATGAACGCACGCCCGCCTCGAAACCCCAAGCAGAACGGCCGAACAGGCGAATTGACCAGCCGAACGGAGTTCTGACGAGCCTGCTTTTCGAGGCCTAACGAAAGAAGCTAACCGGACCCGCCTGCACCGAGGCGCTTAGCGGAGCCGAGGTAGCGAGATGTTGAGAGAGAACGGAAGGCAATGGAGGCGGGGTCCGGGTTGAGCGAGAGGTTAGGCCGGCTAGTTTCATTACTCAGATACTCTAGGGTCGCCTTTAGAAAATTTAGGGGGCTTGTGGCTACGACATGTATACGAGCCTTGGGCATAGACTCCAAACCCAAATCCACAGGCTTGCTTCGACTCTGGCTGAGATAGAAAGACTTCTCCATTTCGAAAATCGAAGACGATCTCACACGGGCCAAATTCGTCGGTTCGGAATGTGCCCTTGTGCCCTTTCAAAATAAACTCACCCTCGATGAATCCAGAATTGTAAGAAGGACCACCTCGCTGGATTTCGAGCTGAAAACGGACTCGATTGCCCGTCTGCTTGGTGAGGAGATGCCCGCCAGATTCATACGACCCAGACCAGGACCAAGTTCCTGTCGCGAATTGGGACTGCCCGGATAGCAGCCCAGCTGAAAGAAACAGGATCGGAACAACCAACCTCTTCATGAGCGGCCTAACGAAAGAAGCTAACCGGACCCGCCTGCGCCGAGGCGCTGAGCGAAGCCGCGGAAGCGAGATGATGAGAGAGAGCGGAAGGCATTGCAGGCGGGGTCCGAGTTGAGCGGAGGGTTAGGCAGGTGTGAGCTCCTATCTGCGCCGCTTATTGATAAGTAGTGGGGAATAGAACTCCTTCAATTCACGGGGAGAACAAAGTTTTTCAATGTCGATGAGCCGCCCCTCCCATGATTCCCTAGGCTTGGTGATTACAATCCTTCTTACTTCCATCACCATTCCGGTTCGAAGGTTGAGGAGCATTACAATTCCAGGATTATCAGGACGTAATTTATCAAAACCTGGTTCAAGGAATTCAATCTGCATGTAAAAGGGCAAAAGCTTTTCATCGTGATACCAAGATGCAGATGCAAACACTGCATCAATAGATTGGCAGTTCATTGTTTTTAGAAGGATGGCCGGGATCTGAATTGTGTGACCACTTAGGGTGATAGCCAGTGATCTGATTGGTTGATCGGTTGGTGAGCTTGAAAATTCGACCTGAATTGAGGCAGGGGTGAAATCTTTTGGCAGCCCAACGAATGTGCCATCTTTTCGGATTTCGATGACCATGTCTTGGTGAGCACTACAGACGGTCGGGCTGAATGTAGCAAGCACGGCTGGCACGATTACCAATCTCATGAGACCTGCCTAACGAATGGAGCTAACCGGACCCGCCTGCACCGAGGCGCTTAGCGGAGCCGAGGAAGCGAGAAGCTGAGAGAGAGCGGGAGGCAATGCCGGCGGGGTCCGAGTTGAGCTGAAGGTTAGGCCGAGACGCCAGGTTTGCCGCGGCATGGACCGAGACGACGAGGAAACCGAGCGGACGATTGAAAGAACGAAAGAATTGCGAGACGAGTGGGAAATGCGAAGTGCCTGAAAGCAATGTGAGGTGTGGCTTTTCGAGGCCTAACGATGAAGCTAACCGGACCCGCCTGCACCGAGGCGCTGAACGGAGCCGAGGAAGCGAGAAGTTGAGAGAGAGCGAAAGGCAATGCAGGCGGGGTCCGAGTTGAGCGGAGGGTTAGCCGTGGGCCGTGTCATTGGGTATTGGCGCCCAAGAAACCTGAACACAGTTTGATATAGAAAGCCCGGAGTGAATCAACTCCATTACCATGCCACGAACGTAAATCGGAGGGCTGAGGTGGTTCGGTAGTGAACTGGCTATGCCAATGGGATGGGTCAGCGATGATGATTGGCGCCGGGGAATCTTCGAACTGATCGGCAGTAATGTCCACTACGCAGCTACCTTTTGCCAGCCATGCATGGGAAGTCCAGGTGTTTCGCTCTCTAGAACCACGCTCTCCGCAGATGTACATGAATCCATCGATTCCGGAATCTGCGAGATAAGCTCCGAGAAGTAATGACGCATCTCCACACGAACCACGAGGGAATGCGGAGAGAGTGATAGGACGTTCATCTGGTGGAACGGATTCAATCGCCCCTCTTAGCGCATGAGCTAGGACTGAGATGGGATGGTTGGGCATATTGGACGGCTAACGAATGGAGCTAAGCGGCCACGCCTGCACCGAGGCTTTGAGCGGAGCCGAGATAGCGAAATGTTGAGAGAGAACGGGAGGCAATGCAGGCGGGGTCCGACTTGAGCGAGAGGTTAGGGCGACGGGTGCGAAAAGAGATTGGTAGCCATGACCGCGAGCATTATCAGAATTGGAAAGATCAATAGTGAACCGAGCAGCATGAAGCCGAGATTCCGGATTTCGATCGATTTCGAGAAGACAAGAGGCAAGGCTGTAATCGAGTATGAAATGAAGACGAAAATGAATACAAAGAAATCAACGAATGCGACGAGAAAGCCCTCACCGCCGGCATACCCAAGAATGGCCATCACGAGCGTGAAGACCGCGAGCCCTGCCCAATATATGAGAATGTGCTTACATTGCTTCTTGGTCTGGGCTTGCAGTTGTTCGATGGGAACTTCTGTCATTGAGGAGCCCTAACGAATGAAGCTAAGCGGCCACGCCTGTACCGAGGCGACGAGCGGAGCCGGGATAGCGAAATGCTGAGAGAGAACAAAAGGCAATGCAGGCGGGGTCCGACTTGAGCGAGAGGTTAGGCGCCGGGAAAGGCTTTAGAACCATGTTGTCTTTCGATAGGCGAGATAGGCCTCACCAAATGCCTGAGTCAGAATTTTCTCTTCTTGGCGTGCCCGAAGGAACTGCATGGGAAGGATGATGATTAGAATGACTGCCAGCCAAGGCATTTTGAAGTACAGAGCTAAGCCAAGGACTAATACGGAAGAAAAAACGTACACAGGATGGCGGAGCCGCGAATAAATGCCTGTCGTTACGAGATTGCGAGCTTCGGCAGTTATGGAGAAGGAATTCCCTAGCTGCCGGCGGGCGACTGTAAGGAGGGCTAGGAAAACGATGACGATGATGGCACCCAGGATTCGCCATAAATCCCATGGGGACCAAGCGAAGGTCACCATAAGCACCAGGATCGCCGCTGGAGGGACATAGGTAACGAAAGCAGCTTCAGTATCCATGGGATTCCCAGGGGGGATATGGCGCCTAACGAATGAAGCTCAGCGGACCAGGCGCTGGCGCCTGGGTCCGCTGCAGCGAGAGGTTAGGCGCGGCGTGAAATGGGTGCGAGAACGATCCGAATTGCCGCGCCGACAGTTCTGAGAATTGAAGAGCAAAGAACGAGTGAGGCAGGAAGAAGGCTTGAACTGCTGGGCGTGGACCCAGGTTACCTCGACGATGGCAGATGCTCAGCCGTTTCTGGGTGGGCCACCGCGAACGGTACTGAAATGCGGCGCGAACGGTAACTGCGGACCAGAGGCGCAATAGTGATGGTTACGCCTAACGAAAGAAGCTAACCGGACCAACCGCAGCCGGACGCAGGGTGGAGAACGGAAATCGGAAAGAACGAAGGAGAGCGAAAGGCAGGTGCGGTTGGGTCCGAGTTGAGCGAAAGGTTAGGCCGTGATCGCGCATCAAATTGAATGATTTTAAGCTTTCGTTTTTGAATCGGTGGAATGGTTTGAAGAATAGAATGCCAGCGTAATGATGGTCGGAATAATAAATCCCTTTAAGTAGGAGAGGGGGTGCCTGCCCTGAGTGAAATCAACGGGCAGATTTCCAAAATGGGCCCAATAGTGAGTAACAATCAAACCGGTAATCGCGGTCCACATTCCCCACAAGGCTCGACGGCTGCCAAAGACGACGAGAAGCAAGCTTAGAGTGATACCCACGCGAAGAGTCGACTGTACATACTCATATTTCGTATGGACACTCGTACCTGTACCCAAATACAAATCAAAGAGGGTATAAGTATGGTAAAAAATCAGAAGTCCGGCAAGTAATAGGATGATTCCTCGCCGAAACAGCAAAGCAGCTTTGCCCTGAGTTACATGTTGTGCGGTCATCGAAGCTTTCCATTTGATTGTTACGGAATGTAGCCGTCCGAATATTCCGCAACTTGCGGCCTAACGAATGTGGCTAACCGGCCGCGCCTGCACCGAGGCGATGAACGAAGCCGAGGAAGCGGAACGATGAGAGAGAGCGGAGGGTAATGCAGGCGGGGTCCGAGTTGAGCTGAGGGTTAGGCGGCTGACCTGGGAATTTATGATCGAGCAGCACGAAAGGTATATGCACACTTAAGGCGTTTTCTTTTTAAGTGATTTTGATGCTCGAGGAATATACTTTAATTCAAGCTGACTCAAATCCCCATGCTTTCGCCAGTAATCTTCAAGTTCCTTGTCTTCAACGGATCTGCTACGGCCGAACGATACAATGACGGCTTTCATTACCTGCATGGATTCTTCGAGGTCATCCATGGTGTCCACGAGAAATTTAATTGCCTCTTTAGCCCCGGCTTCAGTATGGATATTGAACTCATGCGAAAACTCATGGACGAACAAATTTCGAGCGCCCAAAGTCCTTTTTAGGCATTCGTCGAATGATTCTTCTATCTCAACGTTCTTTCTCAGAAGCCCCATTAGCTGGCCGAGTGTCATGGTGTCGGCATTCAATATGGCTTCTTTCGCTTTTTGAGCATTCTCTGCAAAAACGACCTTTGAGACATATGCGATGAACATTTCTAGATCTTGGAGCAGGACAAGTCGACACCCTATTTCCGCAAAGAGCTCTTCAGGCACTTCTTGGGTGTGCTCTGGCTCAAATGGATGGTTTTTTTGTAGATCGACCATGGATCTCCTGGCGCCTAACGAAAGCAGCTAAGCGGCCACGCCTGCACCGAGGCGATGAGCGGAGCCGGGATAGCAAGATGTTGAAAGAGAGCGGAAGGCAATGCAGGCGGGGTCCGACTTGAGCGGAGGGTTAGGCGCCTCTACCTACGCCTTGTCTTTCATGGAAACAAAGACCAGACCTGATACGACGAAAATAATTACGAGAATGGGAGCCATCCTTGCCCAGTCAATGCGCGTCACGGTCCAATGAGTATAGTTGCCGCCAGTATTCTCGAATACTCCTTTGGATACCCACAAAAAGGACCACTCAGTGCCACAGTCAGGCATAGAGATAAAGTGCCCTCGTTGATTCCAAGTGTAACCTTCCGTCTTCCACGCAGGACGAATGAAGGCCAAGAGAAGAAGCGCGCCAGCCACTTGAATCGCGATTCTCATCCTATTTTTCATGTCACCTCCATTCGGCGTGCTCCAAGGATGGGGCTTGGCCTGTGTTGAATACAAGAAACAAGGCGTGCGAATAGCCTAATTCGGATTTGTAGGCTTGGAGTTTGTCGAGATCGATATTTCGTGAAACGGAGCTATTCGACTTTTTAACCTCAATGACGAGGTGGTTATTAGCACTACCTCGTTTATGCACGATGATGTCGGGGAACACAGTCTTTCCCTCGGTGTCATCAGAATTGGGGTCCAACGCCAAGCCGATTAGCCTTTTCCTAAAATGGACCTCATCACTTGAGTTGATATCGCGGTTGTATTCGCAGTCGACGTGCCAATCTGTAAATTCACATTGAATGTGGCAAGCAAGACGGTGAGTCAATGAGCGCTCATTTGCGTCGCATGAAAAAAGATACCGATCTTCAGAAAGCAATTTGTCGATAGCGTTGATCAGTGCGGCGCCGGGTTTTTGGGAGTTTAGTATGGTGGCGAGTTGAGGGAGCATGAGGTTGGCGCCTAACGGAAGAAGTTAAGCGGACCAGGCGCTTGCGCTTGGGTCCGCTTGAACGAATGGTTAGGCATTTCGAGGCTGATGTTAACGAGCGACCCGAGTTGCGATACCAAGCGTTCTTGAAAGTGGAAAGAACGAAGAGAACGCGGTGAACAGAAGGCTTGAAATGCTGGGCGTGGACCCAGGTTACCGACCAGGATGGATGATGATGACAAGAGTCTTAGTGTTTCTGGGTGGGCCACCGCGAACAGTGTTGGTTCGGCGGGCGAACGGTAACTGCGGACCAGCAGGGGAAGAGAGTTGGTGAGGCCTAACGAATGAAGCTAACCGGCCCCGCCTGCGCTGAGGCGATGAACGAAGCCGAGGAAGCGAGACGAAGAGAAAGAGCGGAAGACAATGCAGGCGGGGTCCGAGTTGAGCTAAGGGTTAGGCCGCTGAGTTATAGGCGTTGGATCTGGTGGGAGAAGGTTCTCGGCAACGTGATAGGTATGAAGCAGCCGCCTCTGTTGGACATCGTATTCGAAGACCACTGTGACCCTCTCGATACCACCAGCGAGGCCACTTGCTTTGGCAAAAAGGAGTTTCTTCGAGGCGTTATATCTTAAATCGCAAGGATAGACGTAGTCGCCTGGATGGCCGATTGTTCGTGGTGTGGATTCATCAGAGAACTGCCCCTGAAATTCACCACTAATCCAACCAGTGGCGGTAACCAGTAGAGTCAGGCCATTGCCCAGATTGATGGACTGATTCCATTGATGAACAGATGGATGATAAATGGTACTCCATGATGGAGTGAAGCTCTGGGAGGATTTATAATCCGCCAGCAATGGGTGATTAGCTGAGGACACATCAACCTTGCTTGGCTGACAGCCGAGTACCAGGGCGCATGCAATTGGGAGAAGGCGTTTCATCAGCGGCCTAACGAATGTGGCTAACCGGCCCCGCCTGCGCCGAGGCGCTGAGCGGAGCCGAGGAAGACGAATGAAGAGAAAGAGCGGAAGGCAATGCAGGCGGGGTCCGAGTTGAGCTGAGGGTTAGGCGCTGGTTGCAGCACTGTATAGAAAGAGTATGAAAAACAGAAGGTAGGCTATGCTCCAGATTAGAGCGGCAATTCGCAGTTGCCGTAAATAATCTTTCGCGGTCTCATTTTGATTTATCCAATCAGGTGTTTTAAAAATGACCTTAAACATAAAATACCGGGCGGCCATGGCGTTCTGATATGAATCCTCCCCCGGTGCCCACCAAAACGAGCCCTTTGGCTTGCCATCAGCTATCCAAGTCTCTCGATTTGTTTCGTATTCAATTCTTAAAAGCCTATCGAAACGAATCACGCTATATATCGAAATGACGAGGAATAGGACCGCGATGAGAAGGAGCATGATGATTTGAGAATTGGTCATCGGAGACTCGGAAGCGCCTAACGATTTGAGTTAAGCGGACCAGGCGCTTGCGCCGGGGTCCGCTTGAACGATTGGTTAGGCACTTCGAGGTTGTTGATTGAGAGCGCCCCGAACTGCGATTCCAAGCGTTCTTGAAGGTGGAAAGAACGAAGAGAGTTCGGTGAACAGAAGGCTTGAAATGCTGGGCGTGGACCCAGGGTACCGACCAGGATGGATGATGATGACAAGAGTTCTGATGTTTCTGGGTGGGCCACGCCGAACAGTGTTGGTTTGGCGGGCGAACGGTATCAGCAGCCCAACCGAGAGAAATCCTGGGTAAGCCTAACTTTAAATTGGACGGTGGGGACGAAGGTGTTCGGAGTTCGCCTAATCCGGTTTGAGAGGGGTGTAAGTGTTGATTTTACCGTGGGGCCATTGAACGGGGCGATTTGAATGGGCAGACCGGAAATGGGCGGATGGTGTCGGGTTTTCTGCAGCTGAAACGGGTCGCTCCGATGCAAACCGAATGGGGGACGCGAACGCTGTTCGTGAGGCAGTCTAAGGCCGCTTGGGGGCGGGCAGGGCGGCGTAGCGCTCGGCTTGGCGCAGGTTTTCGGTGAGGACGGGGTCGTCGGGGCGCAGGGCGAGGGCGGCGCGGAAATCGTCGCGGCTCTCCCGGTAGCGCTTCAGCTCGAAGCGGGCGCGGCCGCGGTTGAAGAGGGCCTCGAGTTGGCCGGGCTCCAGGGTCAGGGCTCGGTCCAGGGCCTCGCAGGCCTCGGTCCAGGCCTTCTTCTCGTTGAGGCAGCGGCCCAGGTTGTTCCAGGCGTGGGCGATCCCTGGCTCCTTCGCCACGGCCTCCCGGAGGATCGGCTCGGCCTCGGCCAGGCGCCCCTGGCGCGCCAGGGCCTCGCCCTTCCAGGCCTGGCCCATGGCATCCCCCGGCCGCGCCTCGAGCAGTGCGTCGGCGCAGGTCTGGAGGGTGCTCCAGTCCTGCGCCAGGCGGGCCTCGGCACAGGCGTTGGGAAAGCCATCGGGGTAGCCGAGGCGGCCGTTCTCGGCATGGGCGGCCGCAGCGTCCCCATGGCGCCCCAGCTGGCTCAGGGCCTGGGCGCGGTAGAGGCGGTAGGTGGCCAGGCGGGGGCCGGATTTGGCTTCCAGCTGGGGCTGCAGCGCCTCGCAGACTGCCGCGAGCCGCTCCCAGCGCCGGCTTCGGTTGAGGGCCTGGATCCACATCTCGTAGTGGGCGCCCCGGGTGGCGGGCGGTACCGTCTCGAACCAGTCCGCGAGGCCGGCCCAGTCCTTGGTCCGGACCAGGGCTTCCGCCGGGGCGGGCAGGGGGGCGGCCAGGCCCTGGGATTGGATCTGGGACTGGACCTGGGCGGCCGGGGACAGGAGGAGCAGAAGGATCATGGGGCGTCCTAATTAGCGGGAGAGAATGCTCCAAACCTACCCGAGAAAGGGGCGGCATCGCCGCCCCTTTCTCGGGTCGTCGAAGTCGGGCTACTTGGTCAGGTTCTGCCGCAGGAGCGCCTTCAGGGCCTCGGCCTCCGGGTTCGCGGCGGTTGGTGTCGCCACGCCCGCCAGCTGCCCGGCCTTCTCGCTGAGCAGGAGCCCCAGCAGGCTCTCGATGAGGCTGCCGCCGCCCTTGTCGCCCCCACCCATGTGGATCTTGGGGACCACATCCACCTGGGATTTCTCGATGGCCTCGGCGAAGCGGTTCATGACCTGCTGCACCAGCTGGAACTGCGGGCCGCCGTAGGCGCGGACCTGCTCCTCGATGGCCATGGCCTGGGCGATGCCCACGCGGGCGGCCTGCTCGGCCTGGGCTTCGGCCATGACCTTGATGCGTTTGGCCTCGCCTTCGCCCATGAGGCGCACCTTCTCGGCTTCGGCGCCGGCCAGCGTCTGGATCTGCGCTGCCTGCTGCTGGGCCTTGGCGTACTCGGCCTTGCCCTGGTTGCTCTGGACCTGGATGCTGATGGCCGATTCCGTGAGCGCCGTCTGCTGTTTGGCCGTGGCTTCGGCTTCGCGAAGCTCGCGTTCCTTCACCGCGGCGCTCTGCTGGCGACCATAGGTCTCCACCTGTTCGTCGGCGATCTGGCGGCTGCGGAGCTGGACGAGGATCTGCTCGATCTGCCCGCCGGGCGCACCGCTGGTGGGTGTGCCGATGAGAACCTCCTGCAGCTCGAGGTTGTACTGGGCGAACTTCTCCTTCATCTGGGTGCCGCTCTGCTCCTGGATGGCGCTGCGGTCCTGGATGAGCTGGATGAGGGTGCGGGTCTGGCCGATGTTCTTGAAGTAGGCGCTCACCATGGGATCCAGCGTCTGCTCCACCAGCTTCTTGATGTCGCCGAAGCGCTGGATGACGAGGGGCGCCTTGCGGTAGTCGATGTGCACCACCACGGAGAGGGGCAGGCTGGGTTCGAAGGCATCCTTGGTGATGAGGCTCACTTCGGCCAGGTTCTCGTCGAACTTGTGGCTGCCCACCTCGCCCTTGGACCACTTCAGGATGAAGTTGGTGGTGGGGACCATGAGCACCTTGCCGGCGTAGGTGTTGAAGGCGTACTTGCCGGGCAGCAGAGGCTCGCTCCACACGCCGCGGCTGCCCTTGGCCACCAGCTCGCCATGGCGGTACTCCTGGCCGCTGATGTCGGCGCCAATGGCGCCGGTATAGCTCACCACCACGCCCACGGTGCCCACCTCCACGACGGTCTTGGGGATGAGCTCCACCGTCGCGAACAGGCGGTTGATGTAGTAGGTGCCTTCCACCAGCACCTGGTACTGGCGCCCGCGCTGGCCGCCTGCCACCAGGAACTTGTCGGCGTCCTGGAAGTTGTTGTGGTAGGTCGTGACCTGGTGGGGATCTTCGCCCACGGTAGAGGCGATGATCTCGCCGCTGGCCAGGCTGGGTCCGTCGTGGACGGTCACGATGCCCACGGCGTCGTCCGTGCCCTTGATGATCACGGGCCGCCAGCCGGCCCGCTCGGTGATGATGGCGCTCATCTTCTGGAAGGTCTCGAGCTCACCCGGATCCAGGGGGAGGTAGAAGAGCCGGTCCTCGGTGAGCACCACGAACTGCACCAGGTTGATGGCGTAGATGCCCTCACGCAGGATCTGGCGCTGGGGGCCCTTCTCGCCACCACCCTGGATGAAGGCCACCACATCCTGGAAGTCGGCACCGTGGGCATTGCTGGCCAGGGCCTGGGAGGGGGGCAGATCTTTGCCGTCGCGGGCGAAGATGTAGCCGATCTTGCCCTGGGGGATGGTCACCAGGGGCATCTTGTGGATGCGGTACTGGAAGGGCGTGAGCAGGTGCCAGCCGCCGCGCAGGAGCTGAGGCTGATAGCCGGCCTCGCCGTCGAGGGCGATGAGGCCGGTTTTGACCGAGCCCTTCCGGCTGATGAGCTTCTCGACGATGCCCACGCGGTTGTTGGGAATGTAGCGGATCCACTTGCTGAGGAGGAGCGCCGCGAAGGCGGCGCCGAGGAGAGCCAGCAAGCTCAGGCCGGGGTTGGCGGAAAGCCAGGAGAGGTCCATGAGGACTCCAAGGGACGGGTTAAATGGCGCTGTCCAGTCCGGGGCGCCGTCCCGCCCAGATTCCGGGGCCCTCTCGCGGTCCGGTGCCCCGGCTCGGCTTCGAGCGGGCACCTGGGATCCAACGCGGAAAGAACCATATGAAGGCTGTGAACATAGGCGAACCGGCCTTCCGCGCCGTGACGGACATCACCCTTTCCCGGGGGGCGGGTAGTCTGGTCGCATGAGCGGATGGCTGGAGTGGCTTCGGGAGCGGCGAGGGGCCGTGGTGGTGGCGGTCCTGGCGGCCCTGGCCGGGCTCGGGTGGTGGCAGGGACGCCCCGTGACCCAGCCGCCGGGGGTGCTCGCGCCGGAGGACCCGCTCCAGACGCCGCCGGAGGCCCCGGCCCCCTGGACCTTCCGGAACCACACGCTCACGGCCCTCGCCCGGTTCGAGCTGCGGGCGCGGGTGCTGGGCGTGGAGCGGTACCGCTTCGACCGGCCCGCCGAGCTGTCTCCGGTGGACTTCGCCCTGGGCTGGGGGCCCATGTCGGATTCCCGGATCCTTGGCGCCTTCAGCATCCAGCAGCGGGACCGCTGGTACTTCTGGAGCACCCCCCGGATGCCCATTCCCGAGGCTGAAGTCATCGCCCACAGCGCGAACATGCACCTGATCCCGGCCACGCCCCTCGTGGAGAGGCGCCTGCTGGCCGTGAAGCCGGGGCAGGTGGTGGCGCTCCGGGGCCAGCTCGTGCGGGCGGACGGGAAGGACGGCTGGCACTGGGTGAGCAGCCTCACCCGGACGGATACCGGCGACGGCTCCTGCGAGGTGATCTGGGTGGAGTCCGTGCGGGTGACAGACCGCCAGGATCAAATGTGACTTCCGGGTAGACAACATAGAATCTTCCGCCTGATAGACTCGGCAGGTTGAAGGCCCCCAGTGGTCTTGGAGTCCCATGTTTGACATCGAAGCGTCCCTCGACAGCCGACTGCTGGCCGAACCCCGGAACCGCCCCACGGTGATGTTTCCGGAGGCCCTGGATCCCCGCACCCTCGAAGCCGCCTGCTTCCTGAGCCGGTTCATCCGGCCCGTGTTCCTGGCACCCGAGGCCGAGGTGCGCGCCGTGGCCGCCCAGCACCTGGCCCATCTCGGCGCCGACCGCGTGGCGTACACGCTGTCGGAGAGCGCCTTCGTGGTGCCCGCCACCCGGCCCGACCTGGTGGAGGCCTTCGCCGCCGCCTGCGTGGACTTCGGCCGGACCCATGGCCGGCCCCTGACCCTGGACGAAGCCCGCCTGCTGGTGTCCGAGCCCGGGCGGTTCGGCATCTGGGCCGTGAAGCAGGGCCATGCCGACATGGTCGTGGGCGGGGCCATCCATGAGCCCAAGGCCTTCTTCCGGCCCATGGTGGAGCTGCTGGCCCACCGGAGCGTCGCCTGCGAGGCGGGCGTGTTCGTCCTGCCGGACTCCCATCCCAGTGATGTCTATCCCCACAACATCGTGGTGTTCGGCGATGTGGGCGTGAACGCGACCATGACGCCGCGCACCCTGGCCGAGGTGGCCGTGGGCACCTGCGCCGTGGCCCGGGACCTCTTCCCTGAGGAGGTGCTGCCGGAGATCCGCTGCGCCATGGTGTCCTACTCGAACCGTGGCAGCGACGAGGGCCCCTCGCCCGAGCTGGTGCGGCAGGCGGCCGACCTGGTGCCGGACATCCTGGCCGAGCGCATCGCCCACAGCACCCGCTATGCCAGCATCCACATCCGCGGCGAGGTGAAGGTGAGCGTGGCGCTGTCCCGCCGGTCCGCGGACCTCTACCACCCGGACGGCCTGCCCTGGGAGGGCGGACCCAATGTGATCGTCTGCCCCAACCTCGACATGGGCAACCTGCTCTACCACCTCTACGCCACGCGGTTCCCCGAGGCGCGGAAGTTCCCGGTCATGTTCGGCCTCTGGTTCCAGGGCGTGGACCTGCCCATGGACTGCACGCCCGAGGACATCCGCCTCGCGGTGAAGGCCTCGGTCCTGCGTCTGCACGCCTACGGCGAGTGGAAGCGCACCCCCAAGGACACCTTCTTCCGGCGCCATCGTGTGCTGGTGCTGAACCCGGGCTCGACCTCCACCAAGACCTCGATCTTCGAGGGCGACGAGGAGCGCTTCACCGAGGAGCTCCAGCACCCGGCCGAGGAGCTGAAGGCCTTCGAGGGCCGGCCCATCACCGAGCAATTCGCCTTCCGCAAGCAGTCCGTGCTGCGCTTCCTCGCCGACAAGGGGCTGTCCCTGGGGGATCTCGATGCCGTGGCCGGCCGCGGCGGCCTGCTGCGTCCCATCCCCCACGGCACCTGGACCGTGGGGCCCGCCATGCTGGAGGACCTGAAGGCCGGCCAGCGCGGCGAGCACGCTTCCAACCTGGGGGCGCTGATCGCCTCTGAGCTGGTGGCCGGCACGGGCAAGCCTGCCTACATCGTGGACCCCGTGGTGGTGGACGAGGCCGATCCCAAGGTGAAGATCACGGGCCTGAAGGAGCTGCCGCGCCGCGTGATCAGCCACGCCCTCAACCAGATCGCCACGGCCCGCCGCTACGCCGAGGAGCACGAGACCTTCTACGAGCGCATCAATGTGATCGTGGCCCACATGGGCGGCGGCATCACCGTGGGGGCCCATCGCCGGGGCCGCTACATCGATGTGAACAACGGGCTGGACGGCGAAGGGCCGTTCTCCCCCCAGCGCACGGGCACCCTGCCGGTGGGGCAGCTCATCGACCTCTGTTTCTCCGGCAAGTACACCAAGGCGGAACTGAAGCTCCTGAACAAGGGGCGGGGCGGCCTCATCGACCTGCTGGGCACCTCCGACATGCGCGAGGTGGAGCGCCGCGTGGACGCGGGCGATGCCGAGGCGAAGGCGGTCTATGACGCGCTGGCCTACCAGATCGCCAAGGCCATCACGGCCCTCGTGCCGGCCTTCGGCGGCGACCGCATCGACGCCGTCCTGCTCACGGGCGGCATGGCGCGCTCGCCGAAGCTGGTGGGCGAGCTGAACCGCCTCACCGCGGCCCTGGGCTGCCCCGTGAAGGTCTACCCCGGCGAGAACGAGATGGCCGCCCTCGCCAAGGGCGCCCTGCGCGTGCTGTCCGGACGGGAGACGGCCAAGGACTATCCGCCCCAGGCCTAATGGACAAAAGGGGTCCTACTTCTCGTAGAACCTGGCGAACTCGGAGACGGGCGCCCGCTCGGTGACGAGGGCGTTCTCGGGGGCCGAGGGATCGGCGTGCCCGAGGGCCATGCCGCAGATCACCATCTGCTCCGGGCCCAGGCCCAGCTCCTGGGCGATGACGCGGTGGAACTGGGTGAAGGCGGCCTGGGGGCAGGTGTCCAGGCCCCGGGCCCGGGCCGCCACCATGATGTTCTGGAGGAACATGCCGTAGTCCAGCCAGCTGCCCACCTGCAGAACGCGGTCCATGGTGAAGATGAGGCCCACGGGCGCGTCGAAGAACCGGTAGTTGCGGCCGTGCTGCGCGTGCATGCCGGCCCGGTCCGACTTCGCGATGCCCAGGAGGCCGTAGAGATCCCAGCCCACCTTCCGGCGCCGCTCGAGGTAGGGCGAAGTCCATTCCTTGGGGTAGTAGTCGTACTCCCGCTCGTGGCGGGCCAGCTCCGCGGGGTCGGCGTAGATCGCGAGGATCCTGTCGGAGAGCCGCGTCAGCGCGGCGCCGGTCAGCACATGCACCTGCCAGGGCTGGAGGTTCGTGCCCGAAGGCGCCCGCGAGGCCACCCGCAGGATGTCCTCCACCACGGCCCGGGGCACGGGGGTGGGCTGGAAGGCCCGGATGGAGCGGCGGCCCATGATCGCGGCATCGACGAGGGCCGTTTCGGCGGCGGTGGGCAGGTCGGTCGGATGGGTCGGATTCACGGGCGCACTCCTCCCAGGGACGGGTCGGCCCTTATTCTGCCGCGGACTCGGCTCAGGCCAGCAGGGCCGCCAGCGCGATGGAGCTCAGCTTGGTCTTGGCGCTGTCGCCACGGCTGCTGAGGACACAGGGAACGCGGGCACCCGTGACGACGGCCGCGATCTCGGCGCCGCCCAGCTTGGTGCCGGCCTTGTAGAAGGTGTTGCCCGCCTCGAGGTTGGGGAAGAGCAGGCAGTCGGCATCCCCGGCCACGGGGCCGCCCATGCCCTTGATGCGGGCCGACTCGGGGTCGATGGCCCCGTCCAGGGCCATGGGGCCGTCCACGAGGGCGCCCTTGATCTGGCCGCGGTCCGCCATCTTCGACAGCATGGCCGCCTCGGCGCTGGACGCGATCTTCGGCATGACCTGCTCCGAGGCCGACAGCACGGCCACCTTGGGGAGGTCGATTCCCAGGGCCCTGGCCACCTTCACCAGGTAGCCCAGGATGGCGACCTTCTCCTTGAACTCGGGCTCGGGGATCACGGCCACATCGCCGGCGATGAGGAGCTTGGGGTGGCCCGGATGCTCCATCACGGTCACATGGCTCAGGATGGCGCCGGGATCGAGCAGGCCCTGCTCCTTGTTGAGGATGGCCCGCATGTACTTGTCCGTGCTGAGCAGGCCCTTCATGAGCAGATCGGCCTCGCCGAAGCGGACCATGGCCACGGCCTTGGCGGCGGCCTCGGTATCCGTGGGCGCGTGGACCATGCGGAAGCGCTCCTTCGGCAGGCCCTGTTCCTGGCAGACCTTCACCATGACGGGTTCGTCCCCCACGAGGATGGCCTCCACCAGGCCCGCCGCCACGGCGGCGTTCACGGCCTCCAGGGTGTGGGCGTCGTTGGCCCAGGCCACCACCAGCCGCTTGTGGGGACGGTTCTTCACGGCAAGGAGCAGGTCGTCGAGGGTGTTGATCCGCATGGGGGATCCTGTCGAAAGGCCGGTCGTACCGGCGGGCCCTGGGGAAGGTAGCATGGTCGCCATGGCCGTCTCTGTGAGCTTCCGCACATACCTCCTGGAACAACTGGGGCGGATCCGCCCCGTCACCGCGCGGGCGATGTTCGGCGGTCTCTGCTTCTTCGCCGAGGGCCGCGCCTTCGCCCTGGCGGACGACGGCGTGCTGTATTTCAAGGTGGACGCCACCAACCGCCCCGATTTCGAGGCCGCGGGCATGGGCCCCTTCCTGCCCTTCGGCGACCCCGGCAAGCCCATGGGCTACTACGAGCTGCCTGAAGATGTGCTGGAGGATACGGACGAACTGGCCCTCTGGATGGCCAAGGCCATCGCCGTGGCAGAGCGGGCGAAAGCCAAAGCCAAGTCCAAAGCCCCAGCGGCGCCCAAAGGGCCCGCGAAGCCCGGGACCGGGGGGAGGTCGCGCCCATGACCGCCGTGACCCTCCGACCCGCCACCGTGGCGGACGCCCCGCTCCTGGCGGACTTGGGCGCCCGCACCTTCACCGAGACCTTCGAGGCGATCTGTTCGCCGCAGGACCTGGCGGCGTTTCTCCAGGCGACCTACGGCGAGGCGCTCCAGCGGGCCGAACTGGCCGATCCATCCCGGCCGGGCCTGGTGCTGGAGCTGGAAGGCGTTCCCGTCGGCTTCGCGCAGCTCCGCCTGGGGCACCGGGAGCCCTGTGTCGGGGGAGCGAGGCCGGCGGAACTGCAGCGCATCTACCTCCTGAGATCCGCGCAGGGCGGGGGCCGGGGCGCGGCCCTGATGGCGGCCTGTCTTGATCTGGCCCGGGCCTGGGGCGCGGATGTGCTCTGGCTCGGCGTGTGGGAGCACAACGACAAGGCCCTGGCCTTCTACGGCCGCTGCGGCTTCCGCGAAGCCGGCGACCACATCTTCCAGATCGGGCAGCAGGTCGACCGCGACCTGATCCTGGTGAAGGACCTGGCTTGAACTTGGTGCTGCTGTTCCCGGAGGACTTGGTGGCCCCGGGCCGCGCCTGCCTCACCGGGCGGCGGCTGGCCCATGTGCGCGAGGTGCACCGGGCCGGAATCGGAGCCGACCTCAGCGTGGGCCTGCTGGGCGGGATGATGGGCCGGGGCAGGGTGCTGCGCCTGGATGACGAGGTCCTGGAATTGGCCCTGACGCTGGACCAGGCGCCGCCACCCAAGCTGCCGCTCACCTTGCTGATCGCTCTGCCGCGCCCCAAGGTCCTGAACCGCGTGGTGGCCGCCGCCGCCAGCCTGGGTGCCGCGCGCCTCGTGCTGCTCAACGCCTGGAAGGTGGAGAAGGCCTACTGGGGCAGCCCCCGCCTGAAGCCCGAGCACCTGCGCGACCAGCTGATCCTGGGGCTGGAGCAGGCCAAGGACACGGCGCTGCCGGAACTGCGCCTGGCGCGGCTCTTCCGGCCCTTCGTGGAGGACGAGCTGCCGGGGCTGCTGGAGGGCGGCACCGGGCTCCTGGCCCATCCCGGCACCGGCGGGCCGGCGCCGAAGGTGCTGGCGGCGCCGGTCACCCTGGCCATCGGCCCCGAGGGCGGGTGGATCGAGGCGGAAACCCAGAGCCTGCTGAAGGCGGGGATGCGGCCCCTGGACCTGGGCCCCCGCATCCTCCGCACCGAGACGGCCCTCGCGGCGCTGGTGGGGAAGCTCTTCTAGAAGCTGCGGTTCCACATTCATCGTTTCACGATGTATGATGGCGAACCCGTTCCCGGAGTCTTTGATGCTGAGCTTCCGCGTTTCCGCCCTCGCGCTCGTGGCCTTTGCCCTGGTGGCCCAGGATCGCGCCCCCCGCTTCGTCAGCGCGCCCGATGTGAAGGGCGACCGCGTGGTGTTCACCTGGGAGGATGACCTCTGGCTCGGCTCTCTCAAGGGCGGCGCCGCCCGGCGGCTCACGACGCATCCCGGTCTGGAGACGGCGGCCCGCTTCAGCCCTGACGGCCGGTGGATCGCGTTCAGTGCCCAGTACGACGGCGCCAGCCAGGTCTATGTGATGCCCGCGGAGGGCGGTGCGCCCAGGCGCCTCACCTGGGCGGGCGCGGCCACCGTGCAGGGCTGGACGCCGGATGGCCGGAAGGTCGTCTACAAGACCGTCGCCGATCACGACTTCCGGCCCGTGGAGCGGCTCCTCACCGTGGACCTCAAGGGCCACGAGCCCGAGGCGCTGCCGGTGCCGCGCGGGGTGCAGGGCACGGTCTCGCCGGACGGCGGACGCCTGGCCTACAGCACCAAGGGCGTGGTGGAGTACTACTGGAAGCGCTACAAGGGCGGTCGCCATCAGGACCTGTGGCTGGCGGACCTGAAGACCGGCCGGTTCGAGAAGCTCACGGATTATGTGGGCCGGAACGGCGCGCCCATCTGGGCCGGCGGGAAGGTGGTCTTCGAGTCCGACCGCGGCAGCAACGGCATCACGAACCTCTATGCCGTGGACCCGGCCACCAAGGCCGTGGAACAGCTCACGGACCTCAAGGATTTCGATGTGCAGCAGCCCAGCAGCGATGGCCGCACCGTGGTCTTCGTGCAGGGGGGCCACCTGCAGGCCCTCGACCTGGCCACCAGGGCCGTGCATCCCGTGGCGGTCACCACCAGCAGCGATGGCTGGAAGGCCGCGCCGCGGCCCGTGAACCCCAAGGACTGGATCCAGGCCATGAGCCTGGTGGGCGGCACGGCGGTCTTCGAGGCCCGGGGTGAGGTGTTCCTCGTGCCCACGGACGCCGCGAAGCCCGCGAAGAACCTCACCCAGACGCCGGGCGTGCGCGAGCGCATGCCGCGCCTCTCGCCCGACGGCAAGCGCGTGGCCTATTTCAGCGACGCCAGCGGCGACTACGACCTCTATGTGCAGGCGGTGGATGGCGCCCCGGAGCGGATCCCCACGGGCCTGAAGACCGCCCTCTACCACCTGGAGTGGAGCCCGGACGGGACAAAGGTGCTGTTCGGCGACAAGAGCTTCGCGCTGTATGTGATGGATGTCGCCAGCCGGAAGCTGACGAAGGTCGACGAGTCCCACGAGCTGAAGAACGACCAGTTCACCTGGGAGGTGAGCGACTACGCCTGGGCACCGGATTCGCAGTGGGTCGCCTACGCCTTTGTCGAGCCCAACCGGAACAGCCGCATCCACCTCTACAACCTGTCGACCAAGCAGAAGGTCACGCTGACCGATGGCTTCTACGACTGCCTGAACCCCCGGTTCGACCAGGATGGCAGCACCCTCTACTTTCTCAGCTACAACAACTTCCAGACGCGGCTCGACCCCAGCCAGGACAACCACATCCAGTCCGCGCCGGTGCAGGTCATGGCCGTGAAGCTGAAGGCCGGCGACGAGAAGCCGGCAGCTTCCTCCTCCGCCCCCGGCGCTTTCCGCATCGATGTGGCGGGCCTGTCGGAGCGCATCGCGCCCCTGCCAGTGAAGCCCGGCAACCTCTTCCACCTGCAGGCCGGTAAGGGTCTCGTGGGCTGGGACGAGGTCGAAGGCTGGGATGACAGCGTCGTGGAAGAGCTCTACGGGCCCCGGGGCGCGGACAAGTGGAAGTTGCACCTCTACGATCCCGCCGCCAAGAAGGACAAGGAAGTGGTGCTGACGGATCCGGTCAGCAACTGGACCTTCGACGCCGAGGGCAAGCGGGTGCTCATCCGCAAGGGCGCCAACTACCATGCGGGCGAGGCCGCGGCCCTGTTCGCCACCAAGGCCCTGCCCGAAAAGCTCGACCTGGAGCGCATGACCATGACCGCGGCCCCCCGCGAGGAGTGGAAGCAGATCTTCGAGGACACCTGGCGCTGGTACCGGGACTTCTTCTACGACAAGGACATGAACGGCAACGACTGGAACGCCATCGGGGCCAAGTTCCGCGCCTGGCTGCCGGAGCTGAACTCCCGGCAGGAGCTGAACTGGCTCCTAAGCCAGATGGTGGGCGAGTTGAATGTCAGCCACACCTATGTGGGCGGCGGCGACCTCGGCCCCGCGCGGCCCGCGCCCAGCCTGGTGGCCCCCGGCTACCTGGGCGCCGACTTCACCGCCGACCATGGCTTCTACAAGTTCGCCAAGGTCTATGGCCCCACGCCCTATGCCATGACCCTCAAGGCCCCCCTGGCCGACCCCGCGCCCAAGGTGAAGGAGGGCGAGTACCTGCTGGCCATCGACGGCAAGGCCCTGCGGGCCCCCGAGGCCATCCAGGCCCGCCTGCAGGTCATCAAGGGCCAGAAGGTGACCCTCACCGTGAACGGCAAGCCCTCGCTGGAAGGCGCCCGCACCATCGAGGTGGAACCCGTCGCCAGCGACTGGACCCTGCGCTACGAGCGCTGGATCGCGGGCAACATCGCCGCGGTGGACAAGGCCTCCAACGGCCAGCTGGGCTACATGCACATCACGGCCATGGGCGACCAGAACATCGGCCAGTTCGACAAGTACTGGCGCGCCTTCCGCTACAAGAAGGGCCTCGTCGTCGATGTGCGCGGCAACGGCGGCGGCTGGACCGAGTACTTCATGATCGACAAGCTGGAGCGCAAGCAGGTGGGCTTCAATGTCATGCGCGGCGTGGCCCCCTTCCGCTACCCCAACACGGCCTCCGACGGCCGCTATGTCTTCCTCAGCAATGAGCAGAACGGCAGCGACGGCGAAGCCTTCCTCATGCATGTGAAGGCCCGCAACCTGGGCACCATCGTGGGCGTGCCCAGCTGGGGCGGCCTGGTGGGCATCATCAACACCCAGTTCACCCTGGATGGCGGCACCGTGGAGCAGAGCAACAACGGCTTCTACGGCCGCGAAGGAAAGTGGTGGGTGGAGAACCACGGCGCCGACCCCGACCTCACCGTGGAGAACGATCCTGCCAGCCTGCTCCAGGGCCACGACCGCCAGCTCGAAGTGGGCATTGAGACCCTGCTCAAGCAGCTCAAGGAGAACCCCACACCGAGCTTCCCGCCGGTGCCGGCGTATCCGAAGCGGTGAGCCGTTCGTAGTGAAAACGGATTCACCACGATAGTTCGGTTCGTCTCGCGTATCGGCGCAGGCGATACCGAGAAGAGACCAGGACACGAAGAAAAGCCAAGCAAGCCGGTGATGGACGAGGAGGAGCGGTGGTGGGAGAGTGATCCCATTACCGTCCTCATTGTTCATCGCTGTCTAACAGTTAATTAGGCATCTAATGTGCGAGGCCAGTCTGATGCTCACAGTAATCAAGGACATTGTTCTTACCTGCGGGGCACTAGTCGGCATCTATGTCGCTATTCGAGGGCTGAACACATGGAATCGCCAACTTCGCGGGACAAGTGAATACGATCTAGCGCGACGAGTACTGCGGGCCGTGTACCGTCATCGCGATGCTCTCAAAAACGTTAGGAATCCCGCAGTGTGGGTGAATGAACAACCTCACCCTCCCGAAGAAGAGGCGAAGAAAATGAATTCTGAGCAACTTCATTTTTATGGAATATCAGGTGCCTACCAAAAACGCTGGGATCGTGTCATAGAGGTTCGAATTGATCTCCAAGCAGAACTCCTCGAAGCAGAGATTCTTTGGGGAAAAGCACTCAACGCTCTAATTGAGCCAATACATAAGCTAGAACGAGAGTTGTTTCTTGCTGTACTTAACTACATCACAATCATTAACCCAGTGACAGAACCCGAAACCAAGAAGGCTTACATTGATATCAAGAATAAGAAACGAGATGTTCTCTATGAAATTTCCGAAGATGAACCAGATGAATATGCGCGAGAACTCACTTCGGCCATCACCGCAATCGAAAGCCACCTGAAACCACATTTGCGCCGATAGTGCATACCCCCCCGCTCAAATTGACCTCCCTCTTGCATGGCCTCTCGGGCTCAATCATCGTTTCGCTCTCCCGGCGACACTCATCGTCTTGGCACAGGCGGGTTCGGTTCGCTTCCTTCATTAGGCGGGGCCTAACTTTTTCATCCTTCCAATTCTTCTCTTAGGATCTTCTGATTCCATGGATCGCTCTTCTCGCAATCGGCTGACGGAAAAACTGCTTCCTCAATTTGCAGGGGACACCCTCTTCGAGGCCATTGCCAGGGCTGTCTGCCGTGCGGGTTGCCTGCCGCGCAAGGAGCTTTACGAGGCCTGGGAAGTGGCTCGAAGGGTGCGGCGCCGATTCCGGGGGAGGCGGGTGGTGGATCTGGCCTGTGGGCATGGTCTGGTGGCCCAGATCCTCCTCCTGCTGGATGACACCTCTCCGTCGGCCTTGGCCGTGGATCAGCGGATCCCGAAGAGTGCCGCCACGCTGGAGGCATCGCTGTGCAGGGACTGGCCACGGCTGCAGGGCCGGGTCAGGTACCTCGAGTCCGATCTGCGGGCGGTGCCACTGGGTCGAGATGATCTGATCGTCTCTGCGCACGCCTGCGGCGGGCTCACCGATCTGATCCTGGAACGGGCGGCCGCGGCCCGGGCCTGCGTGGCGGTGTTGCCCTGCTGCCACAATCTGCAGAAGGCCGATCTCGGGGGCCTGGAGGGCTGGCTGGATGGCCCGCTGGCCATCGATGCCACCCGCGCCGCACGGCTGCGCTTCCAGGGGTACCGGGTGTTCACGCAGGTGATCCCGGGAGACATCACGCCCAAGAACAGGCTTCTCATGGCCGAACCGGAGGATGCCAAGTCTGATTTGGCGAACCTCGGCGCATGACGGGCAGAGGCAGGCCCGATTTGAAGTCGGGCCTCGCCTCACGACCATTGGACCTTCCCCGGGGAGGGGCTTTGAACCATTCTTCACGGATGAGTGATCCCAAACCCTCCTCCAAGCGTTTCTCCCCCGCAGGCCTTGGCGTCCTGTGCCTGAGATGTGAGGGCAGCGGCCACCTATCCGTGGCGTGCGACCTCTGCGGTGGAAAGGGCGCCGTGGCCTTGAGCTGTCGAAAATGTTCGGGGACCGGCACCTATTCCCAAGCCTCGGGGCCGTGCGCCCGTTGCGACGCCAAGGGGGTGCTCCGGGATGGCATGCCATGCCCCCGCTGCAAGGGCCTCAAAACCCAGAAGGCATTCGCCTCTGCCTGTGCGAAGTGCGCTGGCAGTGGGTCCGTCCAGCTTCCCTGCAAGAAATGCCATGGAAGCCTCAAGGTCGTCATTGATTGCAAGACCTGCAATGGCACTGGTGTGTATCGGCGGGAACCATGATCGGACTGACCCCATGTCGATGACCGACCTTCAGGAACGGATCACCACCAGCTTCCAGGCCCAGGGCCTGATGACCACGCTCGGGGCCGAGCTGGTCCGGGTGGCGGAGGGCGAGGTGCACATCGCGCTGCCCTTTTCGGAGCGGCTGTCCCAGCAGCACGGCTTCCTCCACGCGGGCGCCATCACCAGCATCCTCGACAGCGCCTGCGGGTATGCCGCGCTGACGAAGGCGCCACCGGGCTGCGAGGTCGTCACCGCCGAGTTCAAGATCAACCTCCTGCGGCCCGCCCTCGGGGACCGCTTCCTGGCCATCGGCAAGGTGCAGAACGCGGGCCGGTCGCTCACGGTCTGCACAGGCGAGGTGCTGGCCATTTCCGGGGACGGATCCGCCCCCAAGGTGGTGGCGCTCATGCAGGCCACCATCGCCAACCTGCGATCCTCTGCCTGATCAGAACCCCACGGAGTACGCCCCATCGCGCATGAGCGCGACGCGTGATCCGTCGGCCATGGCCAGGTCCACGCTCACGACCTTCACCTCGGGCTGGGTTTCGGGAACATACACGCGGTCGATGTGGATGACGGCTTCGGGGCCGCTGAAGTCCTTGGGGCCCACCTGGCCGCCGAAGTGGTCGCTGCGGCCGAAAGCCAGATGCAGGCCCAGCTTCTCGTCCAGCAGGATCTCGCCGATGGGCTTCACGCCGAAGGCGGCCAGCACGCCCAGGCCCAGCTCGGCGAGGTTGCCGTAGGCGGGCTCCCGGGCCAGCAGGGCGGCCTCTTCGCGGGACTTGGGCCCCTCGCTGATCACTTCCAGGGCCTTGTTCTGCTCGATGCGGTAGCGCACGATCTCGGCCCCGAACTGCACCGGCATCACGCCCGCCGTGCGGCTGGGATCGCCGTCGCGCTCGCCCTCGTAGGGCACGATGTAGGCCTCGCCCGAAGGCAGGTTGCCCGCTACGCCGGGCTGGGGCAGCAGGCCGCCGGAGGCGTGGCCCGTGCGGTGGCGCAGGTCCACCTGCAGGTCGCAGGGGCCGCCGGGCGTGGCGAAGCGGAAGGCCGCGCCCTCGGCCCGGTCCAGCAGGTCCTTCAGGAGGTTCACGCGGCGGTTCACCTCGGCGTAGTCCAGGCGCAGGGCGGGGATCATGTCGGCCCGGAAGCCGGGCATGGTGGCGGCGCGGATGGGGTGCTTCTTGGCCGCCATCTTCAGGGGCGCGGTGGCCGAGAACTTGGTGAGGGCGATGAGGATGGGATGACCGGCATAGAGGTCGGCGAAGCTCACGGAGGCCGCGGGATCCAGCGAGTCGGCCGAGGGCAGGGGGCCGCCGGCGTGGAGCCAGGCCCGTTCCGGCAGGTCGCCGTTGTTGGTGTGGACATTGGGGTAGACCACCAGGTGCGTGTCCAGGCCCAGCTCGGCGCGGTGCGCGGCCAGCTCGCGGGCCCAGGCGGCGGCGATGTCGCGCCGGGCGGCCCAATTCGCGTCATCCGGCACCTTGGCATCCGGCAGGTCCACGAGGATGGCCACGGCGCCTTCGCCCGCCCGGGGCTGGAACACCCGCTGCACCAGGGCCACCAGTTCAGGTCCCGTCAGGTTCTCGCTCATGCCGTCCTCCGCTTGGGAGGATGCCCCGGGTGGTGCCGTCCTGTCGAGGCCGGCTCAGAGCGTCGCCAGCAGCGCCAGCGACCGGGCGCAGGCCTGGAGGCGGGCCAGGTCATCGGGGGAGACCTCGCCGGGCGGCCGCTTTTCGGCGAGGGCCCCCTGGAAGAGGTCCGACAGTTCGGTCCAGAGGTCCGGATCCTCCGCGTGGATGGTCAGCAGGGCGTCGGCCATGCGGCGGCGCAGGGGCCAGGGATTCCGGTCGGACCAGCCGCCCTGGACGGCCCTGATGAGGGCCGCCGTGGCGGGAGCGGACAGGGGCCGCTCCGGATCGCCATGGATGCGGGCGAGGGCCTCCACGGCCACCGCGTGCAGCACTGGGACATTCAATTCGCGGGCCTTGGCGCAGAGGCCGAGGGCCCCCTCGGCGCTGCCCAGGTCGCGGAGGGCCTCCGCGAGGGCGATCTGGAGGCGAGGCGACTGGCCGGAATGCAGCAGCGCCAGGAGGGGCTCCACCGCCTGGAGAGCCCCGATGGCGCCCAGGGCCTCCAGGGCGGCGATGAGCACGGCTTCGCGGCTTTCCGCCTCCACGAGGGTGAGGAGATCCGGCACCAGCTCCTGCAGCCGGTGCATGGCGGCGAAACGGAGGCCCACCTGGACCTGCTCGGGATCGGGGTCGGCGAGAAAGGCCCGCGCCGTTCCGGCGGGATCCGACAGCTGGCCCAGGTGCCAGAGGCTCCGGTCGGCGATGTCGGCGATGGCGTCCCGCTGGGCCTTGAGGAGCGCGGGCCGCAGGGCCGGGTCCTTCCGCGCGCCCAGGAGCTCCACGGCGGCGGCACGAAGGGCGCCGTCGGGTGCGTCCAGCAGCAGGTCGAGCAGGTCCTGGGCCTCGGGGGGCACCACCTGGGCCAAGGCCCCGGCCACGCCGGCGTGGCCCGTGTTCTGACGCAGGGATTCCGCGAGGCCGGGCAGCAGGCGGGCGGTCTCGATGAAACCCTGGCCGGCGAGGGCCGCGAGCCCCTGGGCCGCGGCGTCGATGGCGAAGTCGAGGCGCCGGATCCGCTGCTGGGCCGCGTCGCCAGCCTGGCCCAGGAAGCGCGCCAGGTGGGTGGGCTTCTCCTCGGTGGCGGCGAGGAGTGCGTCCAGGAGGAAGGCATCCAAGATCCCCGGCTGACCTTCGCGGAGCGCGGCGGCCCCGGCCCGGATGCGATGGGCCTGGCCGGAAGCCAGGTCCGCCGCGGCCTCGGGCTGGCGTTCCCCCCAGCGTGCGGCGAGGGCCTGGCCTGCATGTTCCTGGACCTCGGCCCGCGGAAGGTTGCGGAAGGTGGCGAGGAGGGCCCGGGCCTCGCGGTCCTCCAGGGCATCCAGGTGGGTCTCCTGCAGGTAGTCCAGCAGGAAGACCGCGGCCGCTTCGGAGGGCACCAGACCCACGAGGCGGAGCGCATGGCGGAACACCAGGAGGTCCGGGTGGTTCACGGCCTCCTTGAGAGCCTCCAGGCTATCGGGGGTGAGGAGATTCTCGAGCTGGTGGGCGCCCTCGTTGGCATCGGCGGGCTGGGCGCTGCCCTGCAGAAGCCGGGAGAAGTGGTGCTGAAAGGCCTCGGCGGGATCGCATTCGCCGAGCACGGCCTCGACGGCTTCGCGGAAGCCCGGTGTCGCGCGGCCCTGGGCCAGCTCCTTCAGGAGGCCGATGGCGGGGGGCGTCCCCATGCGCCCGAGCGCGCGCACACCCGACTCGAAGCGCGCCAGGTCGTTCTCGTGCCGGAGCAGGCGGTCCAGCACGGGGAGCCAGTCCTCCCAAGGGTAGTAGTAGGCGAACTCGAGGGTGAGCTGCTTCAGGCCGGCCGGGCAGGAGACCCGGCGGACGCGGCCGGCCAGTTCCTCCACGGCCGCAGGACCCGCCGCGGCGACGGTCCGGAAGAAGGCGAGCTGATCGGCCCGCGAGGCCGGATCGAGCCGGTCCAGGAAGATGTCGAGGGATGCTTGCCTCATGGATCCGTCACGGCCTCAGGCTTCTCATGGCGCTTCTCATCGGCACCCGCAGGGCCGGCCATGACCCTCGGGGCCTGGATCCATCCGCGGCTCATGCGCGGGCGAGCTGGGCGGCCACATGGTCGGCGATGAGGCCGCGCACGAAGGGCGTGATGCCCCGGAACTCCATGCCGACGAGGACATAGCCGAGGGTCTTGCCGGGCACCTTGCCAAGCATCCGCAGGATGACGGCGGAGAGGGGCACCAGGGGCATGTCGGGGTGATCCAGGTAGAGCGACTCCAGGACATCGCCCACCTCCAGATTCCGGGCATCGGCCATCTGGATCTCCACGCCGCAGCCTCCCGCACTGAGATTCACCAGGCGGCAGTCGTGGATGTCGACGCCCTTGACCTGGAAGCGGAGTCCGTACACGCGGCTGGTGGTGCTCAGGCGGGGGTATTTCCGCTGCTCGTGTTCGATGGACATCCGCGGGGCTCTCCGGGCCCGGGCGCCGCTGGAGGCGGACATTCCGGAGCCGATTCCCATTCATCGGCGCCGAGGATGGCAGACTGTTGTTTTGGCCGGGAAGCACACGATGGCGAAGACGAAGCGTGGTTGGATGCGACGGCTCCTGGTGGGGCTGGGCTGGGCGGTGGGCGTGTTCCTGGCCTTCAACCTCGTCCTGGTGCTGGTCTTCCGGTTCGTGCCGGTGCCGGTCTCGGGCCTGATGGTGCAGCGGCGCATCGAATCCTGGTCCAGCGACAAGCCCTATGTCTCGCACCACCGCTGGGCCCCTCTGGAGGAGATCTCGCCCAGCCTGGGCGCGGCGGTGATCGCGGCGGAGGATCAGAACTTCACGGATCATTTCGGCTTCGACTGGCAGGCCATCGAGAAGGCCGTGCAGCACAACGAGCACAGCCGCCGGAAGCGGGGCGCCTCCACGGTCTCCCAGCAGACGGCGAAGAACCTCTTCCTATGGAACAGCCGCTCCTGGACCCGCAAGGGCCTGGAGGCCTGGTTCACGCTGCTGATCGAGGTGGGCTGGTCGAAGAAGCGGATCCTGGAGGTCTACTTGAACATCGTGGAGTTCGGCGACGGCGTCTACGGCGCCGAGGCCGCGGCGCGCACCTTCTTCGGCAAGTCCGCCCGGCGCCTCACCGCCAGTGAGGCCGCCCTGCTGGCGGCCGTGCTGCCCAACCCCCGCAAGTTCCGCGCGAACGCCCCCAGCGAGTACATCCGGGGCCGCCAGAGCTGGATCCTCAATCAGATGCGGCACCTGGGCGGCGAGCAGGTGGTGAAGGACCTCGAGGCCAAACTCTAGTCCCAGTGAAGGCTCATCACCTTCCAGGGACCGCTGAGCAGATCGACGGTGCCGCCCTGGACGCACAGGGAGGGAGCCTGGTCGAAGCGCTGGGCCAGGCCCGGGGCCGATCCGGGCCGTCCCGCCACGCCCACCCAGCCGTCCCGGCCGGAGCGCTTCGCGGCATAGAGGCAGCGGTCGGCCACGCGGACCTGGTCCTCCCAGGAGGCGCCCTCCAGGTGATCGGGCTGGAAGGGGAAGAGGGAATACCCGATCGAACAGGTGAGGGAGACCGGCGTGGGAAGGCCCAGGTCGAAGGGATGATTGCGGATGGCCTGGTGCAGGCGGGACACCACGGCCGCGGCGCCTTCGAGGTCGCTGGTGTGCCCCACGAACAGAATCTCCTCGCCGCCCCAGCGGACGAGGAAGTCGGATTCGCGGGCCTCGTGCTTCAGCACATCCGCCACCTGCTTCAGGGCCAGGTCGCCGGCGGCGTGGCTCCAGGTGTCGTTCACGCGCTTGAAGTGATCGAGATCCAGCATGGCGAAGACGATGCAGGCGTCGGTAGCGGGCTCGGACCCGGCGCGTTCGCGCCGGGTCCGCAGCGCGAGGGCCAGCACGGACGGAAGCTCCTCCGCGAGATAGCGGCGGTTGCGGAGGCCCGTGAGGTGGTCGGTGGTGGAGATGGTGGTGAGGGCGAGGTTGCTCAGTTCCAGCGCCTCGGTGCGCTGATGGACGAGGACCTTCAGTTCTTCGTTGCGGCGCCGGAGCCAGCGGACGCGCCAGCCGAGGCCGGCCAGGCCCAGGGAGAGGGCGAGCCCGCCCCAGATGAGCCAGGCCCACCAGCGGAGCCACCAGGGCGGCAGCACCTGGAAGGCTGCGGAGGTCACCGGCCCCGGACCGCCGTCCTCGAGCAGGGCGCGCACCTCCAGGCGGTAGGTGCCCGGGGGCAGGGCGGGGTAGCGGAGCTCCCGGCCGGGCAGGTCGACCCAGCTGTCCTCCAGGCCCACCAGGCGGCCCTGGAACCGCAGCCGCCCTTCATGTTCGAAGGCCAGGGAGCTGAACCGCGCGGACAGCGTGCGCTCCCCGTACGGGACCGTGCCGAGCAGGCCCTCGCCGGTCATCGGCCGGTCCCACTGGCGGGAACCCAGGGTGAGGGAGACCAGGATCGTCGCAGGCCATGTCCCCGGGGGCGGTCCTTCGGCGTCGTGGTGATGGAGGAGGCCCGCCGTGGAGCCGAACCAGACGCCGCCATCCGCATCCACCCAGGTGGCGAAGGGATTGCAGTCCGTGCCCGCCAGACCGTCCTCCCGCCGGAAGAGCCGCCCTCCCCGCTCATCGAGCCGCTGCACGCCTCGGGGGCCACCCACCCACAGGTGGTCGGAGGCATCCGCCGCCAGGCTGTACACCGAGTCGCTGGCCAGGCCGTCCCGCCGCGTCCTCTGCTCCATCACGCGGGGGGCATCGCCCTTGAGGTCCACGCGGGTGAGGCCCATGGGCTCGAGGTAGCCGATCCAGGCCGTGCCGTCTGATAGCGGGGCCAGAGCCCACAGGGGCGCGTTCCGCAGGCCGATGTCCCGGCCCCAGAGGCGCCAGCGGCCCTGGTCGAGGCAGGCCAGGCCGCGGCCCGTGGCCACCCAGAGGCGGCCCCGCGCATCCAGGTGCAGGGCCGTGATCTGCCCGAGGTCGCCCGCGCCGGGAATCTCCGCCCGCTGGTAGGTGGCGCGGCCGGAAGGGTCGCTCAGCTGCCAGAGCCCGTCGTTCGAGGTGCCGATCCACAGGGAACCTGTCCGATCGAAGGCCAGGGCCACCGGCACCGCGAGGCTCGGGGAAGGAGGCAGGGGGATGCGCGTCAGCCGCGCACGGTCCGGGCTGACGCGCACCAGGAAGGGATGTTCCCCGGCGCCCCAGATGGCCCCGTCGGGGGCTTCCTTGAGGGCATAGAGGACGAGCCCTGTGCCCGGGGCGTAGGCCTCAGGCCCGCGAGGGCCCCGATTCTCAGGCCCGCGGGGCCTCATGCGCGCGAGGCCGCTGCTGGTCCCGATCCAGAGCACACCGGCGCGGTCGCGGACCAGGCCCCAGGTGTTGTCGGCCGGGAGCCCGTCCAGCCGTGTGAAGTTCTCCCAGGTCCCGCTGCCCTGAAGCCGGTGCAGGCCCAAGCTCGCCACCCAGAGGTTTCCCGTCCGGTCTACCAGGGCCTGGTTGGCCCATCCCGACGGCAGGCCCCGGGTTTCGTCCAGGAGCTTCCAGATCCCCGATTCCTGGAAGAGCAGGAGGCCCTTGGCCGTCGGCACGAACACGCCGCCCTGACCGTCCGGGCTGAGGGTCTCCTCGTAGAAGCTGACGGCCAGGGGCGGTAGGCCCCTGGAGGGCGGAAGCAGGCGGGCGGCGCCGGGGCGAAGCACCCGCAGCTGGCTGGGCGTCCGGGCCCAGAGGGTGCCGGAGGACCCCACCAGGAGGGCTTTCACAGGTTCGGCAGGTACGCCTTCCGGGGCGCCGTAGGCCCGCCAGGCGCCGTCCTCGTCGCGGTACCGGAGGATCGAGGCTCCGCCCACCCAGAGGCCGTGGGTGCCCAGGGCCAGCGAATAGGCCGGGCCACCGGGCCACCCCTGGACGGGGGCGAAGCGCTGGCCGCGGCCGATGCTGCGGAACAGGCCCGATTCGGCGGCGACCCAGATCTGGCCCTTGGCATCGTGGAGGATGTGGTGGATCCGGGCGGAGGCCAGCGGGTCGCCCGGTTCCAGAGTGTGGATGCGTCCCTCACGCAGCACGCACAGCCCGGCGCGCGTGCCGATCCACAGGCTGCCGTCAGGGGCGGGCCCGAAGGTGCGCACCCAGGCCGAGGGCAGGCCCTCGGGCAGGCTCCAGAGACGGAAGCTGGTGCCGTCGAATCGGTAGGCGCCCCCTTCGGTGCCCATCCAGAGGAAGCCCGTCGAGTCCTGGGCCAGGGTCGTGAGGCTGGTGTGCTCCAGGCCTTCGGAGGGGCCATAGGCGCGGAAGACCATGCGCCCGGAGGCGGGAATGCCCACGGCCTGGGCAACCAGGGCCAGGCTGGTGAGAAGGAGGATTTGCAGGATTCGGGAGAGGGTTACGCGCATGGTGGGGCCGAATCCATCCTATCGGCTGGTGGATCGCGGAACTTTCCAGATGGCTGGCCCGTGTGCGGACATGCGTCACGGATTCCCAGCCCCACGGTTCGATGAGTCCGAGGTGAGGTATAGAATGAGCCATCTCCCAGGAGGATCCAGCATGAAGCCCCCCGTTCGCGTTGCCGTCACCGGCGCTGCCGGTCAGATCGGATACAGCCTGCTTTTCCGCATCGCCAGCGGCGCGATGCTGGGCGAGGACCAGCCGGTCATCCTCCAGCTGCTGGAGATCACCCCGGCCCTGAAGGCGCTGAACGGCGTCGTCATGGAACTCAATGACTGCGCCTTCCCCCTGCTGGCGGGTGTGGTCACCTCCGACGACCCCATGGTGGCCTTCAAGGATGCGGACTACGCCCTGCTGGTGGGCGCCCTGCCGCGCAAGGCCGGCATGGAGCGCGCCGACCTGTTGAACGCCAACGGCGGCATCTTCAAGCCCCAGGGCAACGCGCTGAGCGAAGTGGCCAGCCGCAATGTGAAGGTGCTGGTGGTGGGCAACCCCGCCAACACGAACGCCTTCATCGCGCTCTCCAACGCGCCCAAGCTCAAGCCCACCCAGTTCCACGCCATGGTGCGCCTGGATCACAACCGCGCCATCTCCCAGCTGGCCGAGAAGACCGGCAAGCCTGTCACCGCCATCAAGAAGATGACCATCTGGGGCAACCACAGCGTCACCCAGTTCCCGGACCTCTACCACGCCACCGTGGACGGCAAGAACGCGTACGACCTGGTCAATGATCACGCCTGGTATGAGACCTCGTACATCCCCACCGTGGCCAAGCGCGGCGCGGCCATCATCGAGGCTCGCGGCCTCAGCAGCGCCGCCAGCGCCGCCAACGCCGCCATCGCGCACATGCGCTCCTGGGCGCTGGGTACCCCCGAGGGCGACTGGACCAGCATGGCCTTCGTGTCCGACGGCAGCTACGGCGTGCCCGAGGGTCTGGTCTACGGCTTCCCCGTCACCGTGAAGAACGGCCAGGTGGAGATCGTGAAGGGCCTGGAGATCAACGCCTTCAGCCGCGCCAAGATGGACGCCACCGCCAAGGAGCTCGACGAGGAGCGCCAGGCCGTGAAGCAGCTGGGCCTGATCTAGACGGTCATCGGTTTTTTCTGAAAACGCAGGGGACTTGGTCCCCTGCGTTTTTTTTGACAATGGCGTGACGATCCCCGGGACCTATTCTTGCCTTGAGCCGGAGGTGGACCATGGTCGTACCGATCGAACGGCGTCAGGCGTGGAGCAGGATCATCGGCGTGGAACGCCGCTCCGCGCCCCTGCATGATCTGGAGGGGCGGCCCCTCCCGGATCCCACGCGCCTCGAGGATGAGGAATTCATCGAGGCCCGGGTCCGGAGGGAGGAGGAGCGGCTGAAGGCCGAGGCCCACCGGGAGCGGTGGCATCGGCCGCTCGGGAGGTAGCGCCGGCCCCCCATGGAAGGTCGCGCCGGTTGCCCGAAAAGTAATTGTCCCCACAGCTTGACACCCGGCCGTGAAGGGCGGAGATTGGCGGGTCCCAGGGATCTCCATGCCCCGCGTCACCTTCACCGGCAACCTCCAGCGCCATGTGCCGTGCCCGCCCTGCGCCGTGGGCGGCGCCACGGTGAAGGAGAGCCTGGAGGCGGCCTTCGCGCTCTATCCCCGGGCCCGCGGCTATGTGCTGGATGAGCACGGTGCCCTGCGCTTCCATATGGCGATCTTCGTGGATGGCGAGCCCATCTCCGACCGGAGGGGGCTGAGGGACCCCGTGCCCGCGGCCGGCGAGATCTTCGTCATGCAGGCCCTTTCCGGAGGCTGACATGTCCGACCAGCTGCTGATCTCGACGCGCAAGGGACTCTTCGCCGCCCGGCGGCAGGGGAAGGGGGGCTGGGCCCTCGAGGGCGTGTCCTTCCTGGGCGACAATGTGTCGCTGACCCAGCAGGACCCGCGGGACGGCGCCTGGTATGCGGCCCTGGATCACGGCCACTTCGGCGCGAAGCTGCACCGCTCCAGGGACCGCGGCGTCAGCTGGGAGGAGATCGGCGTGCCCGCCTATCCCACGCCGCCCGAGGGCCATGTCGAAAAGGATTTCCTGGGCCGCGAAATCCCCTGGCGGCTCATCCGCTTCTGGTGCCTGGCCCCGGGCCTCGCTTCGCAGCCGGGTCTGCTCTGGGCGGGGACGCTCCCCGGGGGCCTCTTCTGGAGCGAGGACCACGGGGACACCTGGCAGATGGTCGAATCCCTCTGGAACCTTCCCGACCGCCGCAAGTGGGCTGGCGGTGGCGCCGATGTGCCAGGGATCCATTCCATCTGTGTGGATCCCCGGGACGGCCACCGCGTGGCGGTGGCCGTCTCCAGCGGCGGCGTGTGGATCACCCTCGACTGCGGCCGGACCTGGACCGCCCACACCGCGGGCATGCGCGCGGACTATGCGCCACCCGAGCTGGTCTACGCGCCCGAATCCCAGGATCCCCATCGCATGGTGCAGTGCCCCGCGGCCCCGGACACCTACTGGGTGCAGCACCACAACGGCATCTTCCGCAGCACCGACAACGCCATGAGCTGGGCGGAGATCACGGAGGTGAAGCCCTCGGTCTTCGGCTTCCCCGTGATGGTGCATCCGAAGGATCCGGACACGGCCTGGTTCGTGCCGGCCATCAAGGACGAGCGCCGCATTCCCGCCGAGGGGCGCGTGGTGGTGAACCGCACCCGCGACGGCGGCCGCACCTTCGAGACCCTGCACAAGGGCCTGCCGCAGGCCTGGGCCTACGATCTGGTCTATCGCCACGCGCTGGACCTGGATGCCAGCGGCGAGCGCCTGGCCTTCGGCTCCACCACCGGGTCGGTATGGATCAGCGAGGATGGCGGCGACAGCTGGCTCACCCTCGCCGAGCACCTGCCGCCCGTGCATGCGGTGGCCTTCGTGTAGCGGGAACCGCCGGACCGGGGTCGTGCTCCGCAAGGGAGTAGCATGGGACTTCGGCACGGCGGGAACGCTGCCTCTTGCAGACCCCGTCCCGGGAGGAACCCCATGACCTGCTTGACCCGCATGACGCGCACGCTGATGGCCCTGATGTTCGGCAGTTCCCTGCTCCTGGCCCAGATCCCCAATCCGCTGAACCTTCCGGATCCCCTGGGCCTCTCCAAGAAGCCGGCCCCGGCGCCCACGGCGCCACGCGCCCCGAGGGAAGGCCGGGAAGGCCGCCGGGTGGAGCGGAAGCCCAAGCGGGAGCGCCACGACCAGGGCAAGCACAAGGGCCAGGACAAGCGGGATGACCGCCGCGACGATCGCAAGGGCCATGACCGGCACTAGCCAGGCCGTCGGCCGGGAGGAGGGGTGAGCGAGGTGCGGATCATCTTCCAGGGGGACCGCCTGTGGCTTCCCTCGGGACCCGCGCTGCCCGAGGTCGAGGCCAAGATCAGCCTGCGGCTGCCCGAGGGGCATCTGGCCCTGAAGGTGGCCGAAGAGCAGCCCGTGCCCGAAGGCGTGGAGACCCTGAGCCTCCGGGAGGCCTTCGCGCGGATGGATCTCGAGGCCTGGGTCCGAGCGGGCCGGGCCTACCAGTGGCTGGAGTGGGAGGCAGGCCACCGCTTTTGCGGCCGGTGCGCCACGGCCCTGGAGCCCGGCGAAGGCCACGGCCGGCGCTGCCCGGCCTGCGGCCTGGCGGCCTTCCCCTCGAACGCCACGGCCATCATCGTGCTCATCTCGCGCGGGGAAGGCCGGAACCGGGAACTGGCCCTGGCACGGTCGCCCCACTTCAAGCCCGGCGTGTACAGCGCCATCGCGGGCTTCACGGAACCCGGCGAGTCCCTGGAGCAGGCCGTGCACCGGGAGGTGGCCGAGGAACTGGGCATTCGCGTCCAGGGCCTGAGGTACTTCGGCAGCCAGCCCTGGCCCTTTCCCAACGGGCTCATGGTGGCCTTCCTGGCCGAACACCTTGCGGGCGACCTGCGGCCCGATCCCGCCGAGCTGGAGGACGCCCGCTGGTTCCGTCTGGATGCCCTGCCGCCGCTGCCCGGCCCGCTGAGCATCGCGCGGTGGATGCTGGACGCGGCCCTGGCCGAAGCCGGGCTTGAAGCCGGGGCCTGAGGCCGTCAGTCCCCCCCGGCCTCCAGCAGCTGCAGCGCCAGCTCCGGCTGGGTGCGCAGGAAGGCCACGCGACGCGAAGCCGGGATCACCGCCAGGAAGCAGCCCTCTTCGGCGGTGGCCGTGGCGGCGTGCGGGTGTTGGCGCAGGTAGGCCGCCAGGTCCAGGTAGCCGCTGGGCAGATCCTCCGCACGCACCCGGCGCGCGCCGGCGGCCTCAGCGAGGCGCACGGTCCCCAGGGCCAGCTGGAACAGGGTGTCGGCCTTCGCCCCCGCCTCGAAGATCACCTCGCCGGGCTGCACCATGCGGCGCTGGGCGGCCAGATCGAAGCGGGCCCGCAGGTCGCGCAGCTCATCGTTGGCTTCCTTCAGGCGCGAGGTGAACTGGCGGCAGAGGATGCGGGTGAGGCCGGGGAAACCCGCCATGATGGCGTCCAGGTGGGCGGGCTTCAGGTGCAGGGCCTGGCAGCTGCCCACGGCGCGCACCGTGGCTGTGCGGTGCTGGGCTCCAAAGTAGGCCATCTCGCCCACGATGCAGGGCGCGTCCTCGCTGCACTGCAGCTGGGCCAGGGGCCGCAGCGTGCCGTCCGGCAGGGCCTTCTCCACCACCAGGCTGCCCTTGCGCACGATGAACAGATCCTGTGAATCCTCCCCCTCCACCACCAGCCGTTCCCCATCCCGGAACCGCAGCGGCGCGATGTCCGGATGCGCCGCCAACAACGGCCCCAGCTCCGGGTCCGAGGCCAGGTCCAGGGCGATGGGGTCGAGGGGGTCGGGCATGAAGCTATCTTGTGGCGGGGAGGAAGGATCTGCCACGGATAAACACGGAGGGGCACGAATGACATAACGAAGGGCGGGATCGCTCCCGCCCTTCGTTACGCGCTCCGCATCCTCCGCGGTGGATCGCTTTCCTAGCTGCAGCCCGTGGTCGCACCGCAGGTCTGGCACTTCATGCAGGCGCCGTTGCGGACGAGGGTGAGGTGGCCGCATTCGGGGCAGGGGTCGCCGGTGTAGCCCTTCTCGCGGGCGGCCTGGGCCGCCGAGACGGTGCTCCGGGCGCCCACGGTGACCGGCTGGAGGACGGGCTGGACCGGGGCGGGCGCAGCGGCGCTCCCGGTGGCTCCGGCAACAGCTTCGGGGAAGGGCAGGGGCGTGCCCGTGGGCAGGTTCGGCAGGTTCGCGCCGGGGGCCTGGCTGTTGGGGCGCAGGCCGGTGGCGGCGTTCACGAGTTGCTCGGGCTCCACATGGGCTAGGTCGTAGCGGCCCAGGTAGCTGATGGCCAGTTCCCGGAACACGAAGTCGATGAGGCTGGTGCTCAGCTTGATGGTGTCGCTGCCCGCCACCATGCCGCCGGGCTCGAAGCGGGTGAACAGGAAGGCGTCGCAGAACTCTTCCAGCGGCACGCCGTGCTGCAGGCCCATGCTCACGGCGATGGCGAAGCAGTTGAGCACGGCGCGGAAGGCGGCGCCCTCCTTGTGGATGTCGAGGAAGATCTCGCCGAGGCTGCCGTCCTCGTATTCGCCGGTGCGGAGGTAGAGCTTGGTGCCCCCGATGGTGGCCGCCTGGGTGTAGCCGCCGCGGCGGTTGGGGAGGCGGCGGCGGTAGGTGCGCACCAGCTGGTTGGTCAGCGCCTGGGCCACGGCCGGGGTCTTCTCGGTGCCGGTGGCCTGCTCGTCGAGCAGGGTGTCGACGCCGTCCAGCAGGTCCAGGTTGGTGGCCATGGCCTGGCTCATCTTCGAGCCGTCGCGGTAGAGCGCCACGGCCTTGAGCATGAGCTGCCAGCTGGCTTCGTAGATGCTGCCGATCTCAGCCACGGTGGCTTCGGCGGGCAGGTTGATGGTCTTGCTGATGGCGCCGCTGAGGAAGGGCTGGGCGGCGCCCATCATCCTCAGGTGGCCCTGCGGGGCGATGTAGCGGCGGCCCGTGCGGCCGCAGCGGTTGGCGCAGTCGAAGATGGGCAGGTGCTCGTCCTTGAGGTGGGGCGCGCCTTCCACGGTCATGGTGCCGCTGAGCGCCAGGAGGAAGGTCTCCACCTGCTCGGGGCTGAAGTCGTTCTTCAGGCGCTCCACATCGATGGCGTAGGCGGGATCGAAGGCCGTGGGGAGCTTCTGCTCCACGGAGGCGATCTCCTCCTCGGCCCAGCCCGCGCCCTTCAGCATGCTGCGCGTGATGCCGGGGGTCTCATCGGTGATCTGCTGCCAGCCCACCACATGGCGCTCGATCTCGTGGATCTGCGTGGGCGCGTAGCCCAGGCGGGCCAGGGCCTCGGGGATGGCGCTGTTCACGAGCTTGAAGTAGCCGCCGCCGGCGAGCTTCTTGAATTTCACGAGGGCGAAGTCGGGCTCGACGCCGGTGGTGTCGCAGTCCATGAGCAGGCCGATGGTGCCCGTGGGCGCCAGCACCGTCACCTGGGCATTGCGGAAGCCCCACTGCTCGCCGTAGGTCAGCGCCGTGTCCCAGCTCTCGCGGGCGGCCTCGACGATGCGCTTGGGCACGCCAGCGCCGTGCAGGCCCTGGGGTCGGATGGAGAGCTGCTCGTACTCCGAGGCCGGGGCGTTGTAGGCGGCGCGCCGATGGTTGCGGATGACCCGCAGCATGTGCGCGGCGTTCTTCTGGTAGCCGGGGAAGGGTCCGAGTTCGTGGGCCATCTCGGCGCTGGCGGCGTAGGCGTCGCCGGTGAGGAGGGCGGTCAGGGCCGCGCACCACTGGGTGCCCTCGACGCTGTCGTAGGGGATGCCCATGCGCATGAGCATGGCGCCCAGGTTGGCGTAGCCGAGGCCCAGGGTGCGGAAGTCGTAGCTGAGCTTGGCGATGGATTCGCTGGGGAACTGCGCCATGAGCACGCTGACTTCGAGCACCACGGTCCAGAGGCGGATGGCGTGACGGTAGCCCGCGAGGTCGAAGCCGCCGTCATCCGTGAGGAAGGTGCACAGGTTCAGCGAGGCCAGGTTGCAGGCGGTGTCGTCGAGGAACATGTACTCGGAGCAGGGATTGCTCGCGTTGATGGGGCCGTCTTCGGGGCAGGTGTGCCAGTCGTTGATGGTGGTGTTGAACTGGATGCCGGGGTCGGCGCAGGTCCAGGCGGCGCGGTTCACCTTCTCCCAGAGATCCTTGGCGCGGAGCTTCTTGCTGGTCTTGCCGTCGATGCGGCGCTTCAGCTCCCAGTCGCCGTCCATCTCCAGGGAGCGCATGAAGGCGTCAGGCACGCGCACGGAGTTGTTGGAGTTCATGCCGCCCACGGTGAGGTAGGCCTCGCCGTCCCAGGAGGTGTCGTAGCCGGCCAGATCCCGGGCGAAGTCGCCCTCGGCCAGGCGGCCCAGGCACTGGGTGAGAAACGCGGCTGGCACGCCCTCGCGCTTGGCGCGGGCCAGGGCCTTGCGGAGGGCCTCGTTGGTGTGCGGGTCGGCGTCCTTGCTGGTGGAGCCTTCCACGGACTTGCAGATGGCATCCCAGTGGCGGCGCACCACGGCGCTGCCCGCGGCCATCATGGCCACCTTGCGTTCCTCGGTGACCTTCCAGTCGATGAAGGCCTCGATGTCGGGGTGATCCAGGTCGAGGCAGACCATCTTCGCGGCGCGACGGGTGGTGCCGCCGCTCTTGATGGCGCCGGCGGCACGGTCGCCCACGGCCAGGAAGCTCATGAGGCCCGAGCTGCGGCCACCGCCCGACAGCGGTTCTTCGGAACCGCGCACCTTGGAGAAGTTGGTGCCCGTGCCGGAGCCATACTTGAAGATGCGGGCCTCGCGGGTCCACAGATCCATGATGCCGCCCTCGTTCACGAGGTCGTCGGCCACGCTCTGGATGAAGCAGGCGTGGGGCTGCGGGCGCTCATAGGCCGAGGTGGACTTCATCATCTCGCCGGTCTTCGGATCGACGAAGCTGTGGCCCTGGGCGGGGCCGGAGATGCCGTAGGCGAAGTGCAGGCCCGTGTTGAACCACTGCGGCGAGTTGGGGGCGCACATCTGCTTGGCGAGCATGAGGGTGAGCTCGTCGTAGAAGGCCTGGGCGTCCTCGGCGGAATCGAAGTAGCCGTGCGTCTCGCCCCAGTGCCGCCAGCAGCCCGCCAGCCGGTGGAAGACCTGACGCGCATCCTTCTCACCGCCGTTCTGGGCGTCGATGCCCTTCCGGCGGAAGTACTTCTGGGCCAGGATGTCCACGGCCACCTGGGACCAGGTGTCCGGGACCATCACATCCTTGGCCTCGAAGACCACCGTACCGTCGAGCTTGGAGATGCGGCTGGTCCGGGGGACGAAGGGGATCCCTTCCAGGGGGTCGTGACCTGCCTTCGTGAAGTGGCGGGCGATCTTCATGGGCTGTCCTGGGAGATGGAGTGGAGAAGGACGATTCGAAAGACACGGCCTTCCCACGAGGCGCGCAAAGCCATCCCCAGAGCATGGGGAACTTTGAGGTGACCTCTAGGGGTTGTGCCGGGAGAAAAGGATGGCCCCAACATGTAGGGGTGTCAAGGGTCAGGCACCGTATTTTTCCACTGATTAAAAAAGGCCATGAAATCCATCACTTCAAGCAGCGGTGCCCCTCTGCCGGGGGGCCTCCTGCTGGTGCTGCGGGGCGCTTCCCGGGTAGTCTGAATCCAAGCCGGGCCCCATGCATCGGGGTGCGATGAACCGGGTCAGATCGGAAGAAGCAGCCCTAAGTCGTTCCCCCGAGTGCCGTGGTAAGCCCGGCCCCTTTGTGCCTGGGCGGGAGGCCGCGGGCCCACGGATGGAATTTCCAACCTCTCGATCATCTTCGACTAAGATGGGGCCGCAGACCGAGCAGGGCCGGGGTATCCACCTCGATTTTCCCCGCGCTCATGGTCCCCGAGGTGTTCGATGAAAATCGGCGTCGCCCTTGCTTCCGCGCTGCTGTCCACGAGTGTGCTGCTCGCCCAGGCGCAGGCTCCGCTCGAGCTGCCGGCGCCCCAGAAGACGGGCGGGCGGCCGCTCATGGAGACCCTGGCCCTGCGCTCGACCTCCCGTGCCTTCGACCGGCGGGAGCTGCCGCTGCCGCAGCTTTCGGACCTCCTGTGGGCCGCCTTCGGGGTCAACCGCCCCGAAGGGAAGCGCACGGCGCCCTCGGCCAGGAACACCCAGGAGATCGACCTCTATGTCCTGCTGAAGAAGGGCGCCTACCGCTACCAGGCCCAGGCCCACCGGCTCGATCCCGTGGCGCCGGGCGACCTGCGGGCCTACGGGGGCACCCAGACCTTCGTCCAGGACGCCCCCGTCACGCTGGTCCTGGTGGCGGACCTGGCGAAGACGGGGACGGGTCCCCTGGAGCAGCGCCGGGAGTGGGCCCACGCCGATGCCGGCTACATCTCCCAGAACATCTATCTCTATTGCGCCTCGACGGGTCTGGCCACGGGCGCCCGGGCCTATGTGGACCGGGGGCTCCTGGCTCCGCGTCTCGCCCTCCGCCCGGATCAGCTCATCCTGCTGGCCCAGTCCGTGGGCTTTCCCGCCGGTTCCCGCTGATCTGTTCCCGCTGATCTGCCCGCCTCTCCGGTTCCGGGTCAGCGCTTGCCGGCCCTGCACACCGCCACGAGGGGGCAGGGCGCGCAGGACGGCAGGCTGCGGATTCCCGGGCAATCGCCCATGATGCCCAGGTGGCTGAGGGCGAAGTCGTAGCGCAGGGGATCGGCCGGATCCAGGCGGCGCAGGGCCTCGGTGATCTCGAGGGCCATCTTCCCGTCGGGCGTGGCGCGGCGGGTGAGCCCGATGAAGCGCGAGACCCGCGCCACATGGGTATCCAGGGGGATGATCAGCTGATCGGCGGAAAGGCGGGTCCAGAGGCCGAGGTCGGGCCAGCCCGAGCGCACCATCCAGCGGAGGAACATGCGCCACCGCTTGCAGGCGGCGCCTTCGTGGGGATCGGGCAGGGAGAAGCGGGCGCCGTAGGAGGCCGGGAGGTCGGTCCGGAGCCGCTGCACCAGCCGGGAGAGGCCCTCATCGGGCGCTTCCCCGGGGCCCGGAATCAAGTGGGCTTCGAGGCCGGCCCCGCTCTCCGCATCGAGCCGCTTCCAGGCCAGCAGCCAGGCCGTGAGGTCGGCGCCGGTATGAAAACGCCAAACCCAGGAGGCCAGGGCCCGGTCCAGTTCTTTCCCGGCGGCCGGTTCGGAGCGTTCCCGGAGCCAAGTCGCGGGCCGCGGGCCCAGGGGGGCCAGGGCCGCCCGTACCGCCCGGATCATGGGGTCCACCCGCCCATAGGCCAGGTGGGCGGCCACGAAGGCGGCGACCTCCCGGTCCAGGGGACCCTCATAGGTGAGGGGGAGGCTGAGGGGATCCTTCTCCAGGGCCCCGGCCGTGTCGTAGCGGGCGCAGAGCCCGTCCAGCCGGGCCTTCATCGAGGCGGTCGAGGTTGCCATGGGGTCCAGTGTCCCAGGCGCCGGGAACCCCCGGGGGGCGAAAAAAACGCAGCTCGTGCCTAAAATCACTATGTAAGCAAAGGCTCTGCCGCTATTCTTATGAACGGTGGCCCGTGGCCCCTTCTGGAGTAACAACCGCACATGATGACCCTGCGTGGCCTTGGCAACCTGGCGAAGATCCTCGAAGAAGCTGCAAAGCCCGATTCCGTGTTGCGGGAAGACCGTGAGAAGCCCAAGCCCAAGGTCCTCAAGAAGGGGGAGAAGGCCGCCAACATGCGCGTCATCGATCCCAAGCGGAAAGTTTGGTACGAGAAGCGCCTGAAGGAGATCACCGCCAAGTCCGCCACCGCCCCCGAGGGTTCCGTGTCGGGCCCCGTGAGCGCCCCGATGGTCCCCGCGGCTCCGGCCCTGGCCAAGAGCGTGGCCTCCAAGATGGGTGGCTCCCTGCTGCAGACGCTGGCCGCCGCCAAGGATGCCAAGCCCAAGGCGGACGCGCCCAAGCGCTCCGAGGGCTGGCGCCGCAAGCCGGGTGAGTCGATCTTCTAGATCCTCGTCATTCCAATGAAAACGAGGCGGCTTGGCCGCCTCGTTTTCATTGGGCGGAGCGGAGCTCCGCAGCCTCGCATCAGGCTGAAGGCACGGCGCGCAGGTACTTCCGGCCGATCCAGGTGGCGGCCAGGGGACGCTCCAGGCGGCCCTGGCGCAGATCGCCCAGGTTGAAGAGGGTCAGGTCCAGCAGCGGCGTGGCCCCCTCCAGGGTGCCGTCCGCCAGGCGGGCCTCCAGCTCGGCGCGGTCGAAAGCGTGCAAGCCCCCGGGCAGCCGGGCGAGCACAGCCTGGGGGTCCAGCAGGCTCAGGTTCAGGCGGCCGGCCAGCTGGTGCATGCCGCGCAGCATGCCGTCGATGGCGCAGCCCGAGGGCTGGGTTGCCAGCGTGGGTTCCGCCACGGCCAGGATGCGGCCTTCCAGGATGGTCCAGGTGGCGTGATACTCGACACCCTTGTGGCGCCAGCGGCTCAGCAGCGCCTCAACCTCGGGGGCCAGGAGGGCGGCCTCCACGGGACGATCGAAGGCCAGGAGCCAGAGGCGGGCCTCATCGGGCAGGGTGGCGAAAGCGGCCAGGGGGGAGGGCGGGTTGGACAGGGGCATGGCTGATCTCCAGTCTCGATATCAGTCTAGTGGGTCGGCCCGGGCCCGGGCGGAATTTCCTGTCCGCACAGGACCTGTCCAGGGTTCCGTGACGAATGTTCCGGCAAGTCTCAAGTAAGGTGGAAGTCGATGCGAGACACGGCGATCCTGCTCCTGAACCTCGGCGGTCCGGTGAACCTGGACCAGGTGGAACCGTTCCTGGCGGCGCTGTTCGGCGACCGGGACCTGATCCGGCTGCCGGGCCCGGCCTGGCTGCAGGGGCCTTTTTCGAGGCTCATCGCGAAGCTCCGGGCCCCCGGCGCGAAGGGCCGCTACGCCGAGATCGGCGGCGGCTCGCCGCTGCTGCGGGAAAGCGCCTACCAGGCTTCGGCGCTGCGCGCGACTCTGCGCGCCGCGGGGCGCACGGAGCCCGTGAAGCTCTGCTTCCGCTACGCCGCGCCGCGGGCCGAGGGGCTGCTGAAGGCCCTGAAGCGCGAGGGCATCCGCAAGCTGGTGCCAGTGACGCTCTATCCCCACGACTGCCGCGCCACCACGGGCTCCAGCCTACGGGAGCTGGCCATCGAGGCGGCGAAGGCCGGTATGGAGATCCTGCCGGGGGTGGAGCACTACGCCACCGATCCCGACTACCTCGATTCGCTGGAACGGCCGCTCCGGGCGGCGCTCAGCGAGCTCCCGGGGGCCACCGTGATCTTCAGCGCCCACAGCCTGCCCGTGCGCCAGATCGAAGCCGGGGATCCCTACGAGAAGGAGATCCACGCCACCCGCGAGGCGCTCATCGCCCGCATTGGCGCCATCCCCGGCGACTATATCCAGGCCTACCAGAGCCGCACGGGGCCCGTGCGCTGGCTGGAACCGCCCCTGAAGAGCGTGCTGGAATCCATGGGCGGCAAGGATGTGATCGTCGTGCCCATGAGCTTCGTGAGCGAGCACATCGAGACCCTGCACGAGCTGGACATCGAGTATCGGCATGTGGCCGACAAGGCGGGCATCCGCACCTATCGCCGCGTGGCCGCCCCCGGCATCGATCCCGCCTACATCCGCTGCCTTGCGCGGCGCGTTCTGGAGATCCTCCCATGAGCACCCTGATCCTCGGCGGAGGCGTGACGGGCCTGGCGGCCGCTTGGCACCTGCAGCAGCGCGGCGAGGCCGTGGAGGTCTGGGAGGCCGGGGCCACGGTGGGCGGCTGGATGAAGACCCTGCCCTGGGAAGGCGGCCACTTCGAGACCGGGCCCCAGGGCGTGCTGTGGCAGAAGGGCACGGCGGTGGACCGCCTCTTCAGCGCCATCGACCTGCCGTTCAAGTCGCCGGGTACCGGCGCCCGCTGGGTGGGAAAGGGCGGGCGGCTCATTCCCGTGCCTGCCTCGCCCGTGGGGCTGATGACTTCGCCGCTGATGCCCCTGGGCGCCAAGCTCCGCATGATGCTGGAGCCCTTCCAGCCCGTGCGGCCGGGGGAGCCTGAAGAGGGCCTCAGCGCCTTCATCACCCGCCGCCTGGGCAAGGGCGTGGCCACGGAGCTGCTGCCGTCCATGATCGCGGGGGTGCTGGCTGCGCCTGCGGAGATCCTGTCCGTGGACGCCATCCCCAAGCTGCGCCAGTGGGAGGCCACGGGCAGCCTGGTAAACGGCATCCGCAAGGGCGGCGTGAGCCACATGGTGGTGCCCGAAGGCGGCATGGGCCAGCTGCCCATCCGCCTCGCCGCCAAGCTGGCGTCCGTGCGATCTGGCCTCCGCGCCGAGCGGCTGGAGGCCCTGCCGGACGGTCGCTGGCGCGCGAGCGGCGGCGGCGAAATCCGCGAGGCCGATCGGGTGGTGCTGGCGCTGCCCGCCTATGAAGCCGCGATCCTGCTGGGCTCCGTGGCTCCGCAAAGCGCCGAGGCCCTGGCCGCCATCCCCTATACCTCCGTGGATCTCTGGCACAGCCGCCACGCGCCGCTGCCGGCCCTGAAGGACAGCTTCGGTTTCCTCATCCATCCCCCCGAGGGCCGCGGATACCTGGGTTCCCTGGTGCCGTCCTGGATGGATCCCCAGAGCGCGCCGGAGGGTCTCATGCAGCTCCGCAGCTTCATCGGCGGCGCCTTCGGCAAGCCCGCGGACCTCGAGACCTGGGAGGGCATCCAGGCGCGGCTGAAGTTCTGGATTCCCAGCCTCGGCGAGCCCGTGGCCACGCGCCACGAGCGCGCGGAACGCGCCATCCCGCGTCCTGAGCTGGGCCACCGGGCCCGGGTGAAGACGGCGGTCGAAGGCCTGCCCGCCGGCCTCGATTGGCTCAGCAATGCCCGCTTCGGCCCCGGCGTGCGGGACATCCTCGAAGGCCTGGAAACCTGGGTGGCCTGAGTGCGTCCCGACCGAGAAGCGGGTACCATCGCCTGGAATTTTCAGGAGATGGCCATGCGCACGCGGTCTTTGCTGATGCTGATTCCAGCGGCGCTGCTGCCCCTGGCGGCTCAGGAGGCGGCTGCTCCCACGCGCCCCTGGTCGGACAAGGCCGCCCTGAGCTATGTGGCCGTGGGAGGGAACGCCTCGAGCCAGAGCCTCGGCTTCTCCAACGAGTTCAAGTACACCTGGGCCAACGCGGCCTTCGCATTCAATGCGGGAGGCGTGCGCGTGGCCACCACCACCGTGGCCCGCAGCGCCCTCGGGCCGAGCCTGGACGCGGCCACGGTCCTGGAGACCCGCACCACCCAGACCAGCACGGAGACTTATTTCGCCAACCTCCGCTACGACCACAACCTCACCGAGCAGCTCCAGTGGTTCGGTTCTGCCGGCTGGGAGCGCAACCTTCCCGCAGGTCTGGAAGCGCGGTACACGGGGCTGGTGGGACTCGGCCATTGGTGGCTCAAGGAGGACCGCACCAAGTTCTTCACGGATGCCGGCGTGGGCTATACCAAGGAAACCCAGGTGTTCCGGCCTGCAGGGACGGAGGACGGATTCGCCACTTTCCGGCTGGGCGCCAAACTCGAGAAGAAGCTCTTCGCCGCCTCGACCTTCACCTCGGAGCTGAACCTCTCCGACAGCTTCAAGGACACCCAGAACTACCTGGCGGTCTGGCGGAACGGCTTCACCACGACCCTGTCTTCGCGGCTGGCCCTGAAGGTGGGCTACGACATCACCTACAAGAACAAGCCCGCTTCCATGGGGGTGGAGGTGGTGCAGACGCCCGTGGCCACGCCGCCGGTGGTCCTCGGCCAGGTGCCCTTCCAGCTGAAGAAGACCGACACCGTGTTCACGACCTCCCTGGTGATCACCTTCTGACGGAAGCCCACGACGCGGTGACACCGGCGGGGATCGGGCGCAGAATGGGGCCACCTTTCCACCAAGGAGCCTCCATGCGCCAGGCCTTCCTCCTCCCCCTCCTCGCCTCGGCGGCACTCGTCGCCCAGGCCCCTGAAGCCAAGGCCTCGGCCGAGATCAAGGTCGGCACCGGCATCGAAAAGATGGAACTGCAGGGCGAGGCCGCCTCCTTCAAAGTGGCCGCCGGCACGAAGCTCTACGCCTGGACCAAGGTCACCGGCGCCGCCGACAGCACCATCACCGTGGCGTTCGCGAAGGGCGAGCGCACCACCAAGCTGGAGCTGAAGGTCCCGCGCTCGCCCTACCGCACCAACGCCTACCGCACCTTCCGCAAGGGCGACGAGGGCGCGTGGACAGTGAAGGTGCTGGCCGCGGATGGCGCGGAACTCGGCTCGGCGGCCTTCTCGGTCGAGATCGAGTAACGCCATCTTCAGTCCTCGGTCCTCAGGGGAGGGGCATGTCCATCGCCATATTGCTTGAGGGTGCCCTGCCCGTGGGCGTTTCCATGTGGAAGCTGACCCAGCCCTGGTGGGAGTTCGTGCTGCGGGCCCTCCTGGTGTACGGCTTCCTCCTGGTGCTGCTGCGTCTCACGGGCAAGCGCCAGGTGGGCCAGCTGGCGCCCTTCGACTTCGTGATGCTCCTGGTGCTGAGCAACGCCGTGCAGAACAGCATGAACGCCGGGGACAACACCGTGGCCGGGGGCTTCATCCTGGTCGCCACCCTCCTGGCGGTGAACGGCGTCATGTCCTGGCTCACCTGGCGCAGCAAGCGGGCGGAGACGCTGTTGGAGGGGCGCCCGCAGATCCTGATCCACAACGGGCTGCTGGACGAGGCCATGCTGGCTTCCGAGCGGATCACCCGCCATGAGCTGATGGCCGCCGTGCGGCAGGCGGGGGTTTCCGATGTGGCCGATGTGCGCGTGGCCATCCTCGAAACCAACGGCCGGATCAATGTGATCCCCCTGACCCCCAAATCGCCCGCCACCCCTTGATTTGGCGAATAAAAAGCGAAAACTTGGGCTATGACGCCCTTGCCGCTTCCGTCGGATCCGCCGCCCCTCTTCCAGAACCTGCTGGTGGAGCCGGAGGAGGCCCGCTCCATCCTGCGCCCCCAGAAGGACGACCGGTACGGCTTCGGGTTCGCCCTCAGCCCCTATCGCGGCTGCGGGCACGGGTGCCGCTACTGCTATGTGCGGGACTACCCCAACGCCCTGCACAAGCCCGAAGACTGGGGCGAGTGGGTCGCCCCGAAGCTGAATGCGCCGGAGCTGCTCTGGTCCCAGCGGTACCGGCTCCACGGCGAACGGGTGTTCATGGCTTCGGCCACGGATCCCTACCAGCCCCTGGAGCGGGAGTATCGGCTGACGCGCCGCTGCCTGGAGGTGCTGCTGCTCTGCCCCACCACCGAGGTGATCGTCCACACCCGCTCGCCCATGGTGCTGCAGGATCTGGAGTTGCTGCGGGCCTTCGGGGACCGGCTGACCGTGGGCCTCTCCATCCCCACCGATGACGACACCGTCCGCCAGGCGGTGGAGCCGCACGCCCCGGCCATCCCCAGCCGCTGGGCCGCGGTGGAACGCCTGGCTGCGGCGGGCATCGGCGTGACGGTGGCGGTGGCCCCCCTCATGGCCGTGCATGCCCCTGAGGCCTTCGCCCGCCGGGCCCGCACCAGCGGTGCGTCCAACGCCTGGGTCGGCCGCCTGCGCCTGCTGAAGCAGGATCCCTTCTACAAGGTGCTGGCGGACCATGGCTGGCTGAAGGTGCTGGACCCCACCTATGCCGAAGGTATCCGCCAGGCGTTCGCCGAGGCCTTCCCGATCCGCCGGCGATCCCGGGAGAAGGCCGAGAAGCCACCACCGCCACCGCCAACTCCCGTCTGCCAACCTGGGTTGTTCGACCGGGTGGGCTGATGCCTTCGCGACGGTGAGACGCGACGCCTTTCTGGCGGAAGGGGGGCCCGGCTGAACGGGGCTAGCTGGGCTTCAGCCCTGCCGCCACGGCCACAGGCACAAAAGCGCTGAAGGCAAGAAGGGTGGCGGGCCAGTCTTCGAGCAGGGCGGCGGCGGTGGCACTGCCGGTTTCGGCGTGGTGCTGCTCCAGCAGGCCGCGGAACTGGGTCTCCTCCTCGGGCCGCCAGGGGAGGGCGGTGAGGTAGTCCTGGTTCACCCTTTCCGCGTGGGTCCGGCGCAGGTAGAGGCAACCGCCGGTCATGCCGGCGCCGGCATTGGAGAGCACGGGGCCGAGGATGGCCACGGCGCCCCGGGTCATGTATTCGCAAGCGTGGTGGCCCGTGCCCTCGACCACGGCGGCGGCCCCGCTGTTCCGCACGGCGAAGCGGTCCCCGGCCCGGCCGCGGACCAGCAGCGTCCCGCCAGTGGCGCCATAGAGGGCGCCGTTGCCGAGGATGGCGTTCTCTTCGGCGGCGTAGGTCGACCGGGGATGCGGGAGGAGGATCACGCGCCCGCCGGACATGGACTTGGCAACGGAATCGTTGGCCTCGCCCTGCAGGCGGACCTCCAACCCGTCCGTGAGGAAGGCGGCGAATCCCTGGCCCGCGCTGCCGGTGAAGTCCAGGTGCAGGAGGCCAGGCACGGCCGGATCCTCGCCCCGCCGGCGGCGCTCCCGCACCCGCTTGGCGATGGCTCCGGCGAGGGTGGCCAGGACGCCGCGGTCCTGGGTCGTGATGGCATGGGCCTGACGGTGGGTGCCGCCGGCTTCCAGGAAGGTCTCCGCCTCCGCCAGGATGCGCTGGTTCAAGGCCCCTACGCCTTCGGAGTCGGAGACGGAAGGCCCCGTGCCGGCTCGTGGCGGGCGCGGATTCAGGAGCGATCCCAGGTCGAGCTTCCGGTCGTGCACGAAGGCCGCATGGTCCGGCGCCACCTGGAGGAGGTCCACCCGGTCCTGGAGATCCCCCAGCGAGGCCACGCCCAGGGCCGCGAGGTGGCGGCGCGCGTCCTCCGCCAGGTGGATCAGCACGCGCTGGACTGCCTCGGGGCTGCCGGCATAGCGGGCCTTGAACTTCGGGTCGTGGGTGGCGATGCCTGCGGGGCAGGTGTTCTTTTCGCAGATCCGCGCCATCACGCAGCCTTCGGCCACCAGCAGCAGCTTCCCGAACTCGAAGCCCTCGGCGCCGAGGATGGCCGCCGTCACCAGATCCTTGCCCGTGAGCAGGCCACCGTCCACCCGCAGTTCCACCTGGTCGCGGAGGCCGTTCTCCAGCAACGCCCGCTGGGTCTCCACCAGGCCGAACTCCCAGGGCAGGCCCGCGTGCTTCATGGAACCCAGCGTGGCGGCTCCGGTACCGCCGTCGCCTCCGGCCACATAGATGATGTCGGCCCCGGCCTTGGCCACGCCCACGGCGATGGTGCCAATGCCCGTGCCCGAGACGAGCTTCACGCTGATCTTTGCGGCGGGATGCACCTGCCGCAGCTCGTAGATGAGCTCCTTCAGATCCTCGATGCTGTAGATGTCATGCAGGGGCGGCGGGGAGATCAGGTCCACGCCGGGCAGGGAGAACCGGGCCCTGGCGATGGACTCATCGACCTTCACGCGCATGAGCTGGCCGCCCTCGCCGGGCTTGGCCCCCTGGGCCACCTTGATCTGCAGCTCCTCCCCGGAGATGAGGTACTCCGCCGTCACGCCGAAGCGGGCCGAGGCCACCTGCTTGGTGGAGGCGGTGATGCCGTCCGTCCAGTAGAAGGGGTTCTCGCCGCCCTCGCCACTGTTGCTCCGGCCACCCGAGGCCTCCATGGCCAGGATGAGGTCGCGCTGGCTCTCGGCGCTGACGGCCCCGAAGGACATGGCGCCGGCCCCGAAGCGCTGGAGGATGGCCGAGACCGGTTCGACGGCCTCCAGGGGCAGGGGCGTGGCGTCCGGGCGCAAGGCCAGGAGGTGGCGGGGGTTGATGGGCTCATCGAGCTTCAGGGAGGCGAGGTAGTCCTGGTAGAGATCCCGCGCCTCGGGTGTCTCGGGGTCCAAGGCCACCAGGCGGTGCAGCAGCCGCGCGCGGGCCGAGGTCATGCCGTGGTGCTCGCCCTGGTCGGGGTGGGGCGATTCCCGGAACTGGTGGGTGTGCAGCAGGCGGTCCATGAATCCCGCCTGGGCTGCGAGGCCGGTCTTCCGGAGGATGTCGCCGGCCAAGTCCTCGTACCCGATGCCGCCGATGGGGCTGGTGCGCTGCGGGAAGAAGGTCTCCATCAGCTCCGGTCCCAGGCCCACGGCCGTGAAGAGCTTGGCGCTCATGTAGCTCTGGACCACCGAGATGCCGCACTTCGCCATGATCTTGAGCAGGCCCGATTCCAGCGCCGCGACCAGGTTCTGTTCGCGGCGGTCCGCGCTCAGGGCGCCGAAGGTCGGGTGCTCGTCGCGCCGCGCGATCTCCAGGGCGAGGTAGGGGCAGACGGCGGAGGCGCCGAAGCTGATGAGGGCGGCGAGGTGGTGCGAGGTCCGGGCCTCGGCCGTGTGCATGACGATGGCGGCGTTGAGGCGCTGGCCGGACTCGTTGAGGGTGTGCACCACGGCCCGCAGGGCGATGAGGCCCGGGATGGGCGGCTGCTCCACGCTGGCCTCACGGTCGCTGAGGATGATGACGCTGGTGCCGCCCTTCACGGCCTCGAGGACATCGGCCGCCAGCCGCGCGACGGCGGCGTGGAAGCCCGCCACGCCGTCGTCGCGGCGGAAGCGCATGGCGAAGGTGCGGGGGATGATGTGGGATTCGGAGGGCCGGTAGCTCTGCATCCGCTCCAGGAAGCGCATCTGCCCGAGGTCGAGGATGGGCCGGGGCAGCTCCAGGGCCTCGCTCAGCGGGATCAGATCCTTGGGGAAGAAGATGTTGGGCGAACGGCCGAGGAACACGCGCAGGTCGGTGATGTTGCCTTCGCGGAGGTAGTCCAGCGGCGGGTTCGTGACTTGCGCGAAGTGCTGGTAGAAGTAGTCGAAGAAGGGTCTGGGTTCGGAGGAGAAGACATTGGGCCGCGCCGTGTCGCCCATGGAGCCGATGGCCTCCTTGCCGGTGGCGATCATGGGATAGAGGACCTTCTCCAGCTCCTCGCGGGAGCAGGTGAAGAGGGTCTTGCGGAACACGCTGACGGGGCCTTCCGGCGGGGCCGGGTCCGGAAGCGAGCCGATGGGCGTGGTGCGGGGGTCGAAGGCGGCGTCCCGGTGCTCCCGCGAGCGCCCCGGATCCCGGAAATGCACGCGGCCCGTGGCCAGGTCCACCTTCACGCCCGTGCCTGCATGGAGGATGCCCTTGCGGCGCACGGCCGCTTCATCCAGGGGGAATGCGCCGGCCTCGGAGGCCAGATAGAACCGGTCATCCGTGATGGCCCAGCGCGCGGGGCGGAAGCCGTTGCGGTCGAGCCTTGCTCCCACGGTGCCGCCGTCGGCGTAGACCAGGAAGGCGGGACCGTCCCAGGGCTCCATGGCCCGGCTCCAGAAGGTGTAGAAGGGGGCCTCCGCCTCGGCGGGCGGCAGCATGATGGCGAGGATGTCCTCCACATGCGGGATGCTGCTGCGGTAGAGCAGGGCCTCGGCGATCTCGTTCAGGCTGCCGGAATCGCTGATGGAGCCGTGCGTCACCAGCTGGTCGGCCTTGAGCCCGATGGACATCTCCCGGGAGATGGCGCGGGAGCGGTTGCCGGCGATGGTGTTGATCTCGCCGTTGTGGGCGAGGAGGCGGAAGGGCTGGGCCTTGTCCCAGGAGGTGCGGGTGTTCGTACTGAAGCGGCGGTGGATGAGGGCGAACCGCGTGATGAAGCGCGGATCCAGGAGATCCGGGTAGAACCGGTCGAGATCTGCGGCGCGGGTGAGGGCCTTGTAGACGATGGTCCGGGCGGACAGCGAGGCGAAGAAGAACTCGTCCGTGATGCCCTGCTCCTCGAGCTTGGTGCGCAGCACCTGCTTGGCGTTGTAGAGCAGTTTGTCGAAGGAGGCATCCGTGCGGCAGTGGGCCGGCCGGCGCAGGATGGCCTGCCGCAGGGAGGGCAGGGTGCGCCGGGCGTCGACGCCCAACACTGCGGGATTGGCGGGGACCTCCCGGTAGGCCAGCACATCCAGGTCGAAGAATGCGAAGGTGGACTCGAACAACGCGAGGGCGCGGCGCAGGCGGCCGGGGTCCTGGGGCATGAAGAGGCTGGCCACGGCGATCTCGCCGGGCTGGTGGCCCAGCAGCTCGAAGGGGATGTCGGCCATGACGCCCGCGCCGTCGCTGCTGATTTGATCGGCCGCGCAGCCGCCCCGGTGCTCCACGCACCGCAGGGCCTGGAGGGCATCCCGGAGAACCTGATGGCAGGCCTTTCCGGTCCGGGAGGCGATGAATCCCACCCCGCATGCGGCGTGTTCGTTCCGAGATGCGTGGGGCATCGGATGTCCTCGGGAGAGTCGCAGGTTACCGCAGTTGGCGGCCCACCGGAGCCTCTTCCCTGCTTATGGGGCAGGTTGGGTACTCTTATGGGAGACTGGATTTCCGATGAGCACCCTCGCCCTCAAATACCGCCCCCGTCTGCTATCCGACCTTGTGGGACAGGAAGGTAGTGTGAAGGCCCTGGCCAACGCCCTGAAGCGGGCCAAGGAGAGCGGCCGCATCCACCAGGCCTACCTCTTCGCGGGGGTGCGCGGCACGGGCAAGACCAGCACGGCGCGCATCCTGGCCCGGGCCCTGAACTGCGCCGAAGGCCCCACCGCCACGCCCTGCGGGGTCTGCGATCCCTGCCGCGCCGCGGAGCAACCTGACAGCAGCCTGGACATCGTCGAGATCGACGCCGCCAGCCGGGCCTCCGTGGCCGACGCCCGGGCCCTCCGGGAGCAGGTGCAGACGCGGCCGGCCTTCTGCCGCTACCGGATCTACATCATCGACGAAGTGCACATGCTCAGCACCGAGGCCTTCAATGCCCTGCTGAAGGTCATCGAGGAGCCGCCGCCCCACGCCATCTTTGTGCTGGCGACCACGGAACTGCAGGATGTGCCCGACACCATCAAGAGCCGCGTCCAGATCTTCCCGTTCCGCCTGATTCCCGTCGGCCTCATCGAGGGCCGCCTCCGGCATGTCTGCGAGCACGAGGGCGTGGAGGTCGAGGCCGGCAGCCTGCGGCTGGTGGCCGAGGCGGGCCAAGGTTCCATGCGCGATGCGCTGACCATCCTCGACCGCGTCATCGCGGCTGGCGATGGGAAGGTGCTGGAAGAAGCCGTCCGGGAACAACTGGGCATCGTCAGCGCCCATCTGGTGCAGGGCGTCCTGTCGGCCCTGGTCATCGGCGACACGGCGGCCCTGGTGGAGGCCTGCCGCGAGCTGAATGAGCAGGGCGCGGACTGGGCCACCTTCTGGCGCGAGCTGGTGCTGGCCTTTCGCGACCGCCTGGAAGCGGAAGCCCGCGCCGCGCGGGGCCCCCAGGACCTGCTGCGCTGGGCGCGAATGCTGAATCTTCTGCTGAGCCGGGAGCGAGACTTGCGCGACAGCAGCCTGCCCCGCGTGGTGGTGGAGCTGGCCCTCCTCACGGCGGCGCAGCTGCCGCACCTGGCCCCCCTGGATGCCCTCGTCTCCGGCGCCTACGGGGCCGGAGCGCCATCGCGACCTTCGGGCCCGCCCGCCGGGCCGCCGCCGGTCCCTTCCCGGGCCCCCCAGGCCGCGCCGGCGCCTGAGGGGCCTCGCAGGCCCGCACCGGCCCCCGCAGCAAGTGCCCCGCCCCGCGCTCCATCCCCTGCTCCCGCCCGCCCCCAGGCGGCGGTTCCCATGGGGGCACCGGCACCTCCCCAGCTGCGGGTGGCCTGCAGCGAGGCGCTCCGTCAGGTGCCCGGCCTCCGGGCCCTCGGCACGGCGCCCCAGATGGCCACGGATCTGCGCTGGGAGCCGCCGGTGCTGCACTTCCGGTTCCCGGGCAATGTGCGGCAGACCCTCCAGGACCTTGAGCGGGAAAAGACCAATCCCCATGTCTTGGCGGCGCTGGCGGCGGTGCTCCCGGGCCTGAGGGAGCTGGAGATCAGCTTCGAGGGCGGTTCCTCCGAGGAAGCGCAGGGCGACCGGCCCGAGGACCGCCTGCGGCGGGAGCCCGCCTTCCAGGACCTGCTGCGCCTCAGCGGGGGGGAAGTGCTGGAAATCCGGCGCGAGAGCTGATCAGCCGCCCGACACCGGAGGCATCAGGGCCACCTCGTCGCCCTCCGTCAGCGGCGCCGTGCGGTCTGCGAAGCTCTGGTTCACGGCCAGCAGGGCGTCCTTGGGCAGGTCCGCGAAGCGGGGATCCGCCAGAAGGTCATCCAGGGTGGGGGCGACGGGCAGTTCGAGTTCGCTGAACCCCAACAGGGCGCGGTAGCGGGCGAAGCATTTCACCGTGATCATGCGTGTCTCCACTTACAGCCTACCGCCCGCGCACTACTTGGGACTCCAGGTGTGGCGGATCTCTCCCGAGGGGTTGAGCCCGGTGCCACCGCCCTTGCTGGCGCCCAGCTGCAGAATGAAGCCGCCGAAACGCCACTCCACCTGGCCGGAGGTGATGCTCAGCTCGCCGCTCTTCTTGTGGGAGACCACGAAGGCGCTGCGCTGGCCGAACAGGTTGATGCTCTTGCCCAGGGTGACCTCGGTCTCGGTGGTGCCCAGGTTGGTGGAGCGCACCGCCACATTCACGCGATCCAGGCCGAGCGTCCGCCGCATCTGCTCCTGGAAGGGCGCGAAGGCCAGGGTGGAGATGAGGCCGGAACCGGCGCTGGCGATGCCGGAGGTGATGGCGCCCTGGGTGGCGCCGGAAGTGGCTCCCGCCGCGCCCACATTGGCCACATTGCCGGGATTGATGAGGATGGCCACGATCTCGTCCTGCCGGAGGCTGGGGGTGGAGCTGGGCACGATGGCCAGGTTGCTCAGGGTGCCGTGGATGTCGAGGTTCACGGTGTAGCCGGGAATGGAGCTGACGCTGCCCTGGAGGTTGATGACCGGGTCCAGGGGGCGTGATTCGGAGAAGACCAGCGAACCTCGATCCACCACCATGTCGCCCGCGGGGAAGATGTTGGTGATGCGGCCGCCGGGCTGGAAGATCATCGTGCCCTTGGGCACGGGGTGCGCCAGGGTGCCCAGCACCTGGAAAGGCCCTTCCGTGCGGCCTTCCAGCTTCAGGAGGTTGGTGTCGAAGCTCCAGGGGCTGCGCAGGTCGAGGTCCAGGTCCAGGCGGATGCGCTCCAGGGGATCGTCCAGGTCCAGGCCCACCAGGCCACCGCTGTCGCTGAGGGCGCTCCGCAGGATGAGGTCGGCCAGCTTCACCTCGGTCTGGTAGCTCAGGCGGTCGGCCCGGAGGCGGCCCTTGAGCAGGCCTCCCTCCTCATTGCCCTCCAGGGTGGCCCGCAGGGTGCCCTGGAGATCCAGGCCGTCGGGCACATCCCGGAGCTGAAAGTTGGCGAGGGAGGCCTTCAGCCGGTAGGCGTCCAGGCCGCCGAGCCGCCAGGTGAGGTCGCCGGAGACCTGCAGGTCCCCGTGGGCCAAGGTGCCTCGCAGCGGCCGGTCCGCGGGAATCGACACGGTGCGGTCTTTGAAGATCAGCCCGACCTGCAGATCCTCCACGCCCTGGTAGCCCCGCAGGTTCGTCTGGCCCTTTTCCAGGGACAGGGTGCCGTCCAGCAGGGGGGCGGGATAGGTCCCATGGGCCAGGAGGTCGAACCGGCCCAGGCCCTGGATCCGCAGCTCGGACAGCAGGCTGTACTCGTCGACCTCCATCACCCGGTCGAAGATCGACTTGAGGTGGGCGAGGTTGGCGGCGCCCTGCACCCGGAGGGCCAGGGGGGCGGTCGTCGAGAAGGGCACGGTCCCCGTCAGGCGCAGGTTGGCGGCCTGGGCCGTCGGGTCGGCGGCTTTCCGCGCCCCGCCTTCCAGGGCGATGTCCACCTCGGCGCCATTGGCGTCCCCGCGAAGGGAGGAGGGTCGGGCCTGATGGAGTTCGAAGGCATTGAACTGGGCGGCCAGGCGGTTCAGGGATCCGGTCCAGAGGAGATTCCGGCCGTTCCAGCGCCCCTGGGCGCTGACCTCGAGGCTCAGATCCTCCATCAGGTCGTCGGTCAGGCTCCGGGCCAGGTTCTCGGTTCGGGCGCTGTCCGCGGAGACATTCAGCGATAGGCTGCCGGCCAGATCCGGCCCGTCCTGCCGGACCTGGACCTCCACCAGCGGACGGCTCATGCCCTCCAGGGCCAGGCGGCCGGCCATCCGGCCCCGCTCCAGGCTGAAGGCACCTTCCAGGCCCTCAAGGCTGCGCCCGCCGAAGAAGATGCGGCCCCGGCTCAGGTTGACCTGGCCCTCCGGCAGATCCAGGGCGCCGAAGGGGTGGGTGACGGGCCCCAGCAGGCGGGCCTCCACCTGGGCCTGGATGCGGGGGCCGGGCAGGGCCATCAGCTGGGAATCGAGGCGCCCTGCGAGATCCACCTTCCAGGTCCACCGGCGGAGGTCCATGTCGGCCTGGCCGGTCAGGGCCAGGGCCCCTTCGGGTTCGGAGCCGGGGCTGCCCAGCAGCTCGGAGCGCTCGGCGATGCGGACATCCTGAAGGCGCAGCCGCAGGGTCTCGAGGTCCATCGCGAAATCGGAAGAAGCGGCGGGGACCTTGATCCCGTAGACCTCCCCGGCTTCGACCTGGGCGGCGCCCTGCATGGTGAGGTGATCGTAGGGGCCCTGGAGGCGCACCCAGCCGCTGCCGGTGCCGGTGATGGGGAGGTCGTGGCCCTCGTTGTCCTTCAAATCGGCGGCCCTGAGCCCTTCGGCCACGGGGAGGCGGAAGGCCGTGTAGCACATGTCCATCTGCTTCTGGCCCGGGGCGGTGCGACCCCAGGTGAGCCAGAGATCGCCGCCGCCGCGGCCCTCGTCCTTTTTCAGGTCGATGTCCGTGACACGAAGGTCCGAGCCGCGGATCTCCACCTTGGCCTGCAGCTCATCCGCCCGCGCCCCGTGCCAGCGGGGATGGGAGACCTCGGTGGTGCCATCCAGCTCCAGGCCGGCGCCCCGGCTCCAGCGGACCTTGGCCTGGGCCCGGGTCTGGCCCTCCATGTCCAGGTCCACCACTTTCCAGGCGCGCAGGGCCTGGGCTACCTGGCTGGCGCCCACCTCCACCTGGCCTTCCGCCTCCAGACGCACCAGACCGCGGGACCCGAGGGTGGCCCAGCCGGTGCCGGAGGCCTTCAGTGCTTCGAGGTCCAACCGGAGCTGATCGAGGGTGGCCCGGCCCTCCCGCAAGGAGGCCCGCAGGTTGCCGGCCTCCAGGCCGTGCTGCGTCAGGGCCATCTGGGCCGAGGCCTGCCAGCGGTCCGGGCGGCTCAGGGCCGAAGCTTCCCGCGGTCCCTTGACCTGGGCCTGCAGCGTGCCGCGGACGCCCTGGAATTCCGGGAGGCGCAGGGCGCGGCCGACGGCATCCAGATCCAGGTTCCGTCCCTGGAGGGTGGCTTCCGGGGGCGCCTTCTTGGACCAGGTTCCCTGGAGATCCAGCTCTCCCTGGCTGGACCGCCAGCGCAGATGCTCGACCTTGGCGGCCTGGAGGCCGCCGCTGGCTCGCAGGTCGAGCGCGCCGGGCTGGAAGCTCCCGTTCGCCGGCCGGAGCCCTTGGCCTTCCGCGATCACAGACCAGCGGGGGGCGGCGAGGGTGCCGTCGACGGTGGCACTGACATCCAGGCTGCCTGTCAGGGGCGGTCGCGTCTGACCTCCCCAGCGGGCGATCTGGGCCAGGCTGAGGACACTGCCGAGACGGCCTTCCAGCCGCTCGGGTGCCTTGGGTGTCTTGGCCTCCAGGCGCCCGCTCAGCCGCACCTGGCTTTCGCCTAGGCGGAGGTAGCCCTCCTGGAGCAGGACGAAGGTCTCAGAAAGCTCCCCGTTCAGATCCAATCGGCCCCGCTCCCAGCCGCCCGGCCCCTTCACAGACAGCTGCGGGCCGGCCACATCCAGGCGCAGGCGGTTGGGCCCCTGGCCCGTGGCCTTCACCTCGAACTGGTAGCGTGCCGCGGGAATGCCGCGCAGCGGCTCGGGGATGTCGATCTCGCCGCCGGTGAGGCTGAAGAGGTCGAGCCGCACCTGGGGCAGGGGGCCCGTCCGTGGCGGGCGCTCCTTGAGCTTGAGGGGGGCCAGGCCCGCTTCCGTCAGCCGGAGGTGGGGCTGCTCGGCCCGGATGGAGAAGATCCGGTAGGGGGGCGCAAGGAAGGAGGGGAGGTCCGCCTGGATCTCGATGCGCCGCACGCTGAGCAGGTCCCCTCCGAGGTGCACATCCCGCAGGACGATGGATCCCAGGATGGGGTGGATCTCCAGCTGGCCGATGGTGAGCGGGAGCCCGGTCTCCTCGCGGGTCAGGGCATCGAGCTTGGAGATGGTCCACCGGAGGACGGCGGGCCGGGTGGCGAGCCAGGGGCCCACGGTCACGACGGTCGCGCCGGCCACGAGGACATAGGACACCCGGCGTACCCACCGGCGGCCCCAGAGCCGCTGCACCGCATCCTTGGTGGGGTGCCAGATCATTGGCTAGTTCTTCTCCCCGCAGTTGGGGCAGACCATGGCCATGCGGGGCAGCTGCCGGTAGCAGAAGCGGCAAAGCCGGGCCTGGGTGGCGGCGCGGAGGGTGGGATGGGGGCCCGAGGTGCTGGAGGAGAGCACGGCCGTGCCCAGGGGGCGGGTCTCTCGGGCCACGCTGTCTTTGAGGCGGCGGAGGGCTTCCAGGAAGGCCTGGGCCGACAGGTAGCGCTCGCCGAGGTTCACCGCCAGCGCCTTCATGACGACCTCGGAGAAGGCCTTGGGCACGATGGGATTCCGCAGGTGCGGCGCCAGGATCTGCTGGCTGGTGAAGGCCTGGGCGATCTTCAGGGGATCCGCGTCGTAGAAGGGCACCGTGCCCGTGAGCATCTCGTAGAGGGTGATGCCCAGCGACCAGAGGTCGGACTGGAACACGGCCCGGCCGCGGAAATGCTCTGGCGCCATGTAGGGCGGAGAGCCGATGCGCGTGGGGGCGAAGGGGACATGCTGCATCTCCAGCACGCGGGAGGTGCCGAAATCGGTGACCTTGGCCAGGCCGTCGCGGTTCACCAGGATGTTGGCGGGGCGCAGGTCCCGGTGCAGGATCTGGTGGCCATGGGCGAAGGCGATGGCGCTGCAGATGTCCAGGCCCATCTCCAAGGCCCGGGTCGGCGCGAGGGTGCGTTCCCGCCGGATCATCCGGTCGAGGCTCTCGCCTTCCACATATTCCAGGACCATGAAGAAGATCCCGTTCTTCCGCTCGACGGTGATGAGCTCGACGATATTCGGGTGCTTCAGACCCGCCATGATGCGCGGTTCCTTCAGCAGGTCCACGATCTCGTCCTGCTGCTGGTGGGGGACTTTCAGGGCCACCTTGCGGTTCACCCAGGTGTCCAGGGCCAGGTACACGGCTCCGAACCCCCCGGAGCCGAGGCGATCCAGGATCTGGTATTTGCCCAGGGTCTGGTCCTTGGAAAGCACGAGTGCGGGCTCCGAAGCGATGAGTCCAGCATGACCGAAACGGGCCGGGCCTCCTAGCCCACGCGCGGCCTTACTCCAAGATGCGGTCCAGGATGGAGCGGTGGTCCTCCCAGGCGGCGAGGAGATGGCGGATTCGGGGCCTCACTTCGACCCCCAGCCCATAGGCCCGGCGGAAGACGGCCCGGTCCTCCACGGTGGCCCGGTGGTGCTGGCGGAGGTGCTCTCCCCAGCTGGAACTGAGGAAATTCTCCACGAAGCGCAGCTGGCCGGGCTCCGGCGGGGCGATGTCCTGGAACAGCGACCAGCGCACGGCCCCGTCGCGAATGCGGATGCGGCGGACCTCCCGCATGGCTTCCTGGAAGGCGGTCTTGCGCTCCTCCGGGATCCGGTACTCCAGCACCGTGAGGATGGGCCCCTCGTCGGGATCGATGGGTTCAGGGGCATGGGGCTGGAGGCGATGCGGGCTCATGTCCATGGGTTCGTGCAGGGCCTGGATCTTCAGTCGGGCGGTGGCGGCCAGCAACAGCAGCATGCCGATTCCGGAGGCGAGGAAGGCCACATGGATCCCCCACCGCTCGCCCACCCAACCCCAGAAGGCCGCGCCGCCTGCCATGGCGCCGCCCCAGACGGTGATATAGACCCCAAGGGCCCGGGCGCGCACCCAGGAGGGCACGGACAGCTGGACGCCGGTGTTGCAGGTGCTGAGGACGGACAGCCAGCCAGCCCCGCAGACCAGGAGGGCCAGCCCGGCGGGCAGGGGGTGGTTCACGACGGAGAGAGCCAGCAGGCCAGCCGCGAATGCCAGGATGGCGGTCGCGAGAAGGGCGTTGGGACTCAGCCTCTCCCGCAGGGCGGGCAGGAACAGCGTGGCCCCCACCGCTCCCGTCCCGATGCATCCCAGCAGCAGGCCGAAGGCCGTGGACCCAAGGTTGAGCTGATGGATGGCCAGGGTGGGGAGCAGGGCGAAGATCGTCCCGCCGAAGAACACGAACCCGCCGCCCCGGAGCAGGATCACCTGGAGGGCTGAGCGGTGCCGAGTGTAGCGAAGCCCCACCTTCATGGCGGCGATGAAGCGCTCGGCGGGGAGGTCGGTGGTGACGGGCGTGCGCTTCCACCCCTTCAGGACCACCAGCACCCCCACGAAGGAGACGGCATTGAGGGCGAAGGCCCAGGTCGCACCCAGCCAGCCCACCACGAGGCCTCCCAGGGCGGGGCCGACGGCCCGGCTCACATTGAACCCCGCGCTGTTCAGGGCCACGCCGGCGGCGATCTGGTCCTTGGGCACCAGGTCGGGCACGGAGGCCTGCCAGGCCGGGGCATTGAGCGCGGCGCCCACGCCCAGCAGCAGGGACATGGTGATGAGGATGGCCGGGGTTACCAGATGCAGTGCCGATAGGAGGGCCATGGCCGCGGCCGCCAGCAGCATCCAGGCCTGGGTGACCAGCAGCAGGCGGCGCCGATCCACGATGTCGGCGATGGCGCCGCCGGGCATGGACAACACCAGCATGGGCAGGGTGGAGCCGGTCTCGATGAGGCTCATGAGCAGCGGTGAGCGGGTGATCTCCGCCATGAGCCACTTCTCGCCCACGCTCTGAACCCAAGTCCCCACATTCGAGACCATGGCCGCGATCCAGATCGCCATGAAGATGCGATTCCGAAGGGGGGCGAAGGGGCTCTTTCGGGCGTCGGTCACGGGCTCAGGCTACCTCGACTTCAAGGGGAAAACAGCCGCCGAGGACTCCGAGACAGCTGAGGTTCGCAGAGAAGAACGAACCCTTCCTCTGCGAACCTCTGTTCTCTCAGCGCCCTCTGTGACGGGCGTTATCCCAGGAATGCTTTCAGGGTCTTGGAATAGCGCGGGTGGCGAATTTTTCTCAGGGCCTTGGATTCGATCTGGCGGATGCGCTCGCGGGTGACAGCGAACTCGCTGCCGACCTCCTCCAGCGTGTGCTCGGAGCCGTCGTCGCCCACGCCGAAGCGCATGCGGAGGACGCGCTCTTCCCGCTCGCTGAGGGTGTTGAGCACATTGCGGACGGTCTCCTTGAGGCGCTGCTGCACGACCTGCTCCACGGGGGAGACCACGGTCTTGTCCTCGATGAAATCCCCGAGGTGGGAATCCTCCTCCTCGCCGATGGGCGTTTCGAGGGAGATGGGCTCCTGGGCGATCTTCATCACCTTGCGGACCTTGCCCACCGGCATGTCCATGGCGTGGGCGATCTCCTCGCTGGAGGGTTCCCGGCCCAGCTTCTGCACCAGCTCACGCTGGGTGCGGATGAGCTTGTTGATGGTCTCGATCATGTGGACGGGAATGCGGATGGTGCGGGCCTGATCCGCGATCGCGCGGGTGATGGCCTGCCGGATCCACCAGGTGGCGTAGGTCGAGAACTTGAAGCCGCGGCTGTATTCGAACTTGTCCACGGCCTTCATGAGCCCGATGTTGCCTTCCTGGATGAGATCCAGGAACTGCAGGCCGCGGTTGGTGTAGCGCTTGGCGATGGAGACCACGAGGCGCAGGTTGGCCTCGATGAGCTCGGCCTTGGCGCCGCGGCTGATGCTCTCGGCGGCCTTGAGTCCGTTGAAATCCTTGTGGAACTGCTCGCTGGTGGTCTCGTACTTCTCGAAGAAGTCCTCGAGGGTCTTCTCGATGTGGGCCAGCTCTTCCTTGTAGCGGTCCTTCAGCTTGGCGAAGGCCGGATTCTTGAGCCGGTCCCGCAGCTCGCGGCACTTGCGCTCCCCGGCCATCACCTGGCTGTGCTGATGGGTGATCTTGTCGATGAGGCGGGTGACGGCGAGGCTGTTGAGGCCCAGCTTGCGGATCTGGCGGGACAGGCGCCCGCGGGCCATGAGGATTTCCCGGCCCAGCTTGCGTTTCTTGGGCAGGGTCTTGGTGCCGGCCTCGACCTGGAGGTGCAGGTCCAGCAGCTCCTGGAGGGCCTGGTCGTAGACCAGCAGCTTCTCGAACTGGTGGTGCACATGCTGGGTGGCGGAGGTGCTCTCGGCATCCTCGTCGTCGTCCACCTCGTCGGACAGACCCACGACCTCGCGGATCTTGCCGGGGTTCTCCTTCAGCATCTTGCCGATCTCGATGAGGAGGCTGGCGGCGAGGCGGGACCGGGACAGGGCGCGCATGACGCTGCGCACGCCCACTTCGATGCGCTTGGCGATCTCGACCTCATCCTCGCGCTTGAGGAGGGGGACCGTGCCCATCTCCTTGAGGTACATGCGGACCGGATCGTTGAATTTGTCGCTGTCGGGGCTGTCGATCTCGACTTCGAGGTCCTTGTCGGCCTTGCCGCCGCCGTCCACCAGGACGAATTCGGGCTCGATGGCCTCGCGGGCGGCCTGGGCCTCTTCTTCTGTGGCACCGATGCCCACGCCCAGACGGGCGAACAGACCCATGACCACCTCGAGGTCCATGGGACTGGAGGCGGTGTCGGGGAGGAAATCATTGAGCTGGTCAACCAGCAGGAATCCGTTCTTCCTTCCGATGGAGATCAGGGCTTTGGTCAGGGGGTAGTAGGCTTCTCGCGGTGGCGTCGGAACCATTCGGACCTCAAAGAACGCTGCAGATATCGGGCCGGCGGTGCCGGCGGCCGAGAGGTAAGCAGAACTCGTCCAATGTACCGGCCGAGTCCGGAACTTTTCAGTATAAGGGATCTGCGGATTCAGGCAAGGGTTGGATGGTGGCTCGAACCCTCACCGGGTGATTCGCCGCTGCTGGGAAAGCTTCTTCTGGCGCAGCAGCAGGTCGTTCTGGCGGATCTCCACCTGTTTCGTGAGAGCTGCGTCCACGAGGGTGCGGGGATCCTGGAGCAGGCGATTGTTGGCCTGAATCTCCCGATCCAGGTATCGGCCTTCCAGCTTCGCGAATAAAGAATCAGCATCCCGGCCGGCTTCATCCTTGTGGCTGGCCTGGGCCTCCAGGTGGCGGATGGCGGCCAGGGCGCCTCCTGGCAGCTGGGTGGGATCGCCCTCAGCATCCAGGAGGGCCTGGAGCAGCGGCGCTCCAGGAAGGTTTTCCCACCAGGCCGGTGGAACCTCCTGGACCCGCCGCCAATGCCCCGCGGTGCTCAGCAGGAGGAGGCTGCGGACGAGGTCATCCACTTCTGGGGGCGCGGATTGGCTGGGGGGGGGCTCGTCGGGACCCTGGGCCGGCGCCTGGCGGCCACGCACCGCCCGGTCCAGCTCCTGCAGGGGGACCTGGAGCTGATGGGCGAGGCTGGCGAAGAGATCCCGGCTTTCCGTGGTGCGGGGCAGGTAGGGCAGGAAGTCCAGCAGGTCCTTGAAGGCGCCCATGCGGTCCGTGATGCGGCGCAGGTCCTTGCCCTCCATGGCCCGGTCCACCATGAAAGCGGTCCAGTCCGGCGCGGTGCGCAGCAGATCGCGGAAGGCGTCGCCACCCAGTTTGAGGCACCAGGTGTCGGGATCCTCGCCCTGGGGCAGCTCCAGCAGGCGGACCTCGAACCCCAGTGGCAGCGCCATCCTCAGGCTCTTTTCCATGGCCCGCCGGCCGGCCGCATCGCCGTCGAAGCAGAGGATGACCCGGCGGGTGAAGCGGCCCAGGGCCTTCAGGTGCTCTTCGGTGAGGGCGGTGCCCAGGGGCGCCACGGCCTGGTGGATGCCGTGCTGGTGGAGCTGAAGCACATCGAAATAGCCTTCCACCACCAGGGCTCCGTCCTTCATGGCGCCCTTGGCCCGGTGGAAACCGAAGAGGGTTTCGCCCTTGTGGAAGAGGGGCGTATCGCGGGTGTTCAGATACTTCGGTTGGCCATCGCCCATGAGGCGCCCGCCGAAGGCCACGATGCGACCCCGGGCGTCGTGGATGGGCAGGGTGAGGCGGTTGCGGAGGAAGTCGATCTGCGTGCCGCGCTCGCTGCGGCTGACCAGGCCCGCCTGCTCCAGCAGCTCGCCCGAGAAATCCAGGCTTCGGAGGTGCGTCACCAGAGCATCCCAGCCATCCGGCGCCACGCCGAAGCCCGCTTCGACCACGAAAGGACCTTCGTAGCCCCGTCGGCGCAGGTAGGCGCGAGCCGCCTCGCTGCGTTCGAGCTGGCGTTCATAGAAGGACTGGGCGGCCTCCAGCGCCGACCGCATGCGGGTTTCCAGGTCCACCTCGGCAGTGGGCCGCTCCCGGCGCTGGGGCAGGTCGATACCCGCGGCCCGGGCCAGCTGCTCCAGGGCCTCGGGGAAAGTCATGCCCTCACGCTCCATGAGCCAGGCGAAAGCATCCCCGTGCTTGCCGCAACCAAAGCAGTGGTAGAAACCCCGGTTGGCCACCACCTGGAAGCTGGGGCTCCGTTCCGCGTGGAAGGGACAGAGGCCCACATGGGCCGAACCCTGCTTGCGCAGCTTCACCGCCTGACCCACCAGGGCCAGGAGGTCCGTGGCGTCCCGGACGCGCTCGACGATTTCGCGGTCACGCATGGGTGATACATTCCGGAGAAAAGGAACCACGCTTGCGGAGGGTCGCCGATGTGGTCGGGGGTGCGGAGGAGGGCCCTTCCTCCAGCATACCGCTCCCGGTGCTCCGGACCGGAGGCTACAGGCACTTCTCCATGAGCTTGAACTCCACCCGGAGTTGCTCGAAATCATGGAACTCCACGCCCACCTGCCGGAAACCCAAGGATTCGTAAAAGCGGATCGCCGAGGCATTGCCCTGGTAGACCACCAGCCAGGTGGACCCAGCGCCCCGCGTCCGCATCCACGCTTCGCCGGCCAGCATCAGCTGCCGACCGAGGCCGGAGCGCAGGGTGCCGGGATCCACATACAGTTTCTGGGTCTGCCACGGCGTTCCCGGGCCCGTCGCCGAGGGGTGGGGGCACGCCTCCTTCAGTTTCAGGAAGCCCAGGACGCGACCCTCCACCTCGGCGACAAAATAGGTGTTGCTGGGCTTGGCCAGGCTGCGGGCGATCTTGGCGGGTGAATAGGTGGCTTCCAGATACCGGGCCAGGGTGCCCGCTTCATAGAGGTGGCCGAAGGCCCAAGTGAAGCTTTCGCGTCCCACGGAGGCAATGGCGGTCCCATCTTCGGGACGGGCCGGGCGGATGAGGGCACTCATGGGATCTCCAGGCGCGAGGATCTCCGCAGGGAGACCCCAGGTCCAGCATTGTGGCCATAGCCAGGTGGCACAACCCGGTTCTCGCGACCCCTCGGGTTGGACCTTCCCTGATCCCGTTTCGCTCCGGGCATGGCATTCTTGAGGTTCTGTACGGTGGACCCCATGAACCAGCTCCTCGACACCATCCTCCTCTTCAGCCTGCCCGCCTCCGGCAAGTCGGAAGTGCGCCGCTACCTGGCCAGCCTCACGCCCGATCAGTGCCGGAACGACTTCCACATGGGGCCCACGCTGCAGCTGGACGACTATCCCTATGTCCACCTCATGCACCGCATCGACGACGAGCTGAAGGCCAATGGCCTCGGCTACGCCTACTACCACGGCCCGAACCGGCCCTTCCTGGACAACTGGACCTGGGCCGTCCTCATCGAGCTGCTGAATGAGGACTACGCGAACCTCATGGCCAGCCGCCAGACCCTGGTGGCCAGCGCGGCCCAGCACCTCTTCGACCGCCTGGATGCGGCCCACGCCAGGGTCGGCCTCTCCCAGCCCCTGGGCGAGATTCCCCACCGCATCCGGGTGCGGATGGCTGAGGCCCTGGAAGGCGAATGCCGGGCCGAACTGGATGCCCTCAACCGCCAGAACGCGCAGGACAAGACGGGCCGCACCCTGGTGATCGAAGCCGCCCGCGGCGGCGCCCACGGCTCCGCGTTTCCCCTCTGTCCGCCCCACGGCTACGACACGGCTTTCCAGACCCTGTCCCCGGCCATCCTGGAGACGGCCTCCGTGCTGTATGTCTGGGTGGACCCCACGGAAAGCCGCCGCAAGAACATCGAGCGCGGCCGTCCCAACGGCCAGGGCAGCATCCTCCACCACAGCGTGCCCATGGAGGTGATGCTGGGGCAGTACGGCACGGATGACATGGCCTGGCTCATGGAGCAGAGCGACCGCCCCGGCACCATCCGCGTGGAGCGCCTCATCCAGGAAGGCGACCGCTACGCCAGCAGGGTCTACTACCTGCCCGTGGCCCGCTTCGACAACCGGAACGACCTCACTACCTTCGTACGCGAGGATCAGAAAGCCTGGAAGCCCGCCGATGTGCAGGCCATCCACGGCGGCCTGAAGGCGGCCTTTGACCAGCTGGTGAAGAAATAGAGGACGGATTAACCACCATTGCCGTGGTTAAAACGCCTGTCAGTGCGCTCCGGCTCCCGCCTTGGCATTCCAGATGCGGGTCATGATGAAGGCGCCGATGAGGCTGAAGGGGATGATGGAACCCACCCACACCCAGGCGTGAACCGGCTGGTGGCCGTGAGTGGCCACGCCGTCCCAGCCGTAGGTCTTGAGGATCCAGCCCAGGCCGAAGCCCGTCAGCCCGGAGCCGATGTACTGGATGCCGTCCAGGGCTCCGGCCACGGAGGCCGCGGCCTTCCGTCCACCGAAATCCATGCTGGCGGTGCCGCTGAGCATGCCGTGGACGCCGAAGATGAACATGGCGGTGAGGCCGAGCAGGATCACGGCCCAGATCTGCCCGCCCCAGGTGCCTTGGCCCAGAGTCATGCCCAGTAGGCCCAGCATGACCACCTGCACCAGGTAGAAGAAGAAGGCCACGGGCGGACGCCGGGACTGGAAGAGCTTGTCGCTCATCCACCCGCAGAGCAGGCCGCCCAGGATGCCACCGCCCATGAAGGCGATGCCGGTCCACCAGAAGAGGTGTTCCTTCTTGCCCAGGTGATAGATCTCCTGCAGGTATTCGGTGAAGTAGAGCATGACCCCTTGGCGCACGAAGCCCGTGCAGAACTCCGCGAAGATGAGCGACACGATGATGGGGTTGTGGAAGACCTTCTTGATCAGGTCGCGAAGGGGCAGGGGGGCGTCTTCGGCCGAGCCGGCATTGGAGCCGTCCCCGGTGTCGAAGTCGGGGTATCCGGCGTGGCTGGGCCGGTTGCGCACCAGGAACCAGTCCACGGCGAACATGAAGGTCATGGCGGCGGCCGGCACGAACCAGATGACCGTCCAGCTGCGGAAGCTGGCGAGCAGCCAGGCCCCGATGGTGGTGGCCAGGAAGTAGCCCGAGCTGATCATGATCCCGAAGATGCCGCCGAAGACGCCGCGCTCCCGGACATGGAACCAGGTGCTGTTCACCTTCACCACGGACAGGGCCCCGAAGCTCTGGAAGTACATGTTCAGGCTCCAGAGCAGGCTCATGCTCACCAGGATCTGGGTGACATGACCGTTCAGGAACATGAACCCGATGGCCAGGTTCAGGAGGGCCGCGCCGAGGGAGCCCACGAGGATGGCCTTGCGTCCGCCGATGCGGTCGGCGAGGGGGCCGTTGAAGGCCACGGCCAGGCCGTAGGTCCAGAAGCCTGCCGAGGCGATGAGGCCCATCTGGGCCTTGTCCAGGTGATACCAGGCGCCGATGTCGTTCTTCACGATGTTGAAGTTGTAACGGCCCATGTACATGGCCGCGTAGGTCAGTCCCAGGGGAAACCAGTTCAGGAACCGGCGCAGACGAAAGGCGGGACTGTGATTCAAGGGAACCTCGATGCCTTCAAGGGTACTGGAGGGCCTGCCGGCCCCCAAGTGACGAGGCTGTAACTCTGGTCAAAGTCACTCGGCCTTGCGGAAGGCTTCGTCGGTCCCCGTCAGTTCCCAGGAACCCCGGCGCCGCTCGAAGGTGGCGTGACGCTGCTTGGTCTGGCCCACCTTCGCATCCGGATGCAGGGCCTGGAAGAGGGGGAATTGGGCGGTGGGCTTCTCCAGGCGGATTTCGTAGGTGACGCGGGCCCCCTCCCGGGTGGGCTCCATCCGGACGGCCCGGACGAAGGTGGCCTCGGCCGCGGGCACGGAGAACCCCTTGGGCGCGGCCTTGATCATCTTGGGGGCGTCGGCTTTCAGGCGGAAGGTGAAGGATTCCCGATCACCTTCGGTCAGCACGGTGGCATCGAACCAGCCGCTCTTGTCGAGATTCTCCTTGAGGGCCCCCAGACGCAGGTGCTCGGGGCTGCCCTTCGTCGCACTGGCCTTCTCAGGCACAGTGACGGGAATCACGACGGGGTAGTCCTTGCGGATCAGATCCTCGGCCTTGCCGCGCTCCAGCTTGGAGCTGCAGGCCAAGGTGAGCAGGAGGACGGGAAGGAGCAGGGCAGGGCGCATGGTCGGTTCCTCTCCGGTTGGCAAGGATGGTGACACAACTCGGTGCCCGCCATTCAACCTCGCAGTATCCTATCAAGTTGCTGACGATAGGAGATTGCCGTGAATCCTGGCTACCTGGCCCACCTCAACCGCGAGATCGAGCTGCTGAAGGAGGCCGGGCTCTACAAGACCGAGCGCGTCATCACCTCGCCGCAGCAGCCCCAGATGAAGGCCAACGGCCGGGATGTGGTGTGCCTGTGCGCCAACAACTACCTCGGCCTGGCGAACCATCCGGAAGTCATCCAGGCCGCCAAGTCGGTGATGGATGGCCATGGCTTCGGCATGGCCTCGGTGCGGTTCATCTGCGGCACCCAGGACATCCATCGGGAGCTCGAACTCAAGCTCGCCGCCTTCCTGGGCTTCGAAGACACGCAACTTTATTCCTCCTGTTTCGACGCCAACGGCGCCATCTTCGAGGGCTTGCTGGGGGAGGAGGATGCGATCATCAGCGACGCCCTGAACCACGCCTCCATCATCGACGGCATCCGGCTCTGCAAGGCCAAGCGCTTCCGCTACGCCAATTCGGACATGGCCGATCTGGAAGCCCAGCTGAAGGCCGCGGATGCCGCCGGGGCCCGCTTCAAGCTGGTGGTGACGGACGGCGTCTTCAGCATGGACGGCTACATCGCCAAGCTCGCGGCCATCTGTGACCTGGCGGAGAAGTACGGCGCCATGGTGATGGTGGACGACAGCCATGCCGTGGGCTTCATGGGTGAGAACGGCCGCGGCACGCATGAGCACTGCGGCGTCATGGGCCGCGTGGACTTCATGACGGGTACCTTCGGCAAGGCCCTGGGCGGCGCCTCGGGCGGCTACATCGCGGGCAAGCGCGAGGCCATCGACTGGCTGCGGCAGAAGGCCCGGCCCTACCTGTTCTCGAATTCCGTGGCCCCGGCCATTGTGGCGGCGACCCTGAAAGTGCTGGATCTGCTCAAGGACAGCCAGGGCCTCATCCGGCAGGTGCACGAGAACGCCCGCTACTTCCGCGCCGGAATGGAGAAGGCCGGGTTCAAGCTGCTGCCGGGCGAGCATCCCATCGTGCCGGTCATGCTCTACGAGGCCCCCCTGGCCCAGGAGTTCGCCAAGAAGCTCCTCGATGAGGGCGTCTATGTCATCGGCTTCTTCTTCCCCGTGGTGCCCAAGGGCCAGGCCCGCATCCGCACCCAGATGAGCGCCGCCCACACCCGCGCGGACCTGGATCATGCCATTGCCGCCTTCACCAAGGTGGGCCGCGAGCTGAAGGTGATCGCCTGACCTACAGCACGATGTACCGGTAGGTTCCCGGATTCTGCTCCTTCAACAGGAGCTGGATGGTCCAGCGGCCGTCCGGGAACCGCTCGTACATGGTGGCGCTCAGGACGGACTCGGCCAGCCAGGGCTTGATGTCCTCGTACCGCTCGAAGACAGGCGGGACCCACGCCTCTTCGGCGGTGCCTCGGGCGGCGGAGCCGGGCTTGATGTAGTCCATGAGGCGCGAGAAGGCGGATTCTGGGTGCTGCACAGGGGGCTCCGGGGCTGATTCGGGTGGGCGGACGCTTCCCGTCGGGAGGCGGCTATCCGCAGGCCTTGATGTCGGTCTCGAAGGCCTGATCCGTCTGCGGGCTCAGAGATTGGATCAAGGCCCTCAGGGCTTCGAGGCTGGCGGGTTCGAGGTCCCTGGAGAACGCGATGGCCATGCCATCCGCATCGGCCCGGACCACGGTGCCTCGGGTCACGATCCGCTTGCCGGCCTCGGCGTCCTCGAGGAGGATCGCCACACCGCAGGCACTGCCGAGGGGAAGCCGCTCCGTGCCTCCGACCAGGATGCCGCCCAGGCTGATGTTGATCGCCGAGGGGAAGGCGAGGATCTGGTCGCCGGTCACCACCTTCACCCGGTAGGCGATGGGGATGCGGGGAAACTGTCGTTGGTCGGAGGGCACGCTCACCACGGGCATCCAGGTCTGCTGGCTGATGCATGATAGCGCGGGCGGGAGGTCCAGAGGCTAGCGGTGGCCCTGCTGGTGGACATCGCGAACAGCTCGCCCCGAGGGATCGGCCATGGCCGCGAAAGCCGCATCCCAGGCCAGAGCGATGGGCGTGCTGCAGGCCACGCTGCGCTCGTGGGGGACGCACTCGACGGCCGCAGCGGAAGGGAAGTGGTGCTCGAAGAACTGGCGGTAGAGGTAGGCCTCCTTGGTTTCGGGCGTCTTCACGGGGAAGCGGACCGCCGCGGCCTGCATCATGGCATCGCTGATCTCCCGTTCGGCGGTGGCCTTGAGGGCATCGATCCAGGCGTAGCCGACCCCATCGGAAAACTGCTCCTTCTGGCGCCACAGCACCTCGTCGGGGATGAGCCCCTCGAAGGCCTTCCGCAGGGGGAACTTCTCGATGGGGTGGGGCCGGGCGGCGTTGCGCGGCAATTTCACCGAGGGGTCCAGGCGCATGGCCACATCCAGGAACTCGCGGTCCAGGAAGGGGACCCGGGCCTCCACACCCCAGGCGGCACTGGACTTGTTGGCCCGGGCGCAGTCGTAGAGGTGCAGCTTCTGGAGCTTCCGCACGGTTTCCGCATGCAGCTCGGCTCCGTCCGGCGCCTTGTGGAAGTAGAGGTAGCCGCCGAAGATCTCGTCGGCCCCCTCGCCCGACAGCACCATCTTGATGCCCATGGCCCGGATCTTCCGCATCATGAGGTACATGGGCGTGGAAGCTCTGATCGTCGTGATGTCGAAGGTCTCCAGGTGGTAGATCACATCCGAGAGCGCATCCAGGCCCTCCTGCACGGTGAAGTGGACCTCGTGGTGGATGGCACCGATATGGTCGGCCACCAGCCGGGCGGGGCCGAGGTCCGGCGCGCCCTTCAGGCCCACGGCGAAGCTGTGGATCCGGGGCCACCAGGCCGGGGCGCTGCCGCCCGCCTCCACCCGGCCCTCCCGGTACTGGGCGGCGATGGCGGCGATCAGCGACGAGTCCACGCCTCCCGAGATCAGGACGCCATAGGGCACATCGCACATGAGCTGGCGGCGCACGGCGGCCTCCAGGGCCTTCCGGAGGGCCGCGGGATCATAGGGCTCCTGCGGCACCTGGCCGGGTTCGGCCCAGTCCGGCTCGTAGTAGCACTGGAACCCTTTGTCCGCCTGGTGCCCCAGGAAGAAGTGCCCCGGCGGGAACTCGCGGATCCTTTCACAGTGGCCCACCAGGGCCTTCATCTCCGAGGCGGCGTAGAGGTTGCCCGCCTCGTCCCAGCCCACATAGAGCGGCACCACACCGATGGGATCCCGGGCGATGAGAAAGGTCTCCCGCTTGGGATCGTAGAGGACGAACGCGAAGATGCCGTTCATGCGGTTGAGGAAGTCCTTGGGGGAATGCTCGTCGTAGAGGTAGAGGATCACCTCGCAGTCCGACAGGGTCTGGAAGTCGTGGGGCTCCCGCAGCTCCTCTTGGAGGTCCCGGTGGTTGTAGATTTCGCCATTGACCGCCAGCACCGTGCCCTGGAGGGTGTCGATCAGGGGTTGGGCGCCATGTTCCACATCCACGATGGACAGCCGCTCATGGACGAGGATCGCCCGGTCGTCGGCGAAGATGCCGCTCCAGTCGGGGCCCCGGTGGCGGATCTTCCGTGCCATGGCCAGGGCCTGGCGCCGGAGTTCGGCGGGATTGGACCGGGCCGGGTCGATGCCGAGGATGGTGAGAATGCCGCACATGGAGGCTCCAAAAGAAAAACCCCCGATCCGCTGTCGCGAATCGGGGGTGGTCCGGGAAATCAGGGATCTAGGAGACGCCCTCACCGGCCCACGCGCGATCCGCGCGAGGGAACCGATTGGAATGGCGGTTGGGCCGCAGGGGGGAGGAAGTCATGGAAGGCCTGGAAGCACCTTATCGGCCGGTTTCTCGAATCGTCAAGCCGGGAAGACCGAAGTTGGCCCGCCTTGCCCTTGATGTTGAAATGGTGCGGTTGGAGGCACGCATGAAAGTCCTGTTGAAGTCCAAGCGCGAGGAAGGCATCTGGATGGGCGAGGCGCCCATGCCCCAGGTGGGGCCGAACGATGTCCTGATCCGCGTCCACAAGAGCGCGATCTGCGGCACCGATGTGCACATCTACAACTGGGACGACTGGGCCCAGAAGACCATACCCGTGCCCATGGTGGTGGGACACGAGTATTTCGGCGTCATCGAGCAGGTGGGTGCCGAGGTGGAGGGTTATCAGCCCGGGGACCGCGTCAGCGGCGAGGGCCACATCACCTGCGGCCACTGCCGCAACTGCCGGGCGGGCAAGCGCCACCTCTGCCGCAACACCGTGGGCGTGGGGGTGAACCGCACAGGCTCCTTCGCTGAGTACCTGTCCATCCCGGCCTTCAATGTCTTCAAGGTCCCGGACAATGTGCCCGACGAGGTGGCCTCCATCTTCGATCCCTACGGCAATGCGGCCCACACGGCCCTGAGCTTCGACATGGTGGGCGAGGATGTGCTGATCACGGGCGCAGGCCCCATCGGCATCATGGCGGTGGCCATCGCCAAGCATGTGGGTGCCCGCCATGTGGTGATCACGGATGTGAATGAATACCGGCTCGACCTGGCCCGGAAAATGGGCGCCACGGTCGCCGTGAACCCCATGAAGAAGGGCCTCCCCGAGGTCATGAAGGACCTGGGCATGACCGAGGGGTTCGATGTGGGCCTGGAGATGAGCGGCAACCGCAACGCCTTCGAATCCATGCTGGAGGCCATGCACCATGGCGGCCGAGTGGCGCTGCTGGGGATCCTTCCGGGCGACTGCGCCATCGACTGGAGCCAGGTGATCTTCAAGGGCCTCATCCTGAAGGGGATCTATGGCCGCGAGATGTTCGAGACCTGGTACAAGATGGCCGCGATGATCCAGAGCGGCCTGGACATCACCCCGGTGATCACGCATCGCTTCGGTATCGACGATTTCCAGAAGGGTTTTGACGCGATGCGGAGCGGGCAGAGCGGGAAGGTGATCCTGGATTGGGGCGTGAAGTAGCTTCTCTCCTACGGACATGACGACGGAATGCGGCCCTTGGGCCGCATTCCGCGTACTTGGGCGCAAGCGCCTCAGCGCACCGGCTGGGGCTGGGGGATGGGCGGGAGGCCCGCCTCGCTCCAGGGGGCGCCATCTTTGATGAGGAGGTCGCCAGCCAGGCCTTCGCCTCCGGGTAGGAGGTCGGTCCCGAGGCAGGCGAGATAATAGCCGTCGAACTTGGTGTTGAATTTCTGCCGCACGGGGCCCCGCTTGACCTGGATCTCCTCCACGGGGCGGGTGACATAGGGCCGGTAGAGGAAGGGGTGCCCCCAGGGCGCCTCGGGCACCTGGTCGAGGTACTCGGGAACCAACTCGTGCAGGGCCACGGGATATTCCCCCTTCTTCGTCTTGAACCGGATGAGGGCATCGGTGACGCGCTTCATGGCCCCGCGGACCTGCCGCTGGCGGTCGGCCATGTCGCGGCTCACGAAAGCCTCGATGAGGTAGAGGTCCCGCTTGGCCTGGTGAGCGGCCTCGGAATCCGGGTAGCGCTCCGCCAACTGCTTCATCATGGCCCGGGCTTCGAGGCTCCGGCCCTCCAGATTCAGCTTCCGGGCCTCCTCGTAGAGGTTGCCTGGAAGCCGGGGGTCTTCCGAACTGCAGCCGGCCAGCAGCGTCAGAAGGGCCAGGGCGGGAGTGATGCGCGTGCGCTTCATGGCATGAACCTTAGCAGAGGCGTGTGAAGTAGGATGGAAGAAAGGGGGCGTCATGATCGACAGACCGATGCTGGTGGGCATCGTGGGGGGCTCCGGGAGCGGGAAGACCTCCGTGGCCGCCGAGCTGGTGAAGCGGCTCAAGAAGAAGACCGTGGCCGCCCTCCTGCTGGACATGGACGCCTACTACGCCCCTCTCGAGGTCGTGAAGGGGCGCTTCGGGGACCGGCCCGTCAACTGGGACCACCCCCACGCCTTCGATCTGGAGCTGATGGCCTCCCACCTGTCGGCGATGCATCGCGGCGAAAGCATCCGGAAGCCGACCTATGATTTCACCCTGTCGGACCGCACCGGCTGGGAAGCCCCCCTGCCGCCGGGCCAGGTCGTGATCCTGGAGGGGCTGCTGCTCTTCGCCTTGCCGGAGCTGCGCGATCAGCTGGACATGAAGGTCTTCGTGGACACGGACGCGGACATCCGCATCCTGCGGCGCATCCGCCGGGACACCCGGGAGCGGGGCCGCAGCCTGGAAAGCGTCATGGACCAGTACGAACAGAGCGTGAGGCCCATGCACCTGGAGTTCGTGGAACCCAGCAAGCGCTGGGCCGACCTGATCGTGCCCACGGGCGTGGAGAACCGCACGGCCCTGGATGTCATCACCCACCACATCTGCAGCCGGGTGCTCGGCTCCGGAGGGCCGCCGCATGTTTGAACAAGGCATCCACCTCTCCCCGGAGACCTACCGGGACCTCGACGGGACCGTCCAGCGGCTCGATGTCCGGGAGCCCTGGGAGTATGACCTCGCCCGGATTCCCGGAGCCGTCCTGATCCCTCTGGGCGAACTGGCGGACCGTGTGGGCGAGCTGGACCCCACCCGACCCGTGGCGGCCTACTGCCACCATGGCACCCGCAGCCTCTATGCGCTGCGCTTCCTCCAGGGCGCGGGATTCAAGGACCTGGCCCACCTCGCCGGCGGTATTGATGCCTATAGCCGCCTGGATCCCACAGTGCCCCGCTACTGATGCGCCTCCTCCACCGCCACCCCGAGGGCTTCGATCCTGCCGCCGCCTGGATCCAGGAGTCCGAGAGTGTGCGCCAGGATTCGCGTCTCTTCCGCCAGATCGTCGCCCAGCGGCGGAGCCCGCACACGGGGCGCCAGCACGCCTTCTATCGCCTCCAGGGCCCCGATTGGGTGAATGTGGTGGCCTTCACCTGCGAGGGTGACCTCCTGGTGGTGGAGCAGTTCCGTCACGGCATCGATGCCCCGACGCTGGAGATCCCCGGAGGGGGTTGCGATGCGGGGGAGACCCCGGCCGAGGCTGCCCGCCGCGAATTGCGAGAAGAGACGGGCTTCGTGTCCGATCGGTGGGTGGCCCTGGGCAGCTGCACCCCGAACCCCGCCACCCAGAACAACCGCTGCCACACCTTCCTGGCCCTGGACTGCGAGGCCGATGGAGCCTTGGCCCTGGATCCAGCCGAAGAGCTCCAGGTCTGGGCCTGCTCCTGGCCCGAATGGCAGGCCCGCATGCGCCGGGGGGAGATCCACCACGCCCTGGTTCTGGCGGCCTTCCAGTTCCTGGGCTTGTGGGAGGGCTGGCCCGCCCTTCGGCAGCGATTGGAACTCTGAACCGGCTTGTCGCCTTTTCCCGAAGCCGCGCGAGGCGCTAGTCTGGAGGCTGGACCCGGATGAGGAGTGCCCATGGCCAGCGAATGTTCGTTTGATGTCGTCTGCAAGGTGGACCTGGACGAGGTGAAGAACGCCGTCTCCCAGGCCATGAAGGAGATCGGCCAGCGCTATGACTTCAAGGGATCGGTCTCCAAGATCGAGCTCAAGGACGACAAGATCCTGGTGCTCACGAGCGACGACGAAGTGAAGCTGAAGGCCGTCATTGATGTGCTTCAGACCAAGCTGCACAAGCGCGGCGTGAGCATCCGCAGCATGGAATACGGCAAGATCGAGCCCGCCTCCAAGGGGACGGTCCGCCAGGAGGTCACCATCCACCAGGGCATCCCCGTGGAGAAGGCCAAGGGGCTCATCAAGGCTGTGAAGGACGCGAAGATCAAGGTCCAGGCCAGCATCCAGGGCGACCAGCTCCGGGTGAGCGGCAAGAGCCGCGACGACCTGCAGGAAGTCATCGCCCTCTTCAAGAAGGACGATCAGGGGCTGGACCTGCAGTTCACCAACTACCGGGGCTGACTTTGAGCCGATTGGACCTCTCCCGCTATTTCCTTCCCATCGCCCCGAAGCTGGCGGGTGTGGAGGCAGAGCTGCAGCGCATTCTGCAGAGTGATGTGGAGGTGGTCCAGAAGCTGGCGGACCATGTCCGAGGGGGGCAGGGGAAGCGCCTGCGGCCGGCCCTGGTGATGTTGTCGTCCCGCTTCTGCGGCGTGCAGAACGAGGATGATGTGAGGTTCGGCGCGGTCTTCGAGCTGGTCCACACGGCCACCCTGGTGCATGACGATGTCATCGACCACGCCCAGCTCCGCCGGAGCATGCCCACCCTCAACCGGCTCTGGGGCAACACCCTGACCGTGCTCTTCGGGGATGTGCTCTACCTGGTGGCCATGAGCGAGGCCATCGCCGGGCGCAGCTGGCGGATGATGGAGATCTTCGCAGAGGTCACCACCCGCATGATCGAGGGTGAGCTGATCCAGAACGATGTGCTCTTCAAGCTGGACACCAGCCGGAAGGATTACTTCGACATCCAGGAGCGGAAGACCGCCCTGCTGTTCAGCGGCTGCACAGAGACGGGCGCCGTCCTCACAGGGCGGAACCCAGAGGAATGCATCGCCATGCGCCAGTACGGCCTGGAAGTGGGCCGGGCCTTTCAGCTGGTGGACGATCTCCTGGACTACACCGCCACCAGCGAGCAGCTGGGCAAACCGGCCTTCAGCGACCTGCGCGAGGGTAAGCTCACGCTGCCCATGCTCACCCTGCTTGAGAAGGCCCCGGACGAGGCCCGATCCCTGGTCCGGACCATCTGGGATCGGGGCGAGGAAGTGCCCATTCCCGAGGATGAGGAAGCCCACCTCCGCGCCCTCATCGTTCAGCACGACGCCTTGGCCGAGACCCGCGAACTCGCGGTGAAGGCCTCCAGGAATGCCGTGGCCCACCTGGCCCTCGTGCAGGGCGAGGCCGCCACGGGCGAGCTGTTGCGCGAGATTCCCGAGGCCCTGCTGTCGCGAAGCAAGTGAAGCGGGACCCTCCGATCAGCTCCCCAGCCGTGCCATCAGAGCCTGGAAGCGGGGGTGGGACCGGACGGCATCCAGATCCCCGTCGTGGATGAACCAGTCCTTCTGGGAGAGTCCTCCGGCGGCCGCCCGTTCAAGGCACTCCAGGCTCTCCTCGGGATCGCCCGCGAGGGCATGGATGCAGCCCAGGTTGTAGAGCAGCATCGGGTCGTCCGGATCCATGCTCCGGGCCTTGCGGGCCCAGTCCAGGCCCTTCTCCCGCTCCCCCAGGGCCACGAGGGCATTGGCCCCCAGGTAGCGGGCGCGCACATCCTCGGGAACCCGTTCCAGCCGTTCCTCCACCAGGGCCAGCCCGGTCCTGCGGGCGCGCTCGGCCTCATCCTCCAGACCCAGGCTGTGGTAGACCTGCGCCACGAGCAGGATGGCCTGGAAGTCTTCGGGACGGAGGGCGGCGGCCCATTCGAAGTACTCGATGGCCCTTTCCAGCTTCCCGTTGGCGAAGCAGTGGCGCGCATAGAAGTAGGCCGCCGCGAAGAGGTTGGGGTCCAGGCGGAGGGCCGTCTCGAAGGCCGCCTCGGCCTCGTCGGCCAGGCCGGCGGCCGAGAGGGCCACGCCCCGGGAGGCGTGCGCCTCGGCCAGGTCGGGGTCCAACTCCAGGGCCTTGCGGCTGCAGGACTCCGCCAGCTCCCGCTGAGGTTCGGTGCGGTCGATGTAGATGTAGGTGAAGGCCGCGCAGTTGGCCAGGCCTGCCCAGGCCGAGGGGAAATCCGGATCCAGGTCCAGGGCGCGCCGATACATCTCGGCCGCGGAACGCATGCCCTGGCGGTTGAACTGGAAGTAGGCCTGTCGTCCCCGCAGGTAGGACTCGTAGGCTTCGAGATCCACCGCATAGCGGGGTCGGATGGAGGCCGGCACATGGAGAGCCGAGGCCACGCAGCCGGTGAGGTCGTCCAGCGTCTTGAAGAGATCCGGCCGGTCGAAGGCATAGGCTTTGGACCAGGCGACCCGTCCCGATTTCACCTCCACCAGTTCCGCCTTCAGGGTCAGGAGGGATGCCTCCTTGCGGAGCGTACCCGCCAGGATCACGGTCGCGTGCAGGCGGCGGCCCACCGCCAGTGGGGAGAGGGTTGATCCTCCGTAGCGGAAGGAGGTGGTCCTGGAGACCACCTGGAGGCCTTCCAGGTGGTTGAGGGCCTGCAGAACCTCCTCGGCGATGCCTTCACTGAGGTGGGAATCGGCGCCCCCCGGGCGCTGATCCAGGAAGGGGAGGACGGCCACCACGGCCTGCGCTTTGCGGGCCTTGGGATGGACCGGTCCCCTTTTCGCGGGGGCCGTTTTGGGTGTTTGAGGGGACTTCCCCAGTTGCAGGGCCATGCTCCACCTCCAGGACAGATCTCAAAATGAACTCTGATCGGGGCGGGCTTGGATGCATCTCCCTGAAAGAAGGCAAATCACTACAAACTTCACCGGGGTTCCCAAAAGGGGACCCCCGGGTGGGCAGACGCATGGAACCTGGCCCGCAGGCGCTATCCAGGATGGGATGGCCGGGCCTCTGCGCAAGGGCTGCCGGGGCCCTAAGCTTCGACTTCCCCCAGCCTCAGGTCGAAGGGGATCCCCGCCCGCTTGCAGGCGGCGATGAAGCTCTCCTTGTCGGGGCACTTGAGGTAGGCCTCCATGGCCTCGACCTTCTTGTCCTTGATGAGCTCGATCAGGGAGTCGTTCATGAGCTTCTGACCGTAGCTGCGGCCAGTCTGCATGGCGCTGGGGATCTGGAAGTTCTTGCCTTCGCGGATGAGGTTGGCGATGGCCGGGCTGATGAAGAGGGTCTCCAGGGCCGCGACGCGGCCCCCGCCGATCTTCTTGAGCAGGATCTGACTGACCACGCACTTCAGGGCATCCGCCAGCATCACGCGAATCTGCTGCTGCCGATCCGCGGGAAACTGGTCCACGATGCGATCGATGGTGCCGATGGCGCTGCTGGTGTGCAGGGTCCCGAAGACCAGGTGGCCGGTGACGGCGGTCTCCAGGGCGATGGCGATGGTTTCCAGGTCGCGCATCTCGCCCACCATCACGATGTCGGGATCCTCGCGGAGCGCGGCGCGCAGGCCGCTCTTGAAGCTGTCGGTGTGCGTGCCCACTTCGCGCTGGTTCACCAGGCAGCCCTTGCGGGGATGCACGAACTCGATGGGATCCTCGATGGTGAGGATGTGGTCTCTCCGCTTCTGGTTGGCCAGGTCGAGGATGGCCGCCAGGGTCGTGGATTTGCCGCTGCCTGTGGGGCCCGTCACCAGCACCAGGCCCTTGGCCAGGTTGCAGAGGCGCCGGACGGGATCGGGCAGGCCGAGCTTGTCGGGATCGGGAATCTGGTTGGGGATGACGCGGCAGACGAAACCCGGGCCTACCCGGTCGTGGAAGTAGTTCACCCGCAGCCGGCACCCGCCCGCGTCGTAGGCGTGGGCGAAATCCGCGTCGCGATGGCTCTGGAACCGGGCCCAGGCGTCCGGCGTGGCCAGGGCCTCCATCAACTCGAGGAGGGCCTCCGGTTCCAGGGGCTGGAAGCCGGGCAGTTCCTGCATGTCGCCGTGCACCCGGACCAGAGGGGCCTCGCGGCTGGTGCAGTGCAGGTCGGAGCCCTGGCATTCCAGCAGCGCGGCGAACAGCCGCTCGGCCAGGGCGTGTCGAGAGGTGCCGCCGGTTCCGCCGGGCGCAGGTTTCGGGGCGGATTTCGGGGTCATGGGCTGGGCTGGCTTAGCGGCTGGTGCAGCCGTCGGCGCCACATCTGGGGCCATAGACAGCGCGGCCGCAGGGAGGTCGGCCTTGACGGTGGGGGCGGGGGCTGCCGGGCCGAGATGTTCGGCCGTGATCTGGGCCGCCTCCTGGTAGCGGGTCAGACGGATCAGGAAGGCCTGGCCGGAGAGGTTGTACTCGAATTCCGCGCGGCCCTCCGTGGCCCAGGCGTTCTTGAGCTCCGGAGGCACCACATCTCCGGCCAACACATCCACCATCACGGCGGGCAGGGGGTTCGGGAGGAGGTCCACGCTCCCGCCGCGCCTCAGTTCGAGGGAGGGCCGCTTGTCCGCCTCGAGGCGCAGCTTCGAGCCGCCTTTGGCGATGACATGGGAAAGCAGCCGGTCCAGTTGGGCCATGGGGAAACTCCTCCCTGGAGATTCAAAGGATGCCACGGGTCACAGCCTTCGGGGTTCGGGCTTTGGCCTCCGGTCGCTAGACTGGAAGGTGACCCTTTCGGGAGTGACCATGAATATCCACGAATACCAGGCCAAGGAACTGCTGCGGCAGTACAAGGTAGCCACCCCGGATGGGAAGGTGGCCCAGGATGCGGAAGAGGCCCGCATGATCACCAAGGAGTTCGGTGGGGCCAGCGTGGTCAAGGCGCAGATCCATGCCGGTGGTCGCGGCAAGGGTGGCGGTGTGAAGTTCGCCACGGATCCCGACAAGGCCGCCGAGCTGTTCAAGGCCATGATCGGCATGCAGCTGGTCACGAAGCAGACCGGTGCCGAAGGCCGCAAGGTCCGCACGGTCTTCCTTTCCAAGCCCGTGGACATCGAGCGGGAACTCTACCTGAGCTTCCTGGTGGATCGCGTCACCAGCCGGATCACCATCCTGGCCTCGACTGAAGGCGGTGTGGAGATCGAGGAAGTCGCCGAGAAGACTCCCGAGAAGATCGTCAAGGTGGCCGTGGATCCGGCCCTGGGTCTGAACGGCTTCCAGGCCCGCCAGGTGGCCTTCGCCCTGGGGCTCGAAGGCAACTCCTTCAAGCAGGGCGTGGTCTTCCTGCAGAACCTGTACAAGCTCTTCGTGGAGAAGGACTGCTCCATGGTGGAGATCAACCCGCTGGTGATCACCAAGCAGGGGGATGTCACGGCCCTGGACGCCAAGATCGGCTTCGACGACAACGGCCTGGTCCGCCACCCGGATGTGCTGGCCTACCGCGACCTCAATGAGGAAGCGGAGGAGGAAGTGGAAGCCAGCAAGTACAACCTCAACTTCATCAAGCTGGACGGCAGCATCGGCTGCATGGTGAACGGCGCCGGCCTCGCCATGGCCACCATGGACATCATCAAGTACTGCGGCAGCTCCCCGGCCAACTTCCTGGATGTGGGCGGCAGCGCCACCGAGGACGCGGTGAAGAACGCCTTCCGCATCATCCTGCAGGACAAGGCGGTGAAGGCCGTGCTGGTGAACATCTTCGGCGGCATCATGCGCTGCGACATCGTGGCCTCCGGCATCGTGAACGCCGCCAAGGAAATCGGCATCAAGGTGCCCGTGGTCGTCCGCCTGGAAGGAACCAATGTCGAGGAGGGCAAGAAGATCCTCGCGGAAAGCGGCCTGAACCTCATCGTCGCCACCGACCTGAAGGATGCCGCCGAGAAGGTGGTCGCCTCCGTCAAGTAGTCCCACCACGGAACTCGATCGATTCCATTTTTGCGAGGTATGACATGGCCGTTCTCGTGGGCAACCACACCAAACTCATCGTCCAGGGCATCACGGGCCGCGAAGGCCTCTTCCACGCCAAGGGCTGCCGGGACTACGGCACCAAGGTCGTGGGCGGCGTGACCCCCGGCAAAGGCGGTACCGAGATCGAAGGTTTCCCCGTCTTCAACACCGTCCAGGAAGCCGTGGCCAAGACCGGCGCCAACGCCACCATGATCTTCGTGCCCCCCGTGGCCGCCGCGGATGCCATTCTCGAGGCCCTCGACGCGGGCATCGAGCTGATCGTCTGCATCACCGAGGGCATCCCCGTCCTCGACATGGTCAAGGTCAAGCGGGTGCTGCCCAACTACCCCAAGAGCCGCCTCATCGGTCCCAACTGCCCGGGCATCATCAGCCCCGGCATGGCCAAGATCGGCATCATGCCCGGCCGCATCCACAAGCAGGGGCATGTGGGCGTGGTCAGCCGCTCCGGCACCCTCACCTATGAGGCCGTGGGCCAGCTCACGGCGCTGGGCATTGGCCAGAGCACCTGCATCGGCATCGGCGGTGACCCCGTGAGCGGCACCAGCCACATCGACGCGCTGGAGCTGTTCAACAACGACCCCGACACTCACGCCGTCATCATGATCGGCGAGATCGGCGGCAGCGCCGAGGAAGATGCCGCCGCCTGGGTGAAGGCCAACATGAAGAAGCCCGTGGTGGCCTTCATCGCCGGCCAGACGGCCCCTCCGGGGCGCCGCATGGGCCACGCCGGTGCCATCATCTCCGGGGGCAAGGGCACCGCCGCCGAGAAGATGAAGGCCCTCACCGCTGCGGGCATCACCGTGGTGCAGAGCCCGGCCGACATGGGCCGCGCCCTGGCCGAGCGCCTGAAGTAGCCGCCACCAAAAGCTTCACCACCAAGACACCAAGACACCAAGAACTGCTTTTTCTTTTCTTGGTGTCTTGGTGTCTTGGTGGTTAGTTTTTACCATGCTGATTTCACGAGAAATGGTCCTGGATCAGGACATCGGCCTCAATGCCACCCTCTTCGGCGGCGACATGATGTCCCGCATGGACAAGGTGGCCGGGATCACGGCCTCGCTCATGTCCCGGAACCGGCGGTTCCTCACGGTTAAGGTCTCGGAACTGGTCTTCCACAGCCCGGTGCGGGCCGGGGAGATCATCGAGTTCTACATCGGGATCACCCGGCAGGGACACACGAGCCTCACCCTCCAGCTCGAGGTCCAGGTCTATGAGCCGGTGTCGGATCAGCGCCGGGATGTCACCAGCGGCGAATTCGTGATGGTGGCCGTGAATGAGGCCCTGCAACCGGAGCCGATCCTGTGGAAGCCGGAGATGGTCCAGGTGGCGGAAGCTGCCCACCGGGCCCGGGACGGCCGGGCCAATCGCGCCTGACTCGCGTATTCTGGTGCCATGTCAGAGCTCATCAAGGCCCATCTGGATCACCGTCGCGTCTGGCGGGATTTTGACTACTGCTATCCCGTGATCTCGCGGCGCAGCCGTGGCGTGAGCCTGGGTGTGAACCTGAACCCCGACAAGGTCTGCAACTTCGATTGCGTCTACTGCGAGGTGGACCGCCTCACCCCGCCCAAGCGCCGCGACCTGGATCTGGATCTGCTCCGGCAGGAGCTGGGCCTGTTGCTGGACCTGGCCACAAGCGGCGAGATCTACGACATCCCCCCCTTTGATTCCGCGCGGCCGGAGCAGCGGCGCCTCAACGACATCGCGTTCAGCGGCGACGGAGAGCCCACCACGGCCCCGGCCTTCGCCGAGGCCGTGACCTGCGTGGCCGACCTGAAGCGGGTCCGGGGGTTGGACCTGGTCAAGCTCATCCTCATCACGGACTCCAGCCGCCTCCAGGCCCCGGATGTGGTGCGGGGCCTGGAAGTGCTGATGGCGAACCATGGGGAGGTCTGGGCCAAGCTCGACGCGGGCACCGAGGCCTACTACCGGGAGATCTGCCGCAGCCAGGTGCCCTTCACGCGCATCCTCGACAACCTGCTGGCCACGGCCCGCCGCTGGCCCATCCTGATCCAGACGCTCTTCCTGAGCTGGAAGGGACGGGGGCCTTCCGCCGAGGAAGTTGGGGCCTACTGCGGGCGCCTGGAGACGATTCTCGCGCAGGGGGGGAAGCTTCAGGCCATCCAGCTCTACACGGTGGCCCGGCCCACCCCGGAACCCGAGGCCCGGCCGCTGCCGCGGCTCGAAATGGACGCCCTGGCCGCCAGCCTGCGATCCCGGCTGCCGGGCCTGCCGGTAGAGGTCTATTACGGGCCGGAGGAATGGGCCTGATGCCCTGTCCGCGCCGGGCTGGAGCCGCCCTGGCGGCGGCTGGGCTGGTGCTCCTGGCCTCGGCCTGCCGATCCCGGGAGAAGGCCGGGCCCT